>CAZVME010000015.1:21112-53149 GCA_964628835.1 uncultured Gammaproteobacteria bacterium | reverse complement strand
GTACGATTAGACTTGAGTGATGCACCAAAATTTAAGTATTATGTACTGCTAATGTAGAATATGGTAATACATCGGAGAACATAGGAAGCGTCCATTTTCTGGTTTCAGCCCCTGAAGCACAGACGGCTGACCGGACATCGCAGAACTTTCCGTTTTTTACCCCTTATCCAAAGCACCTTAGCTCTTGAAGGAGGGCCCAGCGTGAGCAATCAAACACTGGAAGCAACAGTAGACCCAGAGCTGGTCAACAAATGGATTGAAGAGATCGGCGGTGGCGTACCCGCTGCCGTACCTCTGTTACAGGCCATCCAGGGCGAATATGGCTATCTGCCCCGTGACGCCATGGACATGGTGATCGCCAACTCCGATATCAACGCCAGCCAGTTATTCGGCGTTGCCACCTTCTACGCCCAGTTTCGTATGCGCCCGGTGGGCCGTCATCTGGTTAAGGTGTGTCACGGTACTGCCTGCCATGTGCGTGGAGCCGACCGTCTCAATACATCCATCAACCACATCCTCGACATTACGGATGAGGAAGAGGACACCGCTTCCAACGGTAGCTACACCGTGGAAGACGTAGCCTGTGTGGGTTGCTGCAGTATCGCCCCGGCCCTGGTCATCGATGATGTGATCATTGGCAACCTGACCGGAGCAGACGCCCAGCGCGTGGTAAAGAAACACGCCAAAGGCTGTAAGGAAGATCTGCCTGGCGACACTAGCGGTAAGAAAAAGAAAGTAGCTAGCGCCGCCCAGGAGAACAGTAGTGAGGAGGCCCGGTCATGAGTGACAGCAATCTAGAGATTATCGTTGGCGAAGGTACCTGTGGCCGTGCGTCAGGTTCTACCGAGATTATGGGCCTGTTCAAAAAGAACGCCCCGGACGCAACCATCCGCACCGTTGGCTGCGTGGGTATGTGCCACGCCGAAGTAATGGTGGAAGTAAAAGATGCCGACGGCAACTCTCATATGTATGGCAACGTGGATAAAAAAGGCGTTACCAAGATCCTCAAGTTCCATAGAGGCGAGGATGAACTGCCAGAAGAGATGCTGCTCTCCACCACCGGTAGCCCAGATCTGGAGGGCGGTCAGTACCTGACCCGTCAGACCCGTCTGGCCCTGCGTAACGTGGGCACCATTGACCCCACCGATATGGAGCAATATCGGGCGCGTGGTGGCTACAGTGCCATCGAAAAGATCATCAAGACCGGTATGACCTCGGAACAGGTGATCGAAGAGGTCAAGATTTCCGGCATCCGTGGTCGCGGCGGCGCGGGCTTCCCAACCGCCACCAAGTGGACCTTTGCCCGTGGCGCTGAGGGCGATAAAAAATATCTGATCTGTAACGGTGACGAGGGTGACCCCGGCGCATTTATGGACCGCTCCCTGCTCGAAGGCGACCCCCACAACATCCTCGAGGGTATGCTGATTGCAGCCTATGCCATCGGTGCCAGCGGCGGGTACGCCTATATCCGTGCCGAGTACCCTCTGGCGGTGAAAAACTTCGGCCTGGCGATTGAAGACGCTCTGGCTGCAGGTTACCTAGGCGACAACATCCTGGGCAGCGACTTCTGCTTCGATCTCAAAATCAAGCAGGGCGCCGGCGCCTTTGTATGCGGTGAAGAGACCGCACTGATTGCCTCAGTGGAAGGTGAGCGCGGCATGCCACGCATTCGCCCCCCTTTCCCGGCCATCAAGGGCCTGTTCGGCAAGCCAACAATCATCAACAACGTGGAGACCCTCTCCAACCTGCCCTGGATCATCGACAACGGTGGTGCGGCCTATGCCGCCATCGGTACCGAAGACAGTCGGGGCACCAAGGTGTTCGCCCTGGCCGGCACCATCAAACGCGGCGGTCTGGTAGAGATCCCCATGGGTATGACCCTGCATGAGATGCTGTATGACATCGGCGGCGGCTCCTCCACCGACAAACCGTTGAAAGCGGTACAGTTGGGCGGACCCAGTGGCGGCTGTGTACCGGCGTCCCTGTTCGATACCAAGATTGAGTACGCCTCCATCAATGCCACCGGCGCCATTATGGGCTCAGGCGGTATCGTGGTAATGGACGAAAAGTCCTGCATGGTGGACCTGGCCAAATTCTTCCTCGATTTCACCCAGATTGAGTCCTGCGGCAAGTGTACCTTCTGCCGCATCGGCACCCTGCGCATGAAGGAGATCCTGACCAAGATCTGCGACGGTGAAGCCAGCATGGAGGATATCGACACCCTGGAGGAGCTGGCAGAAGGAGTCAAGCAGGCCAGTCTCTGTGGCCTGGGTCAGACCGCACCCAATCCGGTTCTCACCACCCTCAAATATTTCCGCGAGGAGTATGAGGCCCACGTGAAGGAGCAGCGCTGCCCGGCAGGTGTATGTAAGGGTCTTATCACCCATACCATCATCAATGATGACTGTAACGGTTGCACCATCTGCGAACGTTACTGCCCGGTTAACTGCATCACTGGCGAGAAGAAGAAAGGCGAGACCTGGATCATTGATCAGGAGGTCTGCATCAACTGCGGAATGTGTGTTGAGGTATGTAACACCGACGCCATCATCGCTGCATGATCCAGTACAGAGAATTAAAGAGGATTAGTAATGAGTGACAAGACTTCCATTACCCTTAATGGCCAAGAGATTCAGGTAAAGGCCGGCACCACTATCCGTGAGGCCGCCGAATCCGAAGGCATACATATACCAACCTTCTGCCATGACGACCGGCTGAAACCTTTCGCCTCCTGCTTCCTGTGCGTGGTGGATGTGGAGAAGGCGCGCGGACTGGTCCCGGCCTGCTCCACCCAGGTAGCCCCTGGCATGGTGATACAGACCGATAATGAGCGTGTAACCAAGAGCCGCAAGATGGCCCTGGACCTGCTGCTCTCAGACCACGCTGGTGACTGCGTGGCCCCCTGTGAGGCCACCTGTCCCGCCAATATTGACATTCAGGGCTACATCGCCCATCTGGCCAATGATGATCCGGACGCTGCGGTACGCCTGATCAAGGAACGCAACCCACTGCCTGTAGTCTGTGGCCGTATCTGCCCACACCCATGCGAATCCCAGTGTAGGCGTGATCTGGTAGACGAGCCAGTGGCCATCAACCCACTGAAGCGTTTTGCCTCCGAACACGACCTGGAGAGTGGGCCCTTCCTGCAGACTGCCGGTGCCGATACCGGTAAACGTGTAGCCATTGTAGGTGGTGGACCTGCCGGGCTCTCAGCCGCCTTCTATCTGCGTCAGATGGGACATGCGGTGGAGATCTTTGAGGCCCTGCCCGAGCTGGGCGGTATGGCCCGTTACGGCATCCCTCGTTTCCGTATGCCATGGGATCTGATGGACAAGGAGATCAAGGCCATCATCGATCTGGGGGTCAAGGTCAACCACAACCAGCGCCTGGGAACAGACTTCACCATAGCCGAGCTTAAAGAGCAGGGTTTTGGCGCTGTACTGCTGGCCACTGGTGCGCACAAGCCCAAGCCGATGCGGGTGGACAACGAGAACGCCGACGGCTGCATTGGCGGCGTAGACTTCTTGCGCGAGGTGGTTCTAGGCAACATCACCGATGTGGGCAAGAAGGTAGCGGTTATCGGTGGTGGTGACACCGCCATGGACTGCGCCCGTGTATCCCGTCGTCTCGGCGCCGATGTAACCCTGCTGTATCGTCGTACCCAGGCCGAGATGCCTGCCCTGCCTATCGAGCAGGAAGAGACCATTGAAGAGGGCGTCGATGTGCGTTTTCTCACCGCCCCCACCAAGGTGACACTGGACGAGAACGGTCGCGCCAATGGTATGGAAGTAATTACCATGGAACTGGGTGAACCGGATGATTCCGGACGCCGTCGCCCGGTGCCCATCGAAGGCAGCGAAGAGGTGATGGAGTTCGACACCATCATCCCAGCCATCGGCCAGGAACCGGACATGTCCTGCATCGAGAATGAAGCCGAGGCACCAGAGACCACCAGGTGGAACACCTTCGTCTATGACGAGACCAATCAGGCTACCAATATCGATGGCGTGTTTGCCGCTGGCGACTGCGCCTTTGGTCCAGACATCCTGATCCGCGCCATTGCTGAAGGCCGCACTGCCGCCCAGGCAATCGATCTTTATGTGGCCGGTTCGCCGGTGGTGCTAACCAAGCCCTACGCCATTAGTCGTGGACGCCTGGAAGACCTCAACAGTGATGACTTTTCACCCCGTTTCGAGCACAAAAAGCGGGCCCTGGAGAGCACCCACCCAGCCGATGTACGTATGGCCAACGGTGGTTACAATCCCATCAATGTGGGTCTGGACAACGTAAAGGCTATCGCCGAGGCCACCCGCTGTATAGAGTGCGGTTGCGCAGCCAGATTTGATTGCGATCTGCGTGATTACTCCACCGAATACAATGCCAGCGAAAAACCTCTGGCCGGCGAGAAACGGGACTATGTGGTAGACAATCGCCACCCGCTGATCCGCATCGAGGCCGACAAGTGCATCACCTGCGCCAGCTGTGTACGCATCTGTACCGAGGTACGTAATGTCTCCGCCCTGGCCTTTATCCAGCGTGGTTTTGGCACCAGGATCGGACCCAACTTCGACGATCCACTGCAGGATGCCGGCTGTGACGCCTGCGGTATGTGTACCGATGTGTGCCCCACCGGCGCCATCACCCCCAACACCAGCAAAGAAGCCGGTCCCTGGACTTGGCTCACCAAGAGCAGCACCTGTACCGCCTGCGATCGTGGCTGCGGCATCAACGTCCATACCAACGAGGGTCGGGTGGTAAAGGTCCAGAGTATCAACAACGACCCGGTCAACGGCGCCGTGATCTGCGCCGAAGGCCGCTTCAGCTATCAGCTGCTGGCCCAGGGTGCAGTTGCGGCCGATATCGACCAGGCCAGGCAGACTCTGGCTGCGGCAGCAAACAAGACGGTGGTAGTGTCACCACGTCTCACCGTGGAGCAGATCTACGCCTCAGCCCAACTGGCCAAGGCGCAGGGTGCATCCCTGAACTACCTGGCTGGCACTGCTGCTGAAGCTGTAAGCAACACCAAGATCTCTGGCGAAGCCAACCTGGCCCTGCTACAACGTCTTGGCGCTACTGCACTGGAAGGCACAGATGCTGACTGCATCCTCTCTGTGGGATCCGGTATCAGCCGTGATCAGGCCGGCAAGGCCAGCATTATCGCCCTGACCACTCCTGGCGCTACACCAGAGGCGGATCAGCTGCTACCGGTGGCCGATCCACTGACCATCGATGGCGCCCTGCTCAACCGTGATGGCGCCCTCGCCATCCTGCATGGCTCCATGCAGAACCCGGATGACAAGGCAGGCCTCAGCACTATCGCCGCCTTGAGCGACAGTGCCGAGTTGGCCGATCTGGAGGGTGTTCGTTCCGCCCTGGCCGCTGAGGTCAGTGAACTGGCAGCACTCACCAGCCTCAATGGCGATCGTCTGATCAACACCGATCTGGCCCCAAAGCTGGGTGGTGTGGCTGCTGATAGCAGAGAGCTGGCCTTCCGTAGCCACATGGAGGCCATCGGGCTCAACTAATCCCGATTGGTTTACCGGAACAGGGTCGATCTGTGGAAACGCAGATCGGCCTTTTTATTCGCCTCCAAAACAGACCACACGATTTTTACCGCTGGTTTTAGCCCGGTAGAGCGCCTGATCAGCACGATCAACCAGCTCTTCGGCAAATTCTAAGGAACCGGTGTCTTTCTCTCCGGCGCTGTACAGTGAGACACCAATTGAGACCGTTACCCGCACCTCGCGCCCGTCATCCAGCGCAATGCTTAATTCGGCAATAGCACTGCGAATACGCTGTGCGATCTCCATGGTAACGTTCTCATCACTATCGATCAGCAGCACCGAAAACTCCTCACCACCAAAGCGGGCCAGTACATCGGTGGCGCGCAACTGCTGTTTGGTCAGGGAGGATATCTGCTTGAGCACCTTGTCACCTACACGGTGACCACAAGTATCGTTCACCCGCTTGAAGTTATCGATATCCAGCAGCAGACAGCCCAGCAGGCTCTCCTTACGCTGGGCGCGCATAATCTCTTCACTCAAACGCTGGTCAAAGAAACGGCGGTTGTTTATTCCGGTGAGGAAGTCAGTCAGCCCAACACGCTTAAGTCGCTCATGGTTGGCGGCATTCTCCAGACAGATGGCCACCACTGCCGAGAGGCGTTGCAGGAAATCTGTTGCGGAGCCCTCCACAAATCGCTCTGGTTTAACACAGCCCAGATTCAGGCTGCCGATGAGTTCGTCATAGCGAATGAGTGGCATCAACGCCACACTACCCGGCGTTATTTTTACCTTCGAAAACAGGAAACCGTGCAGCTCTGCATGATAAATCCCCAGTTGTGGTTCGGCAGTCACACCATAAAAATCATCCAACGCATCCACTGAAGAGACAAAGGCCAGCTCCGGGTGGTCACCAAGCACCACCCCTTCATCCTCCATGATATGTTGCAGTTCATAGGAGGGGTCCACCAGGGTTAAGGTCACCACATCCAGCTCAAACGCCGTACGGTAATCATAGATAATTGTATTGACCAGCTGCACCAAGGAGTTGAGCCGGATAAGCTGTAGCTCCTGCCCCTGAAAGCGGTGCATCTTTTGCTCATTGGTGCGCGCCTGACTTAAAAATGCTTTAAGATGGCGGTGTAGCTGCTGATTCTCTGAATAGAGATCATTACCCATAATCTGCTATTATTTATTCCATTGAGGGAGAAAAGTTTGCTTGCTTCAGATGTGGCACCCGGCGCCAACTGCGCCTCCAGAGAACACCACACCCGCTGTCACAACTCTAGCATGACTCCACTATCCATGCGGTAACTTCCCTGCAGCAGTTTTGCTATCCTCCACACAATTCGACACTCAGCCCAGATCAATCAGCTAAAAAGCTGCTGCAAAAAATCATTAGAGGGTATTTGGGAAAAGGGTTAAAATTTCCCCTTTACAGATGCAGCCCTTTTGGCACAAAAAGCCACCTTCACCGGTTCAATCCAACTAAAGCACCTAGGCAACAACATAATCACGGTTGCAACCAAGCGTGACTCCAACTAACTTTAACAGATGAGCAGGAGAGCAACGTGAAAATCAGGATGCTAATAAGCATACCTATAGTAGTAGCAGCCCTGGCCTATGTTGGGGCAAAGGGATACATCCACTACAAGGTAAAAACTGATCTGGACAAAATGATCCAGATGGCAGCCCCCTTTCTGCAAATCCAATATAGTGGAATCGGTTCCGACCTGAACGGCAGGATCTTCATAGATCGGGTTCTGCTAACACCCACCGGAAGTTATGACGAGATCAGCATTCAGCAGTTGGAAATAAGCGGCAACGGCCCCAGATTCCTGTTTGAACTGGCGCAGGGTTTCAAACAGGATAAGCCACCAGCACAAATGGCCGTAACCGTTCACCAATTGGAGAGCGCCATTTCCAGCTCGTTCCTCTCCAACATCGGAGCCCGTCTCGGCGCCAATGCAACCCCTATCTGGAAGCATAAGGTGGACAGCTGCTCTCTGGCCGGTATCCTCACGGCCTCCGGCCTGAAGGATCTGGGGTTTCCTGGGCTTACCATCAATGGGGGCGTGGGCTACAACTATGACCAGGAAACGGGCGAGGTGCGTCTCGCCATCGACTACGAACTCTCGGGAGTTGAGTCCTCCTCTCTAAATTTCAGTCTTAGCGGGCTCACGGTTGCGGGAGTTATCGGGGTTGGCCGAATGCCAGCTTTTGAACAGCTGCATCTGGTACGTAATATTGAACCTGGTTATACGAAACAGATGGTAACTCTTTGTGCAGGAAATTCAGGACAAAGCCCGGATCAATTCATAGATGCGCTGGTTTCCCAACCGGCCAAACACTATCTAAAAACCCTTGGCTTTGTACCAGGCCCCGGACTGACTGACCTGTTCAAACAGCTGGTCACCAATGCCGGCGAACTGAAGATTACGGCAAACCCATCATCCGGGATCGACCCCAGCAAACTATCCGCATACAGAACCAGCGACCTAGTCGACCTGTTGGGGATAACTGTGAGCCACAACAATAAACCGGTTACGGATCTTAGCTTTTCAACCCAATCTAAAGGGCAACCTCACAGGGCCAACCCTGCATCCAGGGAAAAGCAAGCCCGACCCGAGGTCATGGACGAGGCCGAGATAACCCGGTTAAAACCGGCCCCCAAATCTCGTCCAAAATTGCGCTATATCGAGACAGACGCTTCAAATCTAGCCGATTATCTACTCCACAGGGTACGTATCTACACATTGGACAATGACAGACCCAAACAGGGGGTGTTGGTCTCTATCAAGAATCACACCATTAATGTGGAGCAGATGCTGTATAGCGGGAAAATGACCGTACACCTGCACACCAGCAGGATAGGCAAGATTGAGGTCTTAAGACGGGAACCATAGTTCAGAACACAGGTGGACCAAACCGCTACACCGGTAGTGGCATCTTCTCGCCATTCTCATCAATTCTGATAAAGGTGACCTCGGCGGTAAATATCAGGTCAGAGTCGATCTCAGAGTGCAGGCGGAATACCTTCACCATATACCTGACCGTAGTGTTCCCCTCTTTCATCTTCTCTGCCACCACCTCCAGAATCGTACCCTCCGTTACACTCTTCAGGAATCTGACCTTATCCATTCCAATGGTGACAAAGTTGCACTTCGGATAATCCAGGGTAGTGGCAATCCAGGCAAACTCATCGGCCCACCGCAGCAGATTGCCGCCAAACAGAAATCCATAGTGGTTAAGGTGCCCAGGGAGTACCAGTTTATGATTTATCATCTATCAATTTTGTCCCGCGTTGTCAGGTTCTTGGGGAAAAGAGGATATCTGACAAGCATACTAGTCCCTTTGATAGAAAAATTCCCGCAACCATTTTTCATACTCAGCAAAACCAGATATGGAGTTATGGCCTGCACCAGCTATCTTTTTTGACTCCAACTGACTTGCGGGAAAGGCTGAGATCAGGGCCTGGGTACTGGAGTAGGGAATAATGGCGTCATCTTCAGCATATAGAATCAAGGTCCTGGCGCTAATCTTTGGCACACGCGCTGCGGAGTGGTACTTGTCCTGCAACAACAATTTAACCGGAAAAACCGCAAACTGTTGACTGGCCAGACCCTCCAGGCTGGCGAAGGGGGTTACCAGTGCAAGTCGATGAGTAGGTCTTTTCGACGCAAGGTAGGTGGCCACACTACTGCCCAGGCTGCGGCCAATGATTGAAACCAAAGCGTGCTGGTTGTGAACCCGGTCATACAGGGCCAGGGCATCAGAGTATATGTTCCTCTCTGACGGCTCCCCCGCACTATCCCCATAACCCCGGTAGGAGACCATATACACGGCCCTGTCAGGAAAAATCTTCTTAAACAGGGGTAGGTTGTACTCCAGGCTCTCCCCATTGCCACCAAAGTACACAATGGCATCCCTGCCCTTTTGATTCACCACCCAGCCTTTCAGCAGCACACCCTCATTTTTAAACTCATAATTGGGAGGGACGCTTGCGGGGCGGGTATGTTCAGGAAAATAGATAAAGGCGCGCTGGGCAAAATACACATAGCCCAGCATCAAGATATACAAGGAGAAGAGTAGTAGCAGCAGTTTCACATGATTAACCCGGCAACTATTTAATAAACGAGCAACAGTAGTCGGTCGGTGTCAGCGCCTTTATGGTAAAGGCGGAATTAGCAGCCACCTCAAACGATTCGCCACCCTTGATCACTCACTACCCAGTCATCACCGCCTGGCAACAGCACCGCAGCGTCTCCAGACATGATCTCCATCACCTCCGCAGCAGCAGTATTAAACCGATACTCCCCAGGTAGCATAAACCCCAAGGTCTTGCTGGAGCCATCACTAAACTTTACGCTACGGCTGTTTACCTTGCCATCAAAGTAAACGTTGGCCTCTTTTACCACTACTACATCTCTGAATTCAGACATTTTATCCATCGCCAATTTTGAAATATTAATTTGCCATCACACCGGTTGGCAGGTGGGCTGGAATTGCATCTATATAATCACGCTTGCATCGGGAGCAAGCGTCTAATCGGCGCTTATTATAGCCAATCATTTCAACAGATAGCTTTCGCCTGACAAGAAAAAAGGCCGACCCCGAAATCCGGAGTCAGCCTCTTCAGGTATAGCAAGCGAGCAGCTTAGGCGAAGCCCAAGCCCATCTCGATGTAACCGGTAGGACAAACCTCTTTACAGATATGGCAACCTACGCAGAGTGCGTAGTCAGTCTCTACATAACGACCCATGGCCTTCTGATCCTTCTTGACGCGGATCACCGCATCCTGAGGACAGTAGATCACGCAGTTGTCGCACTCGAAGCACATGCCACAGCTCATGCAACGACCGGCCTCTTTCTGTGCAGCTTCCTCTTCCAGACCGGTAAAGCGCTCCTGCATGTTGGCCAATACATTATCCGAGTTGATATCGGTCTCTGCCCTTTCATTAATTGGCTCGTGCGCGAAGTGGGCCTTGAACAGCTCTTCGGACTTAATCACCTCAGCACTGGCGCGATCATCGAAGTTATGAACCGCAAACTTGGATGTATCGCTACCCCAGGTCTCGCCCTGAGTGTACTCTTCAGGAGAGAGCCCTTTAAGATCCAGCTCTTTCAGCAACTCAAAGTGATGGGCATCCACCTTAGGCCGGTCTGAAACCTCTTCACCCTGCATATACTGCTCAATACCCTCGACCGCGATTGAGGCATGGCCAATAGCGGTGGTAAGCAGATGTGGATCCACCGTATCACCACCAGCGAAGTGTCCAGGCCTACCTTTCACCTGCATATTCTTCTCAGCGTCGATCTGATTCCACTCATTTGCTACACCGTCAATACCGGAGAAGTCGCCGGTCTGGCCGGTGGCTCCAACGATCATGGTGCACTCAATCTCAAATGGTTCGCCGTTGTCGACCATTTTGCCGGTAGACCAATCAACCGGTTGCACTTTCAGAGCTCTGGCGCGACCCTGATCGTCCAGCATAACTTCCAGCGGCGCCAAGCTGTCGTGGACCTCTACACCCTCAGCGATACTGGCCTCCAGTTCGTGAGTGGTACATGGGGCTTTTTCAATCGGGCGACGATAGACTAACCAACAATCCGAATCTTCACGCTTGGCTGCATCGGTCTCATTATGGGATACCTTGCCTGCCAAAACATTTTCTGGACGGTTTGCTTCGTCTACATCTGCAATATTTCCCAGTCGCTTGGAAGCAGCTACAACGTCCATGGCGGTATCACCACCACCGATCACCAGGATGCGTCCGGAGAGGTACTGCAGACTACCGTCATTAAATGCCCGCAGGAAGGTCATACCGTCAACAGCATTTGGAGCATCGAAACCTGGAACACGTAGGTCCTTACCCTTGATGCAGCCTACACCCCAGAAGATAGCATCGTACTCTTTCTCCAGGTCTTCAACGGCAACGTCTGTGCCGACACGGGTATTCAGCTTCACCTCAACACCCAGATCCAAAATACGCTGGGTCTCTTGGTCCAGGATGGTGCGTGGTACGCGGTACTCTGGAAGACCGAAGCGCATCATGCCGCCCAGGGCCTTATACTCTTCAAAAATTGTGGCTCCGTGGCCGCGTTTGCGCAGGAAGTAGGCTGCAGCAAGACCAGCGGGACCACCGCCGACGATGGCGACCTTCTTGCCAGTGTCAGCGCCTGGTGCGCCAAACTTGATGTCATTCTCGCGAGCCCAGTCACCAATGTACTGTTCGATGGAGTTGATACCAACATACTCATCCACATCATTGCGGTTACAGCCGTCCTGACATGGGGCAGGGCATACACGACCCATGATGGATGGAAACGGATTGGACATGGTCATACGGTGGAAAGCGTACTCTTCCCAGGCCATACCCTCGGGTGGCTTGTCCAGGCCGCGTACGATAGACAACCAGCCACGGATATCATGACCAGATGGACATGCGCTCTGACAGGGTGGTGTACGCTGTATATAGGTCGGGCAGATATATGATTCGCCGGAGCTGACGATATCTTCATCCCACGATACATGCTCGTGGTCACCGTCTTCATAGCGCCTAAATGTCAGATTGGTATCACTCATTTTTTCCACTCCAGGTTCTTTATAGAGACTCACACACCTGCCAAAAAGCAGGGTCCTGCCAAAATTTAAGATATGTTAGTAGATATTAATAAATTAATTAACCTTTTTACAGCCCCTCCGGCAAAAAAAATGCTCGGGAGAAGAATCGCTCAGAGCCAGTAAGTGAACTGATTCCAGGCGACACAGTCAAACTCTTATATCTAATCGCCTTATAAGAAAATGCTATAGGGGATTTATTTGAATTGATTAATATAATAATTTATCAAAAAATTCAATAACTAAGGCGCAGAATCACTCTCCATCAAAGGAGAGGGTGATGGTCTCCCAGTCCACATCCAGACTCGCGCCTTCCCAGGGTGGTTTGCCATAAAAAATGGCGCCTTCCACCGTAACCGACTCAAACTTTGCTGAGTGTAGGGTTGTTTTTCGTAGATCCACATTGCGCAGGTTACACGAATTGAATTCCGCACCGTCCAACTCGGACTCTCGCATAATCACACCCTGCAGATTGCTGAATTCAAGCTGGGACCGACTTAGATCGCAGCCCAGCATCTCGGCCTCAACCAGATTCACCTTGGAAAAGCGCGTGTCCTGCAGATTACACAGGTAAATCTTGGTCTCGGACAGATCAGAGCCACTGAAATCCACCCCAGAGAGTGAGATACGCTGGAACACGCCACCCCTGAAACTAACACCCCGAAAGCAGGCCCCATCCATCTCTGCATCCTGGGCAAAGGCTGAATCCAACTTGCAACCCTCAAGGTTGGCACCTCTCAGATCGCTCCCCGTAAGGAGAGCGCTCGAGAGGTCCAGTCCGGAGAGGTCCAGGCCGTGCAGATCCAGAAACGAAATATCTGCATCGACCAGGGCCCCATCCTTCCCTCTGGCGCTCAGGAGGCTCTCACGATCCTCAAAACGCTCCAGTTGGTCATCCATAGTAATCAGGGACGGTTTTCGTCTATGATCTTGCCCAGATCGTAGTCTGGCTTACCACCTACCTTCCGCACCAGACCAGCCATGGCCTCATCCAGGGTCTCACGCTCCGTCTTGTAGATCAGACCCACAGGGGCCTTACCTTCCGGACGATTGGCAAGATGCATCGCCGCCTCGATATCGGACAGATCGTGATCCTCTGGCACCTCTTCCACGATACCGCGGTAGAACTTGGCAGTATCGATCTTATTGAAGGTGGGGCACTGGGAGAAGATATTCACATAGGCAAAGCCCTTGTGCTCAATGGCGCCCTTGATCAGGGCGGCACACATCTTGGGATTACCGGCGAAGGCCTGGGCCACGTAGGTGGCGCCGTAAGTGAGCATGTACATGATCGGGTCCATGGGCTCTTCCACACCACCATATGGCGTTGTGTAGGCCTTCATCTCACGACGAGAGGTAGGCGACACCTGCCCCTTGGTAAGACCGTAGATACCGTTGTCCATCAGCACGTAGCTCATATTGACGTTCTTACGCGCCATGTGCGGCATGTGGCCGCCACCAATGGAGAAACCGTCACCATCACCACCGGTAATCACAACCGGCAGATCAGGGCGGGCCAGCTGGGTGCCGGTGGCAACCGCGCCTGCACGACCGTGCAGGGTGTGCATCTTGTACGACTTCACGAAGTACGGCAGGCGTGAAGAGCAGCCGATACCGGATATGTTAATGAAATCTGACGGCGCAATGCCCAGCTCAGAGATGGCGCGATAGACGCTAGCCAGCACACCGTGATGGCCACAACCCGGACACCAGACCGGCTTGATCTCAGACTTGTACTCCTTAGGTTTCATTTCAACCTTGTTCAAAAGTGCTGCAACCATTAGCTGATCTCCTTAACCTTGTCGACAATCATAGCGGGGGTGAATGGAAGACCGCCGCAGATGGTATATGGGATGGGCTTGATGGAGGTCTCAGCCCGAATGAAATGGGATAGCTGGCCCTGGTAATTAACCTCTGGTACCAGGATCTGCTTACAGTTGGCGGCAAAGGCCTCATACTGATCCACCGGCATCGGATACATCAGCTTGGGATACAGAGCCTTGACCTTCTTGCCCTCAGCCACGAGGCGGGCCACCGCCTCACGCACCACACCGATGGTACTGCCCCAGGCGATGATGCCTATATCCGCATCACCATCGTTGCCGTCAATCTCGGCCGGTGGGTACTCGTCGATGATCGCCTTGATCTTGTTGAACCGCTTATAAGCGTTGGCCTCGTGATTCTCAGGGGTGTACATGGGTGCGCCGGTCTCGGAGTGTTCCAGACTGGCAGCCACGTGCTCACCACCCGGGGTACCTGGATCCACCATGGGCGAGATCAGGTTATCGGTCTTGCGATAGCGCATATACTCGCCCTCGCCGTCCCAACGGGTACGCTCCACTATTTCAAAGCTGGAGGGATCAGGTGTTGGAATGGTCTGGGTGGAGAAGGCCAGGGAGCCGTCAGACAGCATGACCACCGGTGCCTGGTACTTCTCGGTCATATTCAGGGCCGCCACCGTCATGTTGACGCAGTCGTTCACATCCTCTACCGACAGCACAATACGCGGGGAGTCACCATGGCCACCATGGATGGCCAGAAACAGATCTGACTGCTCATGCTTGGTGGGCAGGCCGGTGGATGGTCCGCCACGCTGCACGTCCACGATCAAAGCAGGCAGCTCGGCCATGGTACTCATGCCGATCATCTCACTCATCAGCGCCAGACCTGGACCAGAGGTGGCGGTCATGGAACGCTTGCCGGCATAGGAAGCACCCATCACCTGGGAGATAGAAGCAATCTCATCCTCGGCCTGAATCAGGGTTCCGCCAGTCTTAGGGATCTGCTTGGCCACATACTTGGCCACTTCGGTAGCTGGGGTCAGCGGATAGGCGGAAAAGAAATCCAGCTTGCCAAGTATGGCTCCCATTCCTACCGCCTCGTTACCGGCGATCAGGATCACATCCTTGGGTTCTGTGGCATTGGCCACACGATAGCTGTCGGTCTTCTCATGCTCGGCCGCCAACGTCTTGCCCTCTGCAAAGGCCTTGAGGTTGAACTCCAGGATATCCTCACCTTTGGGCTTGAACTTGTCGGTCAGCACCTCGATCAGGGTGTTTTCTGGAATGTTGAACAGCACCGACAGAGCGCCCAAGGCCACCATGTTCTTGGAGCGATAGGAACCCAGCGCCTTGGCGGTCTTGGACATGGGGATAGCATACGCAGTCACACCCTCTGGAATCTCCGGCTCAAAATCACCGCCCGGGCCATCGTATACAAAGGCAGTACCTGGCTTCAGCAGATGTTTGTTGAGCTCGTAGGCCTCACCATTGTAGGCAACAAATACATCAAATGTATCGCCCTGGTTATAAATCCGCTCTGCGCTGGTGCGCAGCTGGTACAGACAGTAGCCACCCTTAATCTCAGCCGGAAAGGTCTTGAAGGTGTAGATCTCCAGACCGGCACGGGCACAGGCTGCCGAAATAAAATCACCCGTGGAAACGATGCCCTCACCGCCCTCACCAGCAATTCTTATGATCAGATCGTTCTTTTCCGTCATGGGATTCCCCTAACTATTTAGTACACCCGGACAGCTGCCATATGGCCGTTACTACCGGAATTTCAAAATATTGATTAATTCAAAACCCTACCGAACACTACAACACAGTCGGCAGAGTTCACCTACATCTGCATAGTTACCAAACCTCTGGTGATACCTTGAGGCGCTCAACGGGTTTATCTCCAAGCAGATGCTCATCGATAATCGCCGCCACATCAGCCTTGGTAACACCCCCGTACATAATGCCCTCGGGATAGACCAACACAACCGGACCTGAATCACAGGCCCCGATACAACCGGTGCTGGTCAGGAGATATTTCCCCCAGAGTCCTTTTTGTTCAAACTGCTGTCCAAACTCTCCCATTACATCACCCGCGCCCTTCTCTGTACAGGATCCACGCGGATGGCCTGGTGGCCGGGATTGAGTACAAACAAAAACGTGCTTCTCTGGTCTTGGCATAATTCTTTCACCTCTGCTTACTGCTTAAATACATGGTTAAGTACTTATGGATCTATGCATAGTATTAAATGACCACAGGCTAGGAATAATAAAAAGTTCTTACCCCTTGGCCTATTGTTACTTATGGGTTGCAAAATTCGGTCAGATCCACCCTGGTCTATCGAGTCAACACATGTCCGGCCAAGGCCGCTACACCGCAGCGGCCTTCAATACATCTCCATGTAAAGATACCGTTTAAATCGTTGCCAAAATCCCGTCTACACTGGCCTTGGCATCTCCAAACAGCATGCGTGTATTTTCCTTGAAGAACAACGGGTTCTGTACCCCTGCATAGCCTGTAGCCATACTGCGCTTCATCACCACAACGGTCTTAGAATTCCATACCTCAAGTACCGGCATACCGGCGATGGGGCTGTTGGGATCGGTCTGGGCCGAGGGATTCACGATATCGTTGGCGCCAATCACCAGCACCGCTCCAGTCTGCGGAAAATCTTCATTGATTTCATCCATCTCCAGGACGATGTCATAGGGAACCTTGGCCTCAGCCAGCAGTACGTTCATGTGACCGGGCATACGGCCTGCCACCGGATGGATGGCAAAACGCACCTTGATCCCCTTGTCCCGCAACTTCTTGGTAATGTCATAGACAATATGCTGCGCCTGGGCCACCGCCATGCCATAGCCTGGGACAATTACCACCTCTTTGCAATCCTTGAGCAGCAGACCAACCTCTTCGGCTGAGACCGGCACAACCTCACCCTGCTCCTCGTCACTCTCGGCGGCAGTGGCGCCGCCACCTGTTCCGAAACCACCCGCGATAACAGCGAGAAAGCTGCGGTTCATGGCAGTACACATGATGTAAGAGAGAATGGCGCCACTACTGCCCACCAGGGCGCCGACCACAATCAATAGATCGTTAGATAGCATAAAACCTGTGGCCGCAGCAGCCCAGCCGGAATAGCTGTTGAGCATAGAGATCACCACCGGCATATCGGCACCACCGATAGCCATCACCATATGCACGCCAAAGATGAAGGCGATCAGGGTCATGACAATCAATGGAAGCAGACCACCGCCCATACTCTCAGCACCCACAAAACCCACACCCAGCCAGATACAGATCAGCCCCAAGGCAATATTCAGCCAGTGTCTTGCTGGCAGGTATAGTGGCTTGCTGGTAATCCTGGCGCTGAGTTTGCCAAAAGCGATGACCGAACCGGTAAATGTTACCGCGCCGATCAACACCCCCAGATAGATCTCCACGTCATGGATGGTCTTCTCGGTCCCCTTAAAGTGTGACTCCGGATCCAGGTAGCTGGCAAAACCCACCAGTACCGCCGCCAACCCTACAAAACTGTGCAGGATGGCAACCAGTTCGGGCATGGCAGTCATCTGTACCCGGGCCGCGACCATGATGCCGATGGCAGCACCTATGACCATGCACACGGCCAGAATGCCGTAGCTGGTCACCTGGGCCCCGGCAATGGTGGCAATCAGGGCGATAGCCATACCCAGGATACCGTAGATATTTCCTCGCCTTGCGGTCTCCTGGTTGCTCAGGCCACCCAGGGCAAGAATAAACAGAACGCTAGCGGCGATGTATGCGGTTGTAAGCAGGCCTTCAGTCATATCACCCCCCCTACTTACGGAACATACGTAGCATGCGCTGAGTTACAAAAAAGCCACCAAACACATTGATGGTAGCGATCAAAATCGCCACCGCAGCCAGCAGCACCACAATCCAACTGGAGCTGGAGATCTGGAGCAGGGCTCCGATAACAATGATGCCGCTGATGGCGTTGGTGACACTCATTAGTGGGGTGTGCAGGGCCGGGGTTACGTTCCAGATCACCATGTAACCGACAAAACAGGATAGAACGAACACAGTGAAGTGAGATAGAAACTCTACTGGCGCCACCTTGCCCAGCCCATATAGGGCCACCGCAGCCACGGCTAATAACAGCATGCCACCAAGCCCAGAACTCTTTTTCTCCTCCTGTTCCACCAGTGGTGGAGCAGCCGTAGCCAGTTTCTGTGCAGGTGGGGCCGCCTGCAGTTTGGGTGCAGGTGGCGGCCAGGTGATCTCACCTTCCTTCACCACGGTGGCGCCACGGATTACCTCATCCTCCATATTTACATCGATCTGACCAGCCTTCTCCGGGCACAGTTCGGTGAGCAGATGGCGCAGATTGGTTCCATACAGTTGGCTGGATTGCGCTGCCATGCGGGAGGGCAGGTTGGTATAGCCGATGATGGTGACGCCATGTTTGACCACCACCTGGTCCGCCTCGGTGAGGGCGCAGTTACCACCCTGCTCAGCGGCCAGATCCACGATCACACTACCTTCGCGCATGGACTCCACCATGCCCTCGGTGATCAGTTCTGGCGCCGGTTTACCAGGGATCAGAGCGGTGGTTATGATGACATCCACCTCCATGGCCTGGCGGGCGAACAGGTCCATCTCCGCCTTGATAAACTCCGGGCTCATGGTCTTGGCGTAACCGCCGCTACCGCTGCCCTCTTCCTCAAAATCCAGGAGCAGAAACTCCGCCCCCATACTCTCCACCTGTTCTTTGACCTCGGGCCGGGTATCGAAGGAGCGCACTATTGCGCCCATACTGCCTGCAGCACCCACGGCGGCGAGACCGGCCACACCGGCGCCGATAATCAGAAATTTCGCCGGTGGCACCTTGCCAGCAGCGGTAATTTGCCCGGTGAAGAAACGACCAAAATTGGCTGCCGCCTCAATGACCGCACGGTAGCCGGCAATATTTGCCATGGAGCTGAGTGCGTCCAGCTTCTGGGCTCTGGAGATTCGCGGCACACTGTCCATAGCCAGGGCGGTGGCCTTGCTCTGGGATAGTTTCTCTAGCAGCTCCTGGTTTTGAGCTGGCCAGATAAAGCTGATCAGGGTCTGTCCTGCGCGCAGCAGATCGGCCTCATGCACCCCCAGCGTGGGATGCGGCTCGGGGGCCCGTACCTTGAGTACGATATCCGCCTGCTCCCATATCTCCTTGGCCGTTTCTACAACCTCCGCACCCTCTTCCCTGTAGGCATCATCCAGAAAATTAGCAGCAGCACCCGCCCCGGCCTCCACCACGACCTCAAAGCCGAGCTTCCTGAGCCATTCAACATTCTCCGGGGTTGCGGCAACTCGCTTTTCGTTGCGGTGAACTTCCTTCGGGATCCCAATCCTCATCGACATCTGCGTCTCCTGTTAGCCTGTGCTTGCGCCCTAGGGTAACTAGATACCAAGTAAATTACTAGGGATATTCAGTCTAACAGGATCTCTTATGCGCGAAGGAAAATCAGAGCCACTATTGATGCAGCGTCTGTTTCAGGCAACAGCACGCCCCCAAATGCACTGGGGGCGCGCCAGCCCACGCCATAGATTAAATACGGTCTAGCTAAAAAATCTAGATGGCAGTTGTAGTTACAAGCATCAAGCCGCGTCAGTCAGCTTGAAATATGGCAGAGCACCGCCGGCCTTGAGGACGGGCACATCCTTAGCCTCGAAGGCTGGAACCAGCGGTATGGACTCACCATTTACTTCCATGCGGAGATCACCTTCCAGGTTGGACACATCGATGGAGACGTTATCCCCCTGGGTGACCTTGTCGTAGTCCTCCACATTCTTGAAGGTCAGAGGCACTATGCCAAAGTTGACCAGATTGGCCACGTGAATACGGGCAAACTGAGCCACTACCACGGCACGCACACCCAGCCAGCGTGGGCAGAGTGCGGCATGTTCACGGGAGCTACCCTGGCCATAGTTCTCACGTCCCACCAGTATGCCGTGTCCACCGGCATCACGATGCGTCACAGCACGTTCACCGAAGCTGGTGTCCACCTGGTTGAAGGTGGCCTGCATGGCATACTCTTTTACATTGGAGCGCAGCGGCAAATAGATGCCGGCAGGCTGGATGTCATCGGTGCTGATGTTGTCACCCATCTTCAGCAACACCTCACCCTTCAGACTATCTGGCAGTGGATCGAAATCAGGCAGCTGCATGATGTTAGGCCCCTGGATGGTCTCCACCTTCTCCGCCTCTGCCTGTGGGATAGGCATTATGAAGGATGCGGTGTCATCAACCTGGGGAGAGTCGGTAAAATCCACGCTCTCGGTTGGAATAGTGATCACACCGGTCAGGGCGCTGGCCGCTGCGACCAGTGGGCTGACCAGATGCACTTCCGCGTCGTTGGTGCCAGAACGCTTGGGAAAGTTGCGGTTAAAGGTACGCAGACTCAGGCCCTTACTGACAGGTGATCCACCCTGGCCGATACATGCACCACAACCATTCTCCATGATACGCACACCTGAATTAAACAGTGATGCCACATAACCGGAGTTGGCCAGCTGGGTGGCTACCGCGCGCGAACCAGGATAGAGCAGAGTATCAACCACCACACGCTTACCCTTCAGCATCTCTGCAAAGGCAGCGATATTCTCATAGGAACTGTTGGTGCAGCTCCCCACACATACTTGATTGATCTTGTCACCGGCACGCTGGGATACCTTTTCCACGTTACCTGGTGATGGGTAAATGGCGATCAGTGGCTCCAGCTCATCCAGATTAATATCGACGGTATCTGAATACTCCGCGCCTTCATCGGCGCCCATCTCTTTATAATCACCACCGCGGTTACGGCTCTCCAGGTACTGCTGGGTACGTTCGTCACTGGGGAAGATAGAGGTGGAGGCACCCATCTCTGCACCCATGTTGGTGACGGTGGCGCGCTCGGTCAGTGACAGACTGGCCACACCTGGTCCGGCATACTCAAAGATCTTGCCCTTACCACCCTTGACGCCAACGATGGAGAGCATCTTCAAGATGACATCCATGGCCATTACGCCAGACTTGAGTGATCCGGTGAGGTTCACCTTAACCACCTGCGGCATTGGCAGACGATATTCGCCAGTGGCCATGGCCAGGGCCACGTCGTAACCACCCGCACCAAAATAGATGGCGCCCATACCGCCGGCGTTTACGGTGTGGCTGTCAGCGCCGATACCGGTCATGCCGGGCTTGACGAAGTTCTCAATATTCAGAAAGTGGCAGATGCCAGCTCCCGGTGGCGAGAAGATAATGCCCAGCTTCTGAGAAACGGTGCGCAGGTATTCATGGTCATCCGGGTTGCGAAAACCGGACTGCATCATGGAGTGATCAACAAAGTTGACTGACAGGGGTTTAACCCTCTTTACGCCCATCGCCTCAAGCTGCAACATACACATGGTGCCGGTTGCATCCTGAGTAAAGGCCTCATCAATCTTCAGTGTTACTACTTCACCTGCCGGTGGCAGATCCCCGCCTCCTACTAAATGTTCGGAGAAGATTTTTTCCGTCAAATTCATCGGTTTCATTTGTCATCACCCTAGTGCGTTATCAAGTTTGTTGCGCGGAGATATACCATCAATTGCCCGTTCAGAAAAGCGATCGTTAACAATACCCCTAACATACACATAAAATCCAATAATAAAACATGGAAGCATTTAAGTTTTTTAATGCTTTGGATTTTCACTGGGCAGATAGCTCAATACCCTTATACTGTTCGGTCTCGTGCCTTGCCTAACCAGGTGGCACTAGAGTACATTAACAATTCGTCAACTTCTAATATAGGCGCCATGGACAACTTAATAGAACAATTAGTAACAGTCACCATTAATGGCAAGGAAATCAAGGCCCCGCCCTCTCTTTCCACCATCCAGGCGCTCTGGTATGCCGGTTATCCCCGGGTCCAAAGCGTTGGCTGCCTGGAGGGGGTATGTGGCTCCTGCCGCATCATGGTGCGCCGGGCCGACAGTACCGAGGTGACCATGGCCCTGGGCTGCCAAACCCTGCTGGAGGAGGGAATGGAAGTGAACTTCCTGGTCTTCCCCACACCCACCCACCACACCTATAACCTGGAGGAGATCCCAAATTCCTGGGAGGTCCAGACCCAGTTTCACCGCATATTCCCAGAGGCGATAAATTGCCGTACCTGTAACGGCTGCAACAAGTCCTGCCCCAAGGATATTCAAGTGAAAGAGGGCGTTGCCCTGGCCAGCAAGGGTAGATTCCAGGAAGCGGGAGAGCTATTTGTCGAGTGCGTCATGTGTAACTTCTGCATGACCGCCTGCCCCGAGTACATCTCCCCCAACCATGTGGGACTGTTTTCCCGGAGGGTGACCGCATATTTCCACACCCGCCCATCAAACCTGATCAATCGCCTGGAGGTCATGCGCAAGGGCGAGCTCAAAGTAGAAATCGACCAGGATTAACCCGGAGCCGCTATGCCCATTACCTATCAAGAAGCGCTGAATGAATACCAACCGATGGAGCAGCGTGAACCTGCGGTTGAAACCCTCAGCACCGAAGAGTTGCTGAAACAGTATCATCCAGACCACTATCAGGATGCAGCAACCATCCTCCAGGTTGGACCCAACCGTGGCGACCGCTGCCATAGCCAGCTGGCGGATATGCTCCAATCCGATGCCAGAATCGACGAGGCGGATCTGGCCGGCGCCAACACCCGGCAGACAGACATCCTGGTGATCGGTGGTGGTGGCGCCGGTTGCGCCGCCGCACTGGTGGCAGCCAAGGCGGGAGCCCGCGTCATCCTGGTGACCAAGCTGCGCCTGGGCGACAGTAACACCGTCATGGCAGAGGGCGGAATACAGGCATCCGTAGAGAAAGATGACACCCCCCAGATGCACTACCAGGACACCATCAAGGCCGGTCACTTTCAAGGCGACAAGGAGCTGGTGGCAAACATGGTGTCCGATGCACCTGAGGTCATACGCTGGCTGATACAACAGGGCATGCAGTTTGACCTAGACAAATTTGGTGACATCATGCTGCGTCGCGCCGGTGGCACCTCAGCCGATCGGGTGGCCTATTACCGCGACTACACCGGCCTGGAGATGATGCGGGTACTGCGTGAGTCAGTTAAGAACAGCAATATTGAGGTGTTGGACTACAGTCCGGCTGTAGAACTTCTCTCCAACCAATCCGGCAGATGCGCCGGTGCAGTGATCTCAAACCTAAAAGAGTGCACCTTTGAGCTGATCAAGGCCAATGCGGTGATCATCGCCACCGGCGGCATAGGCCGCATGCACCTCAACGACTTTCCCACCTCCAACCATTTTGGAGCCACCGGTGATGGCTTGGTACTGGCATACCGCCTGGGGGCCAAGATGCTGGACCTGGACTCATTCCAGTATCACCCCACTGGACTGGCGCACCCCCATCACTTGGCCGGCTCTCTGATCACCGAGGGCATAAGATCGGCCGGCACCTATCTGCTAAACCGTGATGGCAAGCGTTTTGTAGATGAACTCCGGACCCGTGATCACGTCTCTTCAGCCATTCTGAGGGAGTGCGCAGAGGGCCGTGGTATCCATGTAGACCAGTCAGTCGGCGTTTGGCTGGATACCCCGGGATTGGAACTGAGAAACCCAGGACTGATAACACAGAAATTTCCCAAGCTGCTGCAACTGGGAAAGAAGTGCAATATCGACCTGACCGCCACCCCGCTGTTGATCTACCCCACCCTGCATTATCAAAATGGCGGGGTACAGATAGACAAAAACGGCCTCTCCAGTGTTCGCGGCCTCTACTGTATCGGTGAGGTTAGCGGCGGCATCCATGGCAGAAACCGCATTATGGGCAACGCCCTGCTGGACATCATCTGCTTTGGTCGTCGCGCTGGCGCCCATGCTGCAGAGCACAGCCGCCGCCCGGGGCATAAGAAGATCTCCATCGAGCACCTGAGTTCCCTGCGGCGCAACCTGACCATGTCGAAAATGCCCATGGAGCTAAAGGGGCCAATGCTGTTCCCAGAGTGTGCGAAATTTGAAGACGACTCTGACTATGACGGCCTGCATAAGAACCGCAACAAAAAGATACCCACGACTTAGACGTTATTGAGCCGCTTACCATAGCGGTGAGGAAGAGAGATGGATCAACTAAATCAGGTGCTATTACGAAAAGAAGTGCGGGTTGGCGCCGACCTTGATGTTTGGCTGGAACATGGCGGAGGCGAGGGTCTTAAAGTTGCCCTGCAAGACCGATCAGCAATCATTCCCCTGATCCAGGAGGCTGGCCTGCGCGGGCTTGGCGGCAGCGGCTTCCCCACCTACAAAAAGTGGGAGTTTGTTGTGGGCAACCACGGGCCGGAAAAATATCTGATCTGTAACGGCAACGAGGATGAGCCCGGCACCTTCAAGGACTGCATCCTGCTGGAAGAGACCCCGCACCAGGTAATCGAGGGCGCAGTGATCGCCGCACTGGCGACCGCCATCAATCACATTGTGTTCTATATCAACCCGGATCAGGAGGCGTCCATCACCAGCATGCGTGAGGCGGTGGAGCAGTGGAAGGCATCAGATCTGAACCAAGCCGTGACCGACACCATAGGCGAAGAGATGCAATACCGGGTAATGGCAAGTTCCGGCCACTACATCGGCGGTGAAGAGACCGCAGCCATCGAATCGGTGGAGGGAAAATTCCCCTTCCCCCGCGGCCGGCCTCCATTCCCGGCCGAGTCCGGCGTACACGGCTGCCCCACCCTGGTGAACAATATTGAGACCCTCTCCAACGTATCCCACATCCTGCGCAATGGCGCCGAATGGTATCGCGATCTAGGAATAGGGGACACCTACGGCACCAAGATCTACTGCGTGAGTGGAGATGTGCTCTACCCGGGGGCCTACGAACTACCCATGGGCACCCGCCTCGCGGACCTGATCGAGACCTACGGCGGCGGTATGCTACAGGGCAAGTATCTCAAGGCGGTATTTACCGGAGGCCCATCCAACACCATCCTTACCCCCAAGCATCTGGACGTACATCTGGATTTTGAATCCGTGGCGGCACGCCGCTCTGCCCTTGGCACCGGGGCCATGATCGTGGTGTCCGAAGGCACAGGTATCGTGAAGCGGGTCACCGAGTACGTAAACTTCTTCGCCGCATCCTCCTGCGGCCAGTGCCCACCCTGCAAGACCGGCACCTACTACATCTCCCTGCTGTTGAGTAAGATCGACACCGGTCAGGGTAGCCGCGCCGATCTGGACTCCCTGATCAACCTGTGCAAGATCCTGCCTAACTCAGGTCGCTGCCATCTGATCAACGGCGCCATCAAGGTGCTGGACAGCTCCCTCTACCATTTCATGGATGAGTATAAACAGGCCATCAAGTAGGGCCGGGGAGAGTATCCAAGCAACAAAAAAGGCGCCCGAGGGCGCCTTTTTCATGTTACCTGGGTACCAGCGACTAGCGGCTGTATCTCTTACGAAATTTATCAACGCGCCCAGCGGTATCCATAATCTTCTGCTTACCAGTGTAGAAAGGGTGGCAGGAAGAACAGACTTCAACGTGGAGCTCCTTGCCGAGAGTTGAGCTGGTCTCAAACTCGTTTCCGCAGCTGCAGATCACTTTAATCTGTTTGTATTCGGGGTGAATATCCGGCTTCATGATTGCCTCTTACAAAATCTGTCTTTAGACCACCATTCGACACGATTGGTGGAGAGAATCGCGAATAATATTGGAATAGACCACGGGACGCAAGAGGAAATTCCCGCTAATTTAAAGATTCTGCCCAAATCCCCCTTACAGCGGCCAAACCATACCGGATCCAGATACAAATGGGAGCAGCAGGAATACGGTTTCTGCATCACTATTAAAGTTCCCCCGACATCTGGCCGACACCATACCTATATGGAGCACATATATTAAAACAACATGAAATCCACCATCCATCTCATAACTGCACTCACACTCCTGGCGCTGGCCAGCACCCCTGGCCATGCGCAAGGAACACCCGCCCGGGTGTATATGGCCCCGCTGCATGATGCCAAGTGGCTGGCAACCAAGGTGGATGATCAGTGTGAGCTACAGCACCTGATCCCGGGAATTGGGGAAACCAAGCTACGTCAGGGCTATCGGGCACCCATCAGCTTTGAACTGCACGTGACGCAGGAGATCAATCTGGGATCCCGGTGTCAGGTGGAGATTGGCCCTCCACCCTGGCGGCACAATATCCCCACACAACAACTGGGCACCATCAAACTGGTTCCAGACGCCAAACATGTCATGGCCAAGGGCAGCGCCGCACAGAAGATATACCAGGCGCTGGAGGCCGGCATGATGACCAGCTTCAACTGCCAGCAGCAGAAACCACCCCTATCCAACCTGCGGGTGGTCATCTCCCCCGTGCGCTACCGCATGGCCCTGCCAGATTTCCAGAAATGCGCTGCAAACCTGAGCGGCAAAAAAATTGTAGCCAGCAATAAAACCACCAGCAGCACCCAGAAGAAGAAAGCGAAAAAGAAGAGGAAATAGCCCCCAACTACACCTGGTGAGATCTATCCCCTGCTGTCTTATAGATGCTATATCAGATTTCAGAATATCTATATAACTACAAGTACTTTCAGAAAAAATACCACTGCTGCTACCATCCCTGTCATTATTTACGACAATACCCCAATTGACAGGACTAATAGCATGAGCGGCGACAGCAAGAGCACCAATGTTGTATGGCACAAACCCACCATCACCCGCGACCTTAGGCATGAACAGAACCAGCACAAGAGCACCGTTATCTGGTTCACCGGTCTCTCCGGCTCCGGCAAATCCACCCTGGCCCATGCCATGGAGGATCGACTCTATCATCTGGGCACCCGCACCTTTGTGCTGGATGGCGACAATGTAAGACACGGGCTCTGCTCCGATCTCGGCTTTTCCGATGACGATCGCAAAGAGAACATCCGCCGCATCGGCGAACTCTCCAAGCTGTTCCTGGAGAGTGGCACCGTGGTGCTCACCGCCTTCATCTCCCCCTTTCGTGATGACCGCGAGATCGCCCGTAACGTCACCCCGCATGGTGACTTTATCGAGATCTTCTGCGACGCCTCGCTGGATGTGTGCGAATCCAGGGATGTTAAGGGCCTGTACGCCAAAGCCCGTGCCGGAGTAATCCCCCACTTCACCGGCATCTCATCTCACTATGAGGAGCCGATCGCACCAGAGCTGGCAGTGGACACCGGCAACAAATCCATCGATGAGTGCGTGGACCAGGTGCTGAACCTGCTGGTGGCGCGTGAGGTAATCGAACCCTACGCCGGTCCGGCAGTGGCCGCCTAGAGATCAACATGGACCGGGGCTACTTCCAGCACAAGACGGCGGAGATAGAGGAGACCCTCAGCGGCTATTTGGCTGCGGGCAAGAAACTGTTTGTGGGCTCATCCTTCCAGACCCACAGCATTCCGCTGCTGCATATTGTCAAAAGTGTGAACCAAGATATCCCGGTCTATTTCATCGACACCAGTTTTCACTTCCCGGAGACCATCCAATTTAAACAGCAGATCGGTCAACTGCTGGGTCTGAACATCATCAACACCCGCTCGCTGGTGTGCAAGAGCCTACAGTGCGACGCCACAGGCACCTTCTACTTTGCCTCCGACCCTGACCACTGCTGCTACCTGAACAAGATCCAGCCCCTGGAGCCGGTACTGATAACGCACGACGTGTGGATCAACGGCATCCGGGGCGATCAGAGTGCAACCCGCAGACAGATGGGGCGCGAGATAAAAGGCCCCTTCAACACCCTGCGCTATCACCCTATGCTGGATTGGAGCAGCAAGGAGATCTTCTACTACCGCAAGCTGTTTGAACTACCGGCCCACCCCTTGGAGGAGAAAGGCTATGTGAGCATTGGCTGCGAACCCTGCACCCGCAAGGTGGATCCCCTGGGTGATGAGAGATCCGGACGCTGGTTCGGTATGAAGAAGACCGAGTGTGGCCTGCACACCGATCTGGTTGCGAGGTAGATATGCGAGTACTGGTTACCGGCGGGGCCGGGTATATGGGCACCGAACTGGTCTACAAGCTGGCCGCTCACAATGATATTACTGAGGTAGTGGTGTATGACAACCTGAGCCATGGCAACCACAACCTGTTCATCGGGGTACAGAAATTCCCCTCGGGCAAGGTGCGTTTCATCAACGGCGACCTGCTGGACACCCGCAAGCTGCGCAAGGCCCTGGACTCCATAGATGTGGTATACCATCTGGCCGCCAAGGTCACCAAGCCCTACTCCGATCACAACCCACATCTGCTGGAGCAGGTGAACCACTGGGGCACCGCCGAACTGGTATATGCGGTGGAAGAGAGCAACGTATCACGCTTGATCTACACCAGCAGCACCGCGGTCTATGGCACCTCCAGTAAAGCCGTGAACACCAACACCACACCGCACCCCGTCACCTACTACGGCATCTCCAAACTGCGTGGCGAAGAGCATGTGGCCCGCATCCAGTCCAAGCTGTCGGCCTATATCATCCGCACCGCCAACGTGTACGGCTACAGCAAGAGCATGCGCTTCGACGCCCGCATCAACCGCTACATGATGGAGGCCGCCACCGGCCAGAAGATCACGGTAAACGGCTCCGGCCAACAGCGCCGCGCCTACATCCATGTGCATGCCGCCACCAACCTGCTGGAGGGTCTGCTGTACAGTGATATCCAACCCGACACCTATGACCTGGTGGGTAAAAACCTGAGCAGCAGCGATATTACCAATGGTATTGTTCAGGCGCTCCCAGATACTGAACTGCTATACATCAACCAGCATATCGAGCCCTGGGAGCTGCCGGTGCAGCAGGACCAGCGCCTAAAGCAGCCGGCACCAGTTACCGAAATGGATTTTCAGCAGGAGATCCAGGAGTTCAAGGCCAACTTTACCCTGAACTGCAGTAGCTCCGATTAAACTACTAGCGGCCCAGCTGCAACACCCTCTCAACCCGACTGACAAATATCGATACCTGTACTCTGTAGACGGGAGCACATGTACCAACGATGGTCATTTTCGGAATCCTCTTGGCTGGCTGATGCAGAGCAAAGTTATCCACCGGCCCCCACTGATTAGACACAAGAAACAAACGGGGGATGTTCACGGTCAGGCGCAGCGTCTTGTTAACTTTCCAATCATACCGACATATTTTCCCTGGAACTCAAAAACGCACCAGGACTCGGGATTATTATCTTCAACATAATCATAAAAAAATGAGTTGTCTTGTATATCATCCATCAGGATGATCCCATCACGGCTTAATACCTTGCTAATAACCGAAAAAGCAAATTTTCTTCCCGAATAACTTTTATCGGAATCGTAGTGAAAAATATCAACTTTATTGACGCTTCTCACTATCTTCGGAAGACAGATCTCATCACCATCTATGCATAAGCTCCAGTTATCTTTTAATGATTCCTCCACAATAACGCCAATATAACTCTCCGGATTGGGGATTCGAAAATAAGGGAAATCACTACTGTAAAGTTTACCCCTACCATTGGCTTTTATCGCTGAAAGAAATGAATATGAAGAAAATCCAGCGGCAACGCCAGTCTCCACAATACAATCAGGCTCCATGTATCGGGTAATAAAATTGAGCAATGGACATGCGCCACCCCCTCCTAAGTCATACTCAATGCTATCCAATATCTTTGCCGCATCTTGCTCAAGCTTTTTGGTGGTCTTTACCACTTCACTCCAAAGCGGGGCATCCAGAGTGATTGCTAATGTCTTGAAATCAGATCGTTGCGACTCCAGCCATTCCATATTTCTATAATTTGTATGGCGCCCCCCTCATCTACAATTCGCTTACCAAGCTTTTTTAACATTACATAAAATCTAGAAGGCATCATGGCCTGGATTAATATATTTTTAATGGTACTTCCTTGCATGAGTTTCATTTCTTATTCGTAGGTAACATGGATGCCTATAAGCGGACTAGGGTGTACAGAGCAGCATCACAAGCAGTTCCCTCGATTACCAGGCCGGTTTTCAATACCGCCTGATTGAGAACCTATACATGCAGGCAATTTCTACATAATCGTGTTGGTGGCAGGAGATCATTTAACTTGCCCTTGATCAAGCTTTAATTTACGTGGTGACAATAATTTCTGGCTGGATTAAAAACGGCAATAGCAGGCCTCAGTCTACGCCGGGTTCTGTTTAGCGTCATAACAATAGAGATAAAGTTTCTGTCAATTTATCAACATCAACGGATTTTTGATTTGCCAATTTCCCACAAGCCTGATGCAATCTTTTTTGTGATGATTTTTCAAGACCAGATATCATATGCTGCAGATCGCTGGACTCTGTTTTGATTTGTCCCCTTAGCGCATGATTTCGTTGGCTGATCTGTTGATGAATATAGATGAAGCGACCGATCACAACATAGGGGAAATTTCTGTTTTTTATTGGCCCAAAACTGGCCTCGTATCCACCAAGCGGCAAACCTTTTACCTTAGCAGTAACCAATTGATTCGCACCAAGCCAGGCGCTGGCCAACCCCACCACACCTCCCCCCACGGTGCCTAACAACAGGCTGTGCCCGAAAAATGCAACATCAATTCCAGCACCAGCTGCGGCTCCAGTAATTGTTGCCACCGTGGTCAGTTGCATTTTTGAAAGGCCCCAGGCAAACCACTGTTCACAATCAAATAAATCAGGTGGCAAATCTATCTCATCAATGGACAGATTTGTTTGAAAATGTTTGTAGTTAGCAAAAAGCTCCTGCAATGCCTCTAGTTCACGTTGTTTCATCCATGCATGATATTTATTTTGAAGTAGCGGCTGGACAGTCGTTGCCTGCTCCTCATTCAGAACTTTTTGGCTTACCTTGTAAAAACATAAATCATCAATAAGTCTAGCGAGAATGATTGCACTGGTATTCCGCTGCTGCCGCCTAATATCTCTTAAGTCATCTGTGACGGTTGACAGTTGCTTCGACCAGGCAGGTTTTAAATGTGCAAAAGCCTGTAGCAACTCGATTTGCTTCTCAAACTCTGCCGCCATAGGGTTAAATTCCCTAACGATTTTAAAATACTGGTCCAGGGCATTGCGCCACGGCTCTACGTAATCACTGCTTTCGATGGGATTGATTAAGGCCATGCTTGGTTGGCCGCTCCAGCGCAGGATCTCCATTTCTGCTTCATACTCATTTCCATAAGGTCTGGAACCGTCCACAACATATAAAATAGCAGCTCCAGCAACCAGTGGCGTTAGCAACTCAACCTCATCAGGGAATCTCTGCCGACATTCAATATCAGCAACAAAATCTGCAACGGCTTTTGACCGTTGCTCGGCACCAAAGGCCTTTGACTTTAACCATGCAAGAACCTTGTGTGGGCGCTGAAACCCTGGTGTATCTATTAATTCATAACCAGAGCGTTGTGTTTTAACCAGAAACCCAGAGGTTTTTGTTGTAGTTCCACTGCGACTGGAGATCTGAATTGAATCATCGTGTGACAGTGTAGATACAATTGATGATTTACCTTTATTAGGATGTCCAACAACTGCAAATTTTGGCAGATCAACACTCATCTGGTATGTATTCCTCAGGAATATATAGCTGCCAATCAGGAAACTTATTGATCAGCCGTTGCCATTCATGAAAATGATTGGTTCGTAGCTTACACAAACCTGAATCATCCCAGTCAAGTGGCAGTAGATAACCCTTACCATCTTCCAAAAAATCCTCTAATTCACCAAGTGGCGGCTCCCATGCCTTAACAACCAGCAATTGGTCTTCACTAGATTGTTCCCTGATGTCTTCATGGGTATTTTCATTTGTTGCATTGATTCGCGGCACTAACCCCAATATTTCCATAGGGATCGAATCCCAGTTATTGATAAACTTTGGTCTGGAGATAGCATCAACTATTGGGGATGTTTCAAGGATTTCTTCTGCAATTGGCTGATTGATTTCTATCTGGTTTCTAAGCTCCTGCTCAATATCAGAACCGGCCAAGCTGATATATCTGTAACGAGTTATCAACATAAGCAGCACACGAAGAATAATACTGTAGCAGAGCTGTGTGGCCAAAATAAATGGCCACCAAGCCCCATAACCAGCAACTCCTGCTTCATTTGAAACGGTTCTGAAGTCGCGGGTTAATTCCAATATTGATAT
>CAZVME010000015.1:0-21102 GCA_964628835.1 uncultured Gammaproteobacteria bacterium | reverse complement strand
GTGTGTTGGCTGTCAGCCCCAGAAGCGCCACGCTAATGCAACCACTTCCAGCCACGGAAACACATCACTGGGTTCTAAAATAGTGCTACGCCAGACAAAGTTCAAATCTGTAAACAGCAGTAAGGTAAAAAAGACCACTAAACTAGCTACAGAAAAAGCCATGGCCGCTGCTTGAGATTGGTATAAGAACCAGTACTTATCCAAATTTAGCTGATGAATTTTTCTGATAAATGCTCTGTTTCTAGCCGAAAACAGGGGTATTGCTGTTAATAACCTGGCCAGATTAATACCATTGCCAAAAAACAGACTTCCAAGTGATGCAAATACACCTACTACTGGAATAATCAGATAGATAAGCAGCAGGTAGAAAATATTAACCATACCCTGCTGGTCACCAGTTAAAGCCAGCCAACTCAAGATAAAACCAATGGCTGCTCCGGCCAATACAATTGGCCAATGCATTTCTAATGAATTAACAGCTGGTTCAATTTTATGCGGCATGATTACAAACCAAGGAAAAGGAATTAGTTTTAAACTGATATGGTCCTTTGACTCATCGGCGGGCCAAAACCTGTCATTTACTGCCTAACATGGCCCTGTTAGCCATATTTCCCATTGCACCCTTCTCCTTGAACCTAATATTACAACGAACATGACACAATCACATCAAATAAGCTGCTGCGAAAGCAGGTGTGCCAGGTTATATATGGAAGTAGAAACAGGCCAGAATAGCGCCAGGTTAGTGCCTGTTTAGCATTATGCGGCCCCAGAACCTGATCTCTTTAATTTGATCTCTTAGTGCCGTTAATATCACAAATGGCGTAAGTCACCGCTTTACACAAGGTGTCTCTTGTCACTCTGACTTTGTCCTCTATAGACAATTACGGAGAATACACTCTTTCGGGGCATGATCCTTCCCAATCGGCACCAGAATATCCGCCCGCTGCGGCATCTCTTGCAACATCCACCTGGTTAGTCGTTCATAGTGCATGATGAAGCGCTGCACCTGTTCTGCATCCATGCCCCGACTACCCATCTTCTGCCCCATTCTCTGCTCTTGCAGCTCCCGCCACTCGTACACCTTTTCCATGCAGGGAACCGCCAGCATCAACAGGGTGTGCAGGCGGGAGAAAAAGTTTGCGTACTCCTGTTGCAGGCAGGTGTTGACGTAGCTGCGCCAGCTACCCTCCGGGTCCTCTTCCCGCTCCAGACGGTTGCTCGGTTCTACGGTATCGCTCTGGGGCTGACAGCCAACACACCACCCCTCCAGCAATAGTACATCCAGGGGTGCATATTCAGGCCACTGCTGTTTGCCTGCCCGATCATCTGCAAGTTTGTCAAAACGGGGCAGAACCACCGGCTGACCTGCCAGCACCTGATCAAAGATACGGTTGCCCAGGGCTATATCATGGGTTCCAGGAACTCCTCGGGTGATAAACAGGGGGTGAATTTTTTCTGCCATGGATTGGCGCTCAGCCTTGGTCAGGTAGAGATCATCCAGACTCAGGCTGGCGCAGTGCAGGCCATGCTGCTCTTGCAGTAACAGACAGATGATCCCGGCCAGGGTGGATTTGCCCGAGCCCTGGGCTCCGTTGATTCCCAACAACAGTGGATGGGTCGATCGATGCAGTCCCGCGATATGCTCTGCCAGCGGGAGATACAACCGCTCCAGCAGAACCAGCAGAGACAGGGGCAACCCCTCCTGCCTGAGGTGTGCGGTTAGCCTATCTATAACGGGTGTTTGCATCTGGGTTGGTTGCTATTTTATTTATAGTCATCCATCACTATAGACCCCAGCCGGGTACTAATTTGTGCGCTTCAATACCTGATTGACCCCATCACTTCATGAGGCCTTTTGACTAAACACGCCGGGCTGGTACTCCGAAACAAAACTATTGGCAGCTATTTTACTCATGGGTCTGGATAGCAGAAACCCCTGACCATAGCAGCTTGCGAGACTGCGTACGCTTTGCAGCTGCTCCTGTGTCTCAATGCCCTCGGCAATTGGCCTTAGATCCAGACTTTTTGCCAGATCAAAGATCACCTTAACAAAGGACTTATCCCTGCTGCTGTTACCAATATTGGCAATAAAGGAGCGATCAATCTTCAGCCCGTCAAAGGGCAACCGGTGCAGGTAGCTGAGGGACGCATACCCAGTACCAAAATCGTCCAGATAGAGTTGGACCCCGAGTGACTTAAGCTGGAACAGCTGGGTTATGGCCCGGTTGTTACTCTCCAGGATGAGACAGCTCTCGGTAATCTCCAATTGCAACAGGGAGGGATCTAGCCCGGTTTCCGCCAACAGTGAAGCCAGGTATTCCGGCAAGTCATGCTGGTCAAACAGCCGTGCAGAGATATTTATATTAATGCGTAGCGGATCCACCTGGGGGAAACGGCTGTTCCACTCCTGCAATTGGTGGCAGGCCTGTTTAATTACCCAGCGATCCAAATCTGCTATCAGCCCGATCTCTTCGGCAACCCCCATGAACTCGCCAGGTAACAGCAAACCTTTTTGTGGGTGCAGCCAACGGATCAGGGCCTCAAATCCAGCCAGCCGTTCTCGTCCCAAACCAAAGAATGGCTGGTAGTAGATTTCAAACTCATGGGCCTCAAATGCCTTACGTAGCCCCGCCTCAAGATGTAGCCGGGTAGCAGCATGTTCATGCATTCTGCAATCAAATAGCTTATAGCAGTCCTTGCCCTCCACCTTGGCCCGATACATTGCTGTATCGGCATCCCTTAGCAGATCATCCGCCTTACGGTGATGCTCACGATTAAGGACTACACCGATGCTTGAGGAGGTGTATATTTCATGCCCCTCAAGAAAAAATGGCTGTTTAAGTTGTTTCAGTAGCCGTTCGGCTACCTGCTCTGCCCCTGACTCATCCAAGACCTCTTCCAGCAAGATGACAAACTCATCTCCACCCAACCTGGCAAGCGTGTCTGACACCTTGATGCATGTCTTGAGACGCCGGGATATCTCTATCAGCAACTGGTCACCAGCCAAGTGACCAAAGCTGTCATTGATCAGCTTGAAACGATCTATATCCAGAAACAGGATGGCAAAGCGCGCCTGAGGATGGCGCTGGATATTCTCAATCTGGTGTTGAATTCGATCCAGTAGCAGCGCCCTGTTGGGCAGCCCGGTCAGCGCATCATGAATGGCATCAAAGCGAATCTGATCCTCTGCCTGTTTGCGGTCGGTAATGTCTTCAATGGAACCGGCGAAGCGATAGGCCCGGCCCGATTCATTGTGCAGCACTAGGCCACGCGTAACCACCCAGCGCAGCTCTCCATTATGACGCCGGATCTGGTACTCAAATTCCAGATGCGATGTCTTGCCCAACAGGTGGGTCTTGATGGCTTGGCGCAGGCCTTGCTGATCTTCGCGCACCACATACTTAAACCAACTCTCAGTGGTGTTGAAGCCGGCATAATCGGTGCGGCCCACGATCTTGAGTACCGCTGGCGAGTAGTAGACTACGCCTGTAATAACATCCCAATCCCAGATCCCTACATTGGAGCCTTCTACCGCAAGAAAATAGCGCTCCTCACTCTGACGCAGCGCCAACTCTGTCTCCTTGCGGCTTTCCAACTCCAGTTGAAGACGCTGGTTCTGCGTTACCAGCTCCTTGGAGGTGCACTCCAGCGAGTGTTCCATAAGCTTACGATCGTGATCAGCCTGCCGGTATGCGGCATCGACCACCTGGAGCAGTTCCTGATATTGTAGTGACAGACCCTCTTGATCTATGTCCTGATGCGCCAGTTGCCTGGCGAGGAGTTTGTGCATATTCAGCTCTCGTACAGTGTGGTGATGGTCATGGTCTGATTATGCAGTTCACAACTACCGCTAGGGGTCAGAGGTGATAGTTCACCATAAGAGTAAAATCCCGTCAGCACGGTATCTTGACCGAGTACCTCCTGGACCGCCTCAACCTCCTCTTCAATGCGTTGTTGCAGCACCAGTTTGCGCCCGACACAGCTGATTAAAATTGCCAACTCAGATTGGGCAAACATAGCCGTGGCCTTTACAGCGGCTCCGGTTGCACCGTCCACCAGGCGGTCAAAATTGGCTTTCATCAATCGAGCATAGCTACCCTCAGGTACATCGCCAGCAAAGATCAGACTGTTGCTCTCCTGGTCGATCCCAAGAATAGTCCTCACCACACCACCACCCTCACCCTCACCATGTACCAACAGGGGAAACAGCAGGCCACTCGCCGGCAGCTCGGCGGCGTAGTCACCCAGATACTCCTGGTATAGCGACAGGGCGGACTGACCATCCAGTTCATACAACACATTGCCGGATGATTTGGTTACCAGACGATCAGGACCAAACGGGTCCCAACCCCCGAGAGAACCATGAGCCACCTTCAGCTGCCCACCATAAAAACCAATCGCCACCACCAGATTGCTCTGTGCAACGCTATTAAGCCCCACCACTGTTTTACTAAAGGCGTCCGCATCCCCAGACAATCCACCAGTGGCTATCACCTCTTCTGGTAGCTTCTCAGCCAGGCCACTTGCCAGATCACTGCCATTCACATTCAGGCCATCAGACAGGACCAGCACATAGGTCAGGTCATCGGCGGCCAATTGCTCACCCAGGGAGCGTCCAGCAGTAAAACTCTCACCAGCATCAGATATCTGTATCCCTGCGGATGCAACCCGAACATTTTCAAACGTAATGGCGGTAATGCAAAAAGTATCCTCCAGCACCCGCTCTCCCTGTATCTCGCCTGCAGTTGAGCAACAGGCGATCTGTGCCGAGGGGAACACCTTTTTCAGCTCCTGGTAACAGTCAGGATCTTCAAGAATACTTCTAGCGCCAAAGCCGAGAACAAGCTGCACCTCAGGCTTTGGCTTAAGCTGGGACCTCCAACCGTGATCCTCTCTCCAGCAATTTTGTTCAATTTTCATATTCTGATCCGTCCTTAATGGCTGGATTGTTGACGGTGAATTACTAACGAATCCTGAGATTCCCGTTACACCATCTGTAGCCGCTATTTCCTGGCACTACAACTGCTTGGAGCACAGGAAAGCCAGAATCTATCTATCCATTCTCTGTACTCTAGCAGATCCATGCTGAATAGATTCAGCGCCTCCCTGTAGCTACCCAATTTTATCGGCAAGTTACGGAAAATATTTAAGGGCGAGATTCAATGCTTAGATCACCCCCACACAACAGCCGCATTAAGTAGTAAATAGATAATACAACTTCATGATTATGCAAATAATTCCTGGGCCTATGGTGGCCACCTTCATCCTGGTCACTCCCCTGACATAAAGATGGACAACAACTCATTAAGGAAACGCATTCCCACGACCGTAGGTCGCACTGAATTTTCATCTACCTCCAGAAGGGCTCTATCCACGGCCAGATCCAACTCCGGCTGAATATGCCCCAGGGGGAGGCCGGTGCGTTGAGTAAATAGCTCCAGGGGGAAACCTTGATTCAATCGCAGCGCATTTAGCATGAACTCTAGCACCAGATCCTGTGCGTCTAGTGGTCGGCGAACCTGAGATGATTGAGTCCCACTCACCACCTGAACATAGTTTTCCGGGCTTCTGGGCTTGTTAGTGCGATACACCACCCCCGTAGCCACATCGGTGATCTTCCCATGGGCCCCGGCGCCTATACCCAGGTAGTCACCAAACTCCCAGTAGTTGCGGTTGTGCCGACACTCAAGGCCGGGACGGGCAAAGGCCGACACCTCATATTGCCGGTAGCCCGAAGCCTGAAGGAGCGCATGCCCCTCAGACTCTATCTGCCACAGACGCTCATCTCCCGGCAGGGTAGGGGGGGCACTGTGGAACTGGGTGTTGGGCTCAATGGTGAGTTGGTAATAGGAGAGATGCTCAGGCTGGAGGGCGACGGCCCTGGTCAAATCCTGTTGTGCGACATCCGCGGTCTGACCGGGCAGGCCATACATGAGATCAAGGTTGAGATTCTCAAACCCGGCCCTGCGCACAAGATCTACTGCGGCCATGGCCTCATCCGGTCCATGGATGCGACCCAGCCTCTGCAAGGCATCCGGGTCAAAGCTCTGCACCCCGATGGAGAGACGATTTACCCCGGCATCCCGATAGGCCTGAAAATGTCCCTGGTCTACCGCGCCGGGGTTAGCCTCCAGTGTAACCTCCATATCCACCGCACAGCTCACCCTGGAGCGGACGCCACTCAGTAATTTGGCAATGGCCGTCCCGGAGAACAGGCTGGGGGTACCACCCCCTATGAAGATAGAGATCAGCTCCCTATCTGCGACCATGGATAGCTCTCGCTCCAGATCCCGGAGCAGGGTCGTCACATAGGCCGACTCATCCACTCCACCAATGACTGCATGGGAGTTGAAATCACAGTAGGGACACTTCTGCAGACACCAGGGGATATGGACATAGAGTGCCAGTGGCAGTGTCTCTGAAAATCCGCTCACCAGCGTACTCAGCTAGACCGCCTGGAGATTGGCATAGGCCACCACCAGCCACTTGGCCCCAGCCACTTCAAAGTTGACTTGCACCCGGGCGCTGCTGCCCTGGCCCTCAGCATTCAGCACCACACCTTCACCAAACTTGGGATGGACCACGCGCTGGCCCAGGCGGAATCCGGTGGTCTCCTCTGCCATATTAAAACTCCCGGCAGCAGTTACCACCGGCCGGGAGATATCCGGGCGGGCGCGAATCTCCTCCACCAGGTCCGGCGGTATCTCGCGCAGAAAACGCGACGGCATGGGATAGCTGTCGGAGCCATGCAGGCGTCGACTCTCGGCATGACAAAGATAGAGCTGTTCCATGGCCCGGGTCATACCCACGTAGCAGAGCCTGCGCTCCTCTTCCAGGCGCTCGGGGTCATCACTGGACATACTATGGGGAAACAGCCCCTCTTCCATACCGCCAATGAAGATCAGCGGAAACTCCAGACCCTTGGCCGAATGCAGGGTCATCAATTGCACGCTCTCCTCATGCTCTCCGGCCTGGGTATCACCCGCCTCCAGGGCGGCATGGGACAGAAAGGCATCCAGTTCGCTCATCTCTTCCAGAGCATCAGGCCCATCCACCATGGTGTCCACCTGATCCAGCTCCATGGAGATGACATCAAACTGGCGCGCAGCATTCAGCAACTCCTCCAGGTTTTCGATCCGGTCCTGACCCTTGCCGTCCCGCGACTTCTTGAAGTGCTCGGACAGCCGGCTGCGGTTGAGTGCCTGGGCCGTCAGGTCCGCCAGCTGCATATCGGCGGTCTCCAGCGTCAACTCCTCGATCACCTCCACAAATCCCTTCAGGGCATTGGCCGCCCGCGCCGCCATGCCGCCACCCTGCAGCAACGCCTCCATGGCCTGCCATAGCGAACAGCCAAAATCCCGCGCATGGGCGCGCACCGCATCCAGGGTCCGGGGGCCGATACCACGAGGCGGTTGGTTCACCGCGCGCTCAAAGGCGGGGTCACTGTCCCGGTTGGAGATCAGCCGCATGTAGGCCATGGCGTCCTTGATCTCGGCCCGCTCAAAAAAGCGCAGCCCGCCATACACCCGATAGGGGATTGCTGCCTGCAACAGGGCCTCCTCAAACAGGCGCGACTGGGCCGAGGTGCGATACAGGATGGCGATATCAGTGCGTCTGTGGCCGCTGTCTATGGCCTCACTAATACGGCCGATTACAAAACGCGCCTCATCCACCTCGTTGAAGGCGGCATACACCCGCACCGGATCGCCATCTTTATCTTCGGTCCAGAGGTTCTTGCCCAGCCGCGATGGATTATTGGAGATAACGGCATTGGACGCCTGCAGGATATTGGCGGTGGAACGGTAATTCTGCTCCAGCCGCACCATGGCGGTCTTGGGAAAATCCCGTTGGAAGTGGCGAATGTTCTCCACCTTGGCCCCGCGCCAGCCATAGATGGACTGATCATCATCACCCACCACAAACAGGTTGTTGCGCTCGCCGGACAACAGCCGCAGCCAGGCATACTGGATGGAGTTGGTGTCCTGAAACTCATCCACCAGGATATGGGCAAAACGCTCCCGGTAGTGGTGCAGGATATCGCTCCGATCCCTTAGCAGCTCGTGGGCCCGCAGCAGCAGTTCGGCAAAATCCACTGCACCGGAGCGCTCGCACGCCTCCTGATAGGCGCGGTAGATGGCTATCATCTGGCGCTGGTAATGATCGTCCCCATCGTCCAGATGCTGGGCCCGGCGCCCCTCGTCCTTTTGGGCATTTATAAACCACTGGGCCTGACGCGGCGGCCATTTGGAATCGTCTAGATTCATCTCACGGATGATACGTTTGATCAGCCGGTGCTGGTCATCGGAATCCAGGATCTGAAATGCCTTGGGCAGGCCGGCCTCCTGCCAGTGGGCCCGCAGTAATCTGTGGGCCAGGCCGTGAAAGGTCCCCACCCACATCCCACCCACCGGTTGCCCCAGCAGGTGTTCGATGCGATGCCGCATCTCGCGCGCCGCCTTGTTGGTGAAGGTCACCGCCAGCACACTCCAGGGGGTGGCTCCCATCACCCCGGTAAGCCAGGCGATACGGTGCACCAGCACCCGGGTCTTACCGGAACCGGCCCCCGCCAGCACCAGAGTACTTCCGGCAGGAGCCGAAACCGCCTCACGCTGGGCCTCATTCAGATCATCTAAAATATGCGAAACATCCATCGACCCATTCTATCAGTGCATGGATATAAATGACGACTGGCATATGGGCACGACGCACGACCTGACCTATTGAGTTGCTCGCCGCATAAGAACAATAAGTGACTATTCGGCCATGGCCCGCAATGGGGCCAACGGCAAACAGGTGATTTTTATGCTTTCCTCTGAACTTAGGGAGGCTCTGATTAAAGCCAGGGAAAATGGCAGATAGCCACACAATGAAAGCGGGGGAATCTTTGGCCCCATGAAAGACCATCTGGCGTACCAGCTACCGAGGTTTACGCACCTTCGTTTCAGTCTCCATGGCGCACAGTGACCGACTCAGGGCGTGATAGTGTTACTTACATGACTCTTTGCACACCATATTCGCAAAGCCTCACGAATATTGACCAAAACCTCTTCCCAGTCACCTACGTCTCCTTGTCTGAACAGCCTTAGGCTTTGGTACCAGGGAGTATCATCTCTATCTGTAAACCAGCGCCAATCTGGAACCGCTGGCAGCAGTACCCATGTCTCTTTTCCCAAGGCGCCGGCCATATGAACAGTCGAGTTATCTATTGAAATCACCAGGTCCAGAGCAGCAATCTGGGCAGCAAAATTATCAAGATCATGCAACGGATCGGCATCATCCCAGTCATGTATACACACCGCCGTTTCTTGCTCTAACTGTGACAACTCTTCACTACTGTCACCATACTGAAGATTGATAAAATGTGCTCCGCAATCAAGCAGTGAAAGCCAGCGAATTAAGGGGATAGAGCGCTTATTGATAGTATTAAACTTGGCTCCACCTCGCCAGGATATCCCTATTTTTGGCCCTGCTCCAAGCTGCCGGTACCGCTCACGCCATACCTCGACCAAATCCTCCCTTGGCACAAGATAAGAACTATGTCTCGGGAAGGATGTAAAACTGTCCCGTAGATGGCAGAGCAGATCTCCCATGGGCAACTGATAATCCAAATCCGGGTAATCCCGCAACCAATTTAAATCCCCTTTAGGTTCTGTTTTATGTACCTCGATACCAGGGAACGAGCGTTGAAACAGCGGCACCAGACGCGAGTCACATTCCACGATATATTGACCATGCTCCATCTTCAATAGATCAGGAATGCATGAGGAAAACATAATCTCATCACCTATTCCCTGTTCCGCAAATATGAATAGTGTTTTGCCAATCAGTGAATTACCAGCCCAATATGGTTGCGGTAGCGCATCCTTTGGTCGCCTGGCGCCTGCTCGCCAACGCCACTCATATTCACTCCATCCTTCCTTAAAATTCCCCTGTAACAGTAGCGCATCACAGAGATTATTGTGCGCATAGATATGTTCTGGGTCCAGAGCCAACACATCCTTGAACAATAAGATCGACTCATTAAAACGACCCTGATCTTTCATTACCGTAGCCAGATTGCAGAGTGCTTCTACACTTGCAGAATCAAGCCTTAGAGCTTGATTAAATGACGCAATTGCCTGGTCAAACTGCTGCAGATTCCGCTGGGCAACGCCAAGCTGATTGTAAAAAGTAGCATTCTTACCATGTAATTCTATCGCCTTACCAAGTACATCCATGGCCGACCGGTATTCATTTGTCAGGCAATATAGCTGTCCAAGATTATAGTAGGCCGAAACCAGCCTGGGATTCATCTCGATTGCCTTGTTGTAGGCCAATTTCGCTTCGGGATATGCCTCAGACCTGCGTAACATCTCACCCAGATTAGCATGTAGCTCTGCTATCGGGGGACCATGTAAAATCGCCTCCTCAGCATGGCTGACAGCAGAGGCATAGTTATTTGTCTCACCAAACGCTATGGCAAGATTTGCATGTGCCTGCCAAAAATCCCGCTGATGCTCAACCGCCGCACTATAAAGCGCAATAGCCTGTTCCCACTCACCCGTATCACGATACTGATCACCACGCATTTTTAATTCTTGAGCATCGAGTTGATCTTCATGTGAGTCGAGCATAGCTAACTCCGTCTAAGGTAAATCACAAATATCATGCTAGTGAGCCATTCTATCAGGGCAGGGAGTTAAAAAACGACAGCAATGCCCGCGCAACTAGCGCACCCGTAACCAACCCCTTCATGCTGTGCTACCATCGCTATATACAACCGGTAACAACCAGGAGCGCCACATGAACAAAATGATATTAGCGGCAAGCGCGCTTATACTACTTACAGTCGGCAACAACCTGGCCGCTGATGAGGGAATGAGTGCCCCTCAGACCATACAACAGGCAGGGCCCGTAGTTAATGCAGGTGACAGCAACGGCACTATCGCCCCCACAGTGCAGCCGTCCAACCCCCCGGCGAAAACAGCAGAGAGCAACATGGCCAATGAGGCCACTAAGTGGGTAGATCAAACCAAAAAGCTGGGGGAAACTGCTTGGGACGCCTCTAAAAAGGCCGCAGGCAAGGCCACCACAGCGACTAAAAAAACCGCCGGTGATGTCTACGATGCCACTAAGGAAAAATCCTCAACGGTTTGGCAAGCCACCAAGAAGGCAGCGGGCAATATCTACGATACCACCAAGGAAGAGGCCGCTAAGGCCTATGAATCGGTGAAATCAAAGTAGGCATGGTTGATATGGGCGTGGGACAGATATTTGACTAGTTGTTGGTGGGTTATGGAACCAGGCGGATGAAAAATGCGCGTCTGGCCGTGGCCATAAGATCCTGGAACTCCTGGATATTTGACTCCACCAGCTTGATCAGGCCTCTTTTCTCTGCCACCTCATGCTGTATGTCCACCAGCTTGCGGCGCAGGAGCGCCATGGCCCTGGCCTTCTTGCCCTGCTTAACATCGACCAGATTCTCCGCCACCTGCCGGGTCAGATAGGCGCTCCGAAACCGCGCCATCTGCTGTTCCACCAACCGCTCCCGCATCTCCAGTTTGCGCGTCATGGCGCTGAGATCTCCATGGATCTGAAATAGATTATGCACTCCGCCTTCAACCCACTCCATGATCTCAGGGAAACACTCTTGCTTCAGAATATGCACCATGCCGATGCTCTCTGGCATAGCGGCGATGGTTTCCAGCACCTCTACCCAACCATTCTGCTGATGCTCAAACATCCGGTTCATGTACAGGAACACCTGCTGGAGCGCAGTATCGTAATTGTATGCAGGAAACTCACTGCTGACAGATTCAAGAAGCTCAGCATAATCTCCAACCGAGTGCTGGAAACCATCACCACCACTCTGCATAGTGTCAAAACTATAGATATTCGCCAGCCCATCAAAGAAGCGTCCAAACTCCTCGCCTCTATCTTTGACCTTTCCGGCCCGGACCAGATCTGTTATCTCAAGCAACATCTCTCGAATCTTACCAATATCCATACACTCACTACTGCCCAACAGCTGAGACTGTAGAAACTGCAGATAGACATTGAGAATTTCATCCAGGTTGGCGTCTTCTGAAAACTCACTGTTGCCGCCAAGTTCATCACTCACTCTGATACGGAGTTGTCTCAGCTCCTCGGCCGATACCCCGCTATGTGCAATCTTGGCTGCTTGTGTCGTCATTTCCTGAACCTGTGGTTTCCCCCCAGCAGGGGGATATGGCTAGCTTAATCTGGAATAACCCAGTAACGGAGTAGACAATAGCATAGGGGGTTTTTTCCGGTCATTGACGACCGTCAATACCCGTGCTGACCATGTGTTTACTACCATTTCGTCAGGAATTTCTAAGTGCTGTGCACAACAAAAAACGGTCCCCGAGGGGACCGCTGTAAATGTGGAACAGAGTAGGGCTTACGCTTAACTCAACTTAAAACCATAGCCATCACAGCTGGGACACTCCTTACCGGCCTCGCCCCAGAGTGCTCCCGTACCTTTACAGTCGGGACAATCCCCCACAGTACCAATACCATGACACACCTGACACGGCTCTTCGGTGAAGGGTACTCCCGGTCTCTTGATAACACCGGTTCCGGCACAGTCGGCACAGTTGCCAAGTCGGCCCTTGCCAAAACATTTTTCGCAATCGATGGAGGAGGGATACACCCCACCACCGTAGAAGCGCTCAAACTCCCCGGTGCCACCACAATCTGGGCAGTTCTCAGAGAATTGCTGAAATCTTGCGGCCTGTTTTTCGTTCATCTCTTCAACCTTAATTCACAAACACGGCTTACAACCCATACTGATGCAACCAGCGCCTGGGTATGCGATAAATCAGTCCCAAAAGTTATCCGTTACTTCTGCCGTTGTCTTGGTCTTGGCCTGCTGCATCTCCAACTGCTCCCGACAACCATCCAACTGAGCGGCATAGACCTCTGATGTGGACTGGAGCTTTTTCGCCACCCGCATCAGCCAACCCTTCTTCAAATAACTCTGCCGGCCAAAACCCACATGCCCCTCATGATAGGCCAGATACTGGTTGTAACCATCCCACTTGGAGATACCAAGTTTTTCAAAGCTTACATTGGTATACCAGCCAACAAAATCGATGGCATCACGGAAATTCACCCGCTCCGCACTTTGATTGCCGGTCTCGTCCAGATAGGTCTCCCAGGTGCCATTAACCGCTTGGCAGTAGCCGTATGCCGTGGTCGGCCTGGCCAGTGGAATAATCCCAAGAAATGTTTTTCTGGGTGGCCTGGCGTTATCGACAAATCTGGACTCATACCGGACTATAGCCATCAGGATGTGGGGTGGCGCGCCCCACTTCTTTTCTGAATCCAAAGCAGCCTGATACCAACCTTCCTTCTCCTGGAATATGGAGCAGACGTTCTCCACATTTTCCGGTGGAGGCATGGAGGTGGCGCAGCCGGCAGCCATAAGGGGGATAAGGGCAACCGTCAATATCGCCCGGATGAATTTACCGCTGACAGTTCTCATCATGTTGGCCTCAACCTGCGGATGGTTCCGTTCTTTTTTAGAGGTGGTTTGCACTGAGTTTTGAATGGCCAATTATGCAGCTCCTCTCTATTCAACCGTAACCGATTTTGCCAGATTGCGCGGCTGATCCACATCTGTACCCTTCAATACTGCCACATGATAGGCCAGTAGTTGAAGCGGTATGCTGTAAACAATGGGCGCCGTGGTGGGACAAATATCCGAAAGTGTGAGGTTCTGGTAGTTATCCAGATCAATGGAGATATTCTGATCACTGAACAGAAACAGCTCTCCACCCCGCGCCCGCACCTCTTGTAGATTGGAGAGTACCTTCTCCAGCAGTGGGTCATCCGGCAGGGCACACACCACCGGCATAGATGCATCCACCAGGGCCAGCGGACCATGTTTCAGCTCTCCCGCCGGATAGGCTTCGGCGTGGATATAGGAGATCTCCTTAAGCTTGAGCGCCCCCTCCAGCGCCACCGGAAAGAAGGTACCACGCCCCAGAAACAGGGCGTTCTGCTTGTCGGCAAACGCCTCGGCCATTTGCTTGATGTCATCGCTCATCTTCAGCACCACCTCCACCTGACGCGGCAGGGCGTGCAGTTCATCCACCAACTTCTTCTCTCGCTCAGGCGTCATGCCCCGGCGTTTGGCCAGCGCCAGCACCAGCAGACGCAACGCTACCAGCTGGGTGGTGAAGGCCTTGGTGGAGGCCACCCCGATCTCGGGGCCGGCCCGGGTCATGAGGGCCACATCGGACTCCCGCACCAGTGAACTCTCAGGCACATTGCATACACAGAGGCTGCCCAGGTAGCCCGACTGCCTTGCGCCACGCAGGGCGGCCAGGGTATCAGCGGTCTCACCGGACTGGGATATGGTCAGAAACAGGCTGTTATCTGGCACCACGGTCTTACGGTAGCGGAACTCGCTGGCCACCTCCACATTGCAGGGGACGCCGATCTCTTCCAGCCAGTAACGCGCCACGCAACCGGCATGATAACTGGTGCCACAGGCGATAATCTGCACCGCCTGCACCTGGTCCAGCAAGGTCTTGGCCTCATGACCGAAGCTCTCCTCCAGCAGACGTCCCTGATGGACCCGCCCCTCCAGGGTTTCGGCGATCACCGCCGGCTGCTCGAAAATCTCCTTCAGCATGTAGTGACGATAGGGACCCTTCTCGGCATTGGATGCGGTGAGGCTGGACTCCCGCAGCGGGCGCTCCACCTGGTTCTGGTTGCTGTCGTACACGGTTACGCCGTCACGACGGATTTCAGCCACATCCCCCTCATCCAGAAACAGGAACTGTCTGGTCACCGGTAACAGGGCAAACACATCCGAGGCCACATAGTTGCCGCTGTCTGACACCCCAACCACCAGCGGACTACCGGCGCGGGCCACCACCAAGCGTTCACTATCATCCGGGCTCATTACCGCCAGGGCGTAGGCCCCAACCAGGCGCTTGGCGGTTGCCCGCACTGCCGCCAACAGGTCCATTCCCTGATCCAGCATGCTGGCCATGAGATGGGCAATAACTTCGGTATCTGTGTCGGAGGTAAATTTAAAGCCCCTGGCCTCAAGATCACTGCGCAGCTCGGCATGATTTTCTATGATGCCGTTGTGCACCACCGCCACCCGCTCCCCGCTCATGTGAGGATGGGCGTTGCGCTCGGCCGGCATGCCATGGGTGGCCCAGCGGGTATGGGCGATACCCATTACGCCCGCAAGGGTGGAATGCTCCAATAACTCCTGTAACTGGGACACCTTACCCACGGACCTGATCCGGTGCAGCTGGCCACTGTCGCCATGGATGGCGATACCGGCAGAGTCATAGCCGCGGTATTCGAGACGCTTGAGGCCATCCAACAGGATAGGCGCTACCTGGTTCGTGGCGATGGCCCCTACAATTCCACACATACCGTTACTCCTTCGGCTTCTTCACTGGCCGCTTCCACCCCTTGATCGATGCCTGCTTGGCGCGGGTGAGGGTGAGGGTGTCCTCCGGGGCCTTGCCGGTGATAGTGGAGCCAGCGCCTATGGTGGCGCCTGCGCCGATCTCAGTCGGTGCCACCAAACTGCTGTTGGAACCGATGAATGCTCCATCGCCAATAAGCGTGCGGTGCTTGTTGGCCCCGTCATAGTTACAGGTGATGGTACCGGCTCCAACATTCACCGTAGAGCCTATGCTGCTGTCGCCGACATAGCTCAGATGGTTGATCTTACTGCCGGATCCAACCTGGGACTTTTTGATCTCTACAAAGTTACCAATATGGGCGTCTGCAGCCAGTTCGGTCTCCGGGCGGATGCGGGCAAAAGGTCCAATGGTGCAGTTAGCCCCGATCACGGCATTTTCCAACACGCAGTTCTCCCGGATTAAGACCCCATCTCCTATCCGACAGTTGCGGATTACCGTATTGGCCCCAATGGAGACATCGCTACCCAGCTCTATCTCACCCTCCAGCAGGACGTTGATGTCTATGGTTACATCCTGTCCAAACTCAATGCCGCCACGCAGATCAAAGCGGTTCGGATCACGCAGACGCAAGCCCTTACGCATCAGACGGTCCGCCTGCCACTCCTGAAAACGGCGCTCCAGGTGCGCCAGCTGTGCGCAGTCGTTGACTCCGGCAACCTCATCCAGATCTTCCGGCTGGGATGACTGGACACCGACTCCGTCTGCCACCGCCAACTCCACCACATCGGTGAGATAGAACTCACCCTGAGAGTTGCTGTTGTCCACCCGCTCCAGCCACCCTTCCAGGGCTTCCCGCTTGGCAATCAGGATTCCGGTATTGATCTCCTTGACCTCAAGCTCACTGGGGTTGGCATCCTTGTGCTCCGCAATACGCTCTATCTTGCCATTGGCATCGCGCAGGATACGGCCATAACCGGTGGGATTGTCGAAGGCCGCAGTTAATAACGCCAGATCGGTATACATGCAGGCGGTGGTAAGAGATCTGAGGGTGCTGTTGCGGATCAGCGGCACATCACCGTACAGCACCAGAATCTGATCTACCCCCTGCAACGCAGGCAGGGCCTGGGCCACCGCGTGTCCGGTGCCAAGCTGCTCCTTCTGCTCCACCCATATCAGATCCGGGTCGGAGAAGGCGCCTTTGACCTGCTCCCCACCGTGGCCATATACCACTGCCACACGCTCGGGCGACAGCTGTTTTGCCGCCTGAATGGCGTGATCAAGCAGGGGCTGACCGGCCAGAGGATGCAGCACCTTGGGTAATTTGGAACGCATGCGCGTTCCCTGTCCCGCCGCAAGAATGACAACACCTAGCGTCATACACTCTCCAAAAATCTTGATTAAAGAGATTGGGGACAGGGCCAATGCCAAGTCCCACCACCGGAGCCGCAAGGCTCCGTCCATAGCTGGGCATTATAACTGAGACCGGAATGTTTCTGGTGCTCTTTTTGCTGAATTTGCTCGGTTCCGGAGGGGATGAATACGGCGCGGACAACTCCGAAACAGCGGGCAGCAGCCGCGCCGATTGCATTAATTGATGGGAATTCCAGCCTGATCCGGTTTCATGTCATCTGGAGTTGAATTGCGCACCTCCAGAATATTCACAATTACGGTGAGAGTCTTGCCAGCCAGTGGGTGATTTCCATCAACCGTCAGCTTTCCATCCTCAATCTTGGTGACGTAAAAGGTCTTCACATCACCCGATTCGCTCTCCATCTGCACCTCTGCCCCCAGCTTGCGAAACTCGGGTGGTACATTCTCCAGATCGTCGGTGAAGGTCAGGTCTGGATCCGGCGCACCAAAGCCATCCTCCGGTGGCACTTCCATCTCCACCTTATCGCCGGCGCACTTGCCCAGAACCGCGCGGTCCATGCCGCCGATGAGTTCGGTATCCCCGGTATGAATGTAGCTGACCGGCAGATCATTCTGCTCCAGCAGATTGCCGTCTGCATCGCTGATGGTGTAGGTGAGTGAGACAAACTTACCCGGTTGGATAGTTTCCTTGGGCATATCAGGTTCCGCCATTTAATATTGAGTATGCCCGAGCCAGGGAGGCTCGGGACAAATAGAGGGATTTTACGACTGCCGTCTAATTCTTTCAATAGCACGCAGCTGAGCTGCTGCTTGTTGCAGTTCCACCTGGGCCTTGGCAAATTCCATATCTGCTGTATGGCCGGCCAGTGCATCTTCTGCTCGTTTTTTGGCCTCAAGGGCTGCTGCCTCATCCAGGTCGGCGGCACGCACGGCGGTGTCCGCCAATACGGTTACGGTATAGGGCTGAACCTCAAGGATTCCACCAGAGACATAGAAGGTCTTGGTCTCTTTACCCTTGCCCGGATCAACCCGAACCTCGCCCGGTCGAAGATGGGTTACCAGCGGGGCATGCATTGGAGCAATGCCCACTTCACCCTCTACGGCAGGAGCATAGACCATCTCCGCAATGCCAGAATAGATCTCGGCTTCTGCGCTGACTATATCCACATGGATTGTCATGGCCATAGTACTATCTCCCTAACACTTAGCTTTCGGCGCCGCGCTCGACGGCCTCTTCAATGCCACCTACCATATAGAAGGCCTGCTCAGGCAAATCGTCGTGCTCACCATCCACAATGGCCTTGAAGCCTTTGATGGTGTCTTTCAAGCTCACGTACTTTCCAGGTGTTCCGGTGAAAACCTCAGCCACAAAGAATGGCTGAGACAGGAAACGCTGGATCTTACGGGCGCGGGATACGGTCAGTTTGTCCTCTTCCGACAGCTCGTCCATACCCAGAATTGCAATGATATCCTTCAGCTCTTTATAACTCTGCAGGGTACCCTGAACATCGCGGGCCACTTCGTAGTGCTCCTGCCCAACAACATTGGGGTCGAGGATACGACTGGTTGAGTCCAGTGGGTCCACAGCCGGGTAGATGCCCAGCTCGGCGATCTGACGCGACAACACCAGGGTGGCATCCAAATGCGCAAAGGTGGTTGCCGGGGACGGGTCAGTCAGGTCATCCGCAGGTACATAAACGGCCTGAAAGGATGTGATGGAACCGGTCTTGGTGGAGGTAATACGCTCCTGCAGTACACCCATCTCTTCTGCCAGGGTAGGCTGATAACCCACCGCTGAAGGCATACGTCCCAACAGGGCCGATACCTCGGTTCCCGCCAGGGTGTAACGATAGATGTTATCTACGAACATCAGCACGTCGCGGCCCTCGTCGCGGAAGAACTCGGCCATGGTCAGGCCGGTCAGCGCCACACGCAGACGGTTACCCGGTGGCTCATTCATCTGACCATAAACCAGGGCCACCTTATCCAGAACGCCGCCTTCTGCCATCTCGTGGTAGAAATCGTTACCTTCACGGGTACGCTCACCTACACCAGCGAATACCGAGAAGCCGGAGTGTTCCACGGCGATATTACGAATCAGCTCCATAAGGGTAACGGTCTTACCTACACCAGCGCCCCCCAAACAGCCCAATCTTACCGCCCTTGGCGATAGGCATAATCAGGTCAATAACCTTGATGCCGGTTTCCAGAACCTCGGTAGAGGTAGCCTGCTCTTCAAAGCTGGGCGGATCCCGGTGGATCGGCATGGCATCACTGGTTTCTATCGGTCCGGCATCGTCCACCGGCTTACCCAGAACGTCCATGATACGGCCCAAAGTGCCCTGGCCTACCGGCACGGTAATAGGCGCTCCGGTATTGGACGCTTGCAGTCCGCGTTTTAGTCCATCTGTTGAACCCATGGAAATACACCGCGCAACACCGTCTCCCAGCTGCTGCTGAACTTCGAGGGTCACATCAGCATCTTCTATATGGAGCGCATCGTAAACCTTCGGCATCTCGCCCATGGGGAACTGAACATCGACCACTGCTCCGATGATTTCCACCACTTTTCCCGAACTCATTTGCAGATCCTCTTAAATATCTAATCTTTAACTTGATGGCCTGGAGTCTTCCGACTCTATATACCCCAGCGTTAGCCAGACCATAGAAAATTTATACTGCCGCAGCACCACTGACGATCTCGGAGATCTCCTGGGTAATGGCTGCTTGGCGTGCTTTGTTATAGATCAGCTGTAGCTCATCTATCAGCTCACCCGCATTATCCGATGCCGACTTCATAGCCACCATGCGCGCTGATTGTTCACAGGCGGCGTTTTCCACCACACCCTGAAACACCAATGACTCTATGTAGCGGTTGAGCAGGCCATCCAGAACCGCTTTGGAATCAGGCTCATAGATGTAGTCCCAGTGGTGCTTCATGCTCTCGTCCATCTCACCCGCGATAGGCACCAGCTGTTCCACCGTCGGTTGCTGGGTCATGGTATTTACAAACACATTGGAGACCAGATAGATCCGGTCAAGCTCACCCGCATCGTAGGCGTCCAGCATAACCTTAACCGGCCCAATCAAATCTTCGAAATGCGGGGCATCTCCCAGCTGGGTAATCTGGCTAATCACCTTGCCACCAAAACGGCGGAAAAACCCCAACGCCTTTTTGCCAACGATACAAAAACTCACCTCAACACCACTATCCTGCTGTTGTTGCATATCCTTCAGCATCATGCGAAACAGGTTGTTGTTCAAACCACCGCACAGGCCACGATCTGAGGAGATCACTATATAACCGATACGCTTAACCTCGCGCTCCATCAAATAGCTGTGGTGATACTCAGGATGGGCGTGGTACAGGTGCCCAATTACCTTACGCATCTTATCCGCATAAGGGCGCGGCGCCTTCATGCGCTCTTGTGCCTTGCGCATTTTAGATGCCGCCACCATCTCCATGGCACGCGTGATCTTCTGCGTGTTCTTGACGCTGGCTATCTTTGTGCGAATTTCTTTGGCGCCTGCCATATTAAACCCTTAAGTACCTAAACTACCTGTTACCAGGTGTGGTTGGCCTTGAAACCCTTAACCGCTTCGTGCAACGCCTCTTCAATCTTGGAGTTGTAATCTCCAGTCTGATTGATGGTGTCCAGCAGATCGGAATGGCTACTCTTCATGTACCCTTGCAAAGCGGCCTCAAAATCCACCACCTTCTGGGCTTCCACATCATCCAGGTAACCCTCGTTGGCGGCAAACAGTGAAATAGCCATCTCAGCCACGGACAGTGGTGAGTATTGGGGCTGTTTCATTAGCTCGGTAACACGCTCACCACGCTCCAACTGTTTCCGTGTTGCGTCATCCAGGTCGGAGGCAAACTGGGAGAAGGCCGCCAGCTCGCGATACTGCGCCAGTGCCAGTCGCACGCCACCACCAAGCTTTTTGATGATCTTGGTCTGGGCGGCGCCACCCACTCGGGAAACCGAGAGACCGGCGTTGATGGCCGGACGCACGTTGGCGTTAAACAGATCCGATTCCAAAAAGATCTGGCCATCGGTAATAGAGATCACGTTGGTAGGCACGAATGCCGATACGTCACCAGCCTGAGTCTCAATAATAGGCAGTGCGGTCAAGGAGCCGGTCTGGCCGGTGACAGCACCGTTGGTTGCCTTCTCCACGTAGGCCTCATTGACCCGGGCGGCACGCTCCAACAGACGGGAGTGCAGATAGAATACATCACCTGGATAGGCCTCACGTCCTGGTGGACGCTTCAGCAACAGGGATACCTGGCGATAGGCCCATGCCTGCTTGGTAAGATCATCATAAATGA
>CAZVME010000014.1:0-56347 GCA_964628835.1 uncultured Gammaproteobacteria bacterium | reverse complement strand
CACCGGATCCCAGAACCACCAGCCGCCCCAGCCCAGTTCGTAATAGGCCCACCAGCTACCTATCACTATGCCCAGGGTCAGAAACACCCAGGCCACATTGGTCCAGGGCCGCGACCAGCGCGCCCAAGCCGCATCCAGACGCCCACCCAACATGGCGGCAATGGCAAAGGCGAAGGCCACGGAAAATCCCACATATCCCATATAGAGCATGGGTGGGTGGATGGCCAGACCAGGGTCCTGCAACAGCGGGTTCAGGTCCCGTCCTTCCAGGGGAGGATTAATCAAGCGATCGAAGGGATTCGAGGTGAGCAGCATAAACAGCAGAAAGCCTATACTCACCACACCCATGACGCCAACCACCCGCGCCACCATCACCTCAGGCACACTACGGCTGAATATGGTAACCACTCCGGTCCACAGCGAGAGGGTCAGGGTCCAGAACAGCAGTGACCCCTCATGGGCGCCCCACACCCCGCTGATCAGATAGAGGGTGGGCAGGGCGGTATTGGAGTTAGAGGCCACATAACGGATGGAGAAATCATGGGTTAGAAAGCCGTAGGTGAGGCAGGCGTAACCGATGACCATGAATAGCAGCTGCCCGAGGGCGGCCGGCTTGGCCAGTGCCACCCAGGAGGCGATGCCTTTATGTGCCCCGGCGATAGGGAATACCGCCTGAATCAATGCCATACACAGCGCCAGAATCAGCGCCAACTGTCCAATCTCTGGTATCACTTATCTGCTCCCTTGGTGGCCATATTCGCCACGCCATCGGCGTGGGCCCTGCCCACCGCATCAGCCACCTCGGGCGGCATATAGTTCTCATCGTGCTTGGCCAGCACCTCATCGGCCACAAACACATTATCGCTACCCAGACGACCCTGGGCAATCACGCCCTGACCCTCCTGAAACAGATCAGGTAGGATACCGGTGTAGGCCACATTCACCTTTTGAGCACCATCGGTAACCACAAAGCGCATGGTCAACTCCTGGCCCCGTTGCACACTCCCTTTTTCCACCAGACCTCCCAGACGAAACACATGGTCCTTGGGTGCCTTGTGCTGGGCGACATCTGTGGGGGAAAAGAAATATGAGAGGTTACTGTCCAGGGCCCGGAACACCAGCCATGATGCCAATCCCAAGCCGACCATGCCGGCCAACAGAAATCCAAATCGCTTATGTCGTGCCTTCATCTACCTCTCTCCAACTTTAGCTCTGGCCATGCGTACAATCCGTTTCTGGATAGCGCGGCGACGGCCTTTTAACAACATAGGTTCCACAATCATCAACAGCAGGGTGACACCAAAGGAGCCCCATACATAGAGGCCATAGCCACCCATGGCAAAAAATTCTGCGGCGCTCATTTTACACCCCCTTCCAACTCATTCACCCAGGTGGTATTGCGCTCTCGCTCCAGGATGATACAACGCACCCGGGTCAGGACCACGGCAATGGCGTAGGCCCAGAAACCCAGAGTCATGATCAGCATGGTCCACAGCATCACTGTACCCATGCTGGAGCCTTGGCTCACACTAACCGTGGCCCCCTGGTGCAGGGTGTTCCACCACTGTACCGAGTAGTAGATGATGGGAATATTCACCACACCCACCAGCGCCAAAATTGCCCCGGCCCGGTCCGCCCGACGCGGCTCATCAATGGCCGACTGCAGGGCGATAAAACCCAGATAGAGAAACAGCAGGATCAGTTCCGAGGTGAGGCGGGCATCCCACACCCACCAGGCGCCCCACATAGGCTTACCCCAGAGCGCGCCGGTCCAGAGCGCTACGAAGGTAAACATGGCCCCGGTGGGCGCCAGTGCAGTGGCCATCATGGCCGATATCCTGGTATTGAACACCAGACCCAGTCCAGCCCAGGCTGCCATCACCACATAGATGAACATGGACATCCAGGCGGTACCCACGTGGACAAATATGATGCGGTAACCCTCACCCTGCTTGTAGTCGGTGGGGGCCACAAAGAAACTCATATATAGACCAACCCCCAGCAGGATCACTGCTGCGGCAGTAAACCATGGAATCATGCGCCCCACCAATGGATAGAAGGTGGCGGGCGAGGAAAATTTGAACCAGTTAACGATACGGGAACTCATGTTTGATACCAGTTAAACAACTTCAGTTGAGTATGATTGCCGGCGGCACATATGGTTCCGCCAATGGATAAATAAAATAATCGAGCTCTGCCCCGATTCGACCTGGCTAACGCCATCCCACTTCTCCCGGCCTGAACATACGGCGCTACTCCACAGAGACCCGCAAGGCAGCCGCCGCCGCCAGGGGAGCAAAGAACAGAGACAACACCAGGATTGCCGACAGCATAGACATATGCCCCTCACCGCCCAGACCGGATACGGTGGCCTCCACCGCGCCTGCGCCAAATATCAGCACCGGAATGGTCAGGGGCAGCACCAGCAGGGAGACCAACACTCCACCACCGCGTAGCCCCAGGGTCAGGGCCGCACCGATGGCGCCGATCAGGCTCAAGGCTGGCGTGCCCAGCAACAGTGTGATCACCAGGACCCAGAGACCATCCAGCGAGAGGTCATATTGTATACCGAGTACCGGGGCCATCAAAACCAGTGGCAAACCGGTCACCAGCCAGTGCGCCGCTACCTTGCCCAGCACCAGCAGGGACAGGGGCTGGGGAGCCAACAGCATCTGCTCCAGGGCGCCATCTGCATAATCTATGGCAAACAGCCGCTCCAGGGCCAGCATGGATGCCAGCAGGGCTGCCACCCAGACCACGCCGGGGGCGATCAGGCGCAGGGTGTTCATCTCCGGCCCAATGCCAAGCGGGAACAGGCTCACCACGATCACAAAAAAGAACAGGATGGTGAGTACATCTGAACGCCGGCGCATGGCCAGGATCAGGTCGCGTCTCACTATGGCCAGAAAGGTCTCAAACACTGGCCTGCCCTCCCTTACCCAATTGCAGCTGTTTTACCTGTCCTTCGGTCAGCTTAACCTCCTGGTGGGTGGTGAGCATGGCCATGCCACCCCGCTCCAGATGGTCGCGGATCACCTGCTGCAACATGGCTACAGCCGTCTTATCCAGGGCGGTAAATGGCTCATCCAGAATCCAGAACTTGGCCTGATGCGCCAACAGGCGGGCCAGTGCCACCCGCCGCTTCTGGCCCTGAGACAGCACCTGAGTGGGCAGGTCCTCAAACCCACGCAGACCAATACGATCCAGGGCATCCCAGGCCTGATCCTCAGTTATATGCACCCCATCCAGGGTGGAGAGTATGCGCAGGTTTTCCAGTGCAGTGAGATCATCCTTGATACCGTTCTTGTGACCAATGTAGACCACCTCGCGCGTGTACTCCTCGCTCAGCTCACGGATCGACTCACCATCCCAGCGGATCTCCCCCTCGGTGGGTTGCAGCAGACCACAGATGGCGCGCATAAGGGTGGTCTTGCCACTACCGTTATGGCCATAGAGATAGAGTAACTCCCCCTTATGCAGGGAGAAGGAGAGCTGCGTGAATAGTCTCCTGTCACCACGCACGCATTCAAGATCGGCAACTTCTAACATCAATATGTTTATATATATTTACTTAATAAATTAACCCAGATTGTACACATGCAGCGACCCCTTTCCCACACCGCTAGGGGTTGAAGTGACTAAAATTAACTAAATAGCAGTCAAATGACTGATCTGGAGCGGAAAACCGGTTAGAATCCTGCCAATTTTGAATGAGAATCCAGATATGCCACACAACCATCAGGGTGAAAAAATCGTGCTTGCCAGCAACAACGCCGGCAAGGTAAGAGAGATCAACCAACTGCTGCAGGATCAACAGATCCAGGTAATTCCGCAGCGCGAGTTTGATATCCAGGATGTTGAAGAGACCGGATTGACCTTTGTGGAAAACGCCATACTCAAGGCGCGTCATGCGGCCAAAGAGAGTGGTCTGGCCGCCATCGCCGATGACTCCGGACTGGAGGTGGACGCCCTGAAGGGCGCCCCAGGGATCTACTCGGCCCGCTTCGCCGGACCCGGCTGCGATGACCGGGACAACAACCATAAACTGATAGAGAGCCTCAAAGATGCGCCCGAGGATGAGCGCAGCGCCCGCTTCCAGTGCGTCATGGTGTATATGCGCCATGGCGACGACCCCACCCCCATCATCTGCCAAGGCACCTGGGAGGGCCGGATCATGCAGCAGCCACAGGGCGAGAATGGCTTTGGCTATGACCCGCTGTTTTTTGTACCGGAAGAGAACTGCACCTCGGCCCAACTCAGCCCCGAGATCAAAAACCGGCTCAGCCACCGGGGCCAGGCCCTGGGCAAACTGCTTACCGCACTTTCAGACTAGGTCCTGTTAACATTAATCTAATATGCCCTGCTGGGATTAGTGTTAACAGGCCCTAAGATTTATTCATAGGTTCCAGCAGCACATGGATGTGCCGCCATTTTCCATAGCCATAAGCCACGCCAACGGTTTGAGCTGCAGTTGCTATGCTTTTCAACATGGCCGCAACTGTACCCACCCCGCCATTCAGCCTATATTCAGTAATCAGGAGATAGGATGGATATCTCTTATCCGGTACAGACCAGGAGTGAACCATGTCACAAACGAGAACCAGTTTTGCCACCGCCGGCCTGCTTGGCCTGCTGATCCTCACCTTCCAGGCCCAAGCCAATCCGGCAGGTCAGGCCACGGCCCAGGCGGCGGATGCCGCCACACAACTACCAGCCACGGAAAACAAAGATATATCGCCCCAGGAACAGGGGGACGAAGGCTCCCAGGAGGCGTCGGACAAACGTGACCTTGAAGCACGGGAGAAGGCCAAGATGATCATCCAGGAGATGCAGAAAAAACTGGGGACGGAATAGGACCTGCCCCCCATGATCGTGCTGCTGCGGCCTCTGATCCAACTTTGGTTGCCGAATAAAGGATACAACATGAAAAAAACCACATTCACACTATTTCTGCTTCTGTTTACCCAGGTGGCGCTTGCGGATTTCACTTCGGCCCTGGAATCATATCAACGGGGCAATCTCTCTGCGGCGGCTGCAGAATTCAAGACCCTGGCCAACCGCAACGATGCCGACGCCCAATATATGCTGGGGTATATGTACGCCCTGGGAGAGGGGGTAACCCAGGACTATGTCAACGCCCACAAGTGGCTAAACATTGCTGCATCCCAGGGCAAGGACGGCGCCAGGAAGACGCGGGATCAAGTAGCCAAACGCATGTCCAGCAGGCAGATCACCCGCGCCCAACAATTGGCCAGGAACTGGAAGCCAGTCCAGACACGGACACCCCCATCCCTTATCAGCAACCAGCCTCATACCACCGTATATATCAGCTCCCGCAACACCATCATGGAAGTGCAACGTCGACTCTCAAAACTGGGTTATCGACCCGGACCGGCAGACGGCTCCCCTGGCAGTCGCACCCGCAATGCCATCCGCCACTACCAGACAGACAACCGGCTACTGGTAAATGGGCAGGTCACCCGACAACTGGTAAAACACCTGCTACCGCAACACTCTGCTGGAGCAGTGAGCTGGGGTTATCCACAAGTATGGGCTACACCCTCTACCAAGCCGAACCGGGCAACCAGAGAGTTGGTTCGTGATCTGGAAAGATTGATCGGAAAAATAAAGGCACAGCAGGCGGCCGACCGCTGGGTTATCAGAGACCTGCGCAAGCTGGTGCGAAAAAACCAGCACACCTGGCCACGTACGCTGCTGCATGAGAGATTTTCCCGCAGGAACTTCCGGCTGGGACAAAACTGGGATGTGACCTCAGGACGTTTCCAAACAGATCCAGGTACAGGACTACAGAGTGATGCCACCACACTACAATCCTCCCGTGGTGATAGTCGCGAAGAGCTGGCTGTAGCCATACTAAACTCCTTCCTCGGAGGAGATAACAGACAGTTCAGAAAGAATCGGGTAGCACAGATAACCACGCACAAGAAGATATCAAACGCCTTTGCCACCCGCGCCCGGTTTAGCGCCATCGATAGAGACAGTCGCATCGCGTTGATGCTGAGCCGGGGTGGGAAAAGAGATACCGGCTATCGTCTGGTACTGGATACAGACGGTAAACGGGATAAGGTCTCCCTGGTTCATGTCAGCCGCTCTGGAAGTGCGGTTATCGAAAAGTTCAGGGGCAGACTGGGCCTGTCAAATGGTTCATCTCACACCATAGAGTGGACGCGTGACCAGAGTGGAAGAATGGCGGTTGCCATAGATGGTAGAGAGCTGTTCCGCGCTGTTGACACAAATTTACGCAAGAGATTTACCCAGTTCAGCATTACCAATGTCGGCGGTAATTATGTGCTATGGGAAATGATGCTGCTTGATGCCGGATAACAAGGTTTCGGACCGGGGTCAGATAGCGCTCAGGATTCTGCTGACGGTGGAAAGCAACACATAAAGGTGCTGCCGTTGCCGGGACTACTCTCTATCTGTAGCTCACTACCATGCCGTAGCAGCACATGCTTGACGATGGCCAGACCCAGCCCGGTGCCGCCGCTGCCGCGGGAGCGTCCCACATCCACTCGATAGAAGCGTTCAGTGAGACGTGGAATATGTTCGGGCTCGATCCCGATACCGGCATCGGTAACCGAGAAGCATGGCCCATCCTTGCTGGGCCACCAACGTATATTGATGTCACCACCTGCTGGCGTGTAACGCACTGCATTTGAAACCAGATTGGAGAAGGCACTGTCTATCTCAGAAAATACACCGATAAAGCTAGTATCACCCTCTACCTCAAGAATTACGTTGTGCTTCTGATCACCACTTAGCGAAATCGCCTCATCCCGGATCGCAGTTAGCATTGGACGCACATCAAACCTATCTACGCTGCGGTTATCCTGCTCTGATTCCAGCCGGGAGATAAGCAGCAGGTCCTCCACGATCCTCTGCATGCGGGCAGACTGCTGATACATCTGCTCAATGATCTGGCTCCAGTCAGCGAGGTTTTCATCTTCACTGTGCAGCATGCTCTCCAGATAGCCGTGCACCACGGTAAGTGGGGTGCGCATCTCATGGGATACATTGGCCACAAAGTCGCTGCGTATGGTCTCCAGTTGTGCCAAGCGCGTTATATCTCTGGCCTGTAGCAGCAGCTTACCCTTGCCAAAGGGTACGATGCGCAGCTCCAGCTTGATCCGCTCATTCGCAGGCGCCGGCATCTGAATTGGCCGACTGAAGTCACCAGTATCGAGATAGGCTCGAAACACCGGGTCCTTCAGCAGCTTACGGATATGCTTGCCACGACAGCTCTTGTGATTAAAGCCAAGTTTCTCAACCGCCTTTTCATTCCACCACTGCACCGCCTGCTCCCGATCCAGAACCACGGTGGCGTCTGGCAGCGCGGTGGTGGACTCACGGAATTCCGACAGGATTCTGGATATCTTGCGCTTACGTTTGCTGTTCTTTACCCGCAACCGGCTGAGCTTGGTCTCGTATGGATTAACACTCATCTTGCATTACTCTGAAAACCGGTAGCCTGCGCCACGCACCGTCTGAATCATGCTGTCGATTGCGAAGGGTTCCATAGCCATACGCAGCCTTCTTACATGCACGTCCACCGTGCGCTCTTCGATGTAGACATTGGTGCCCCAAACCCGATCCAACAGTCTGGACCTGCTATAGACCTTGTCCGGGTGGGTCATAAAATAGTGCAGCAGTTTAAACTCGGTGGGACCAAGAGCCATCTCCTGGCCAGCATACTCAACCCGACGTGAAGCCGGATTGAGTAATAACTTGTCAACCTGGATGACTTCTTCAGTCACATCCGGTGCTACCCGACGCAGAATTACCTTAATCCGCGCCATCAGCTCCCGTGGCGAAAATGGTTTGGTAACATAATCTTCAACTCCACACTCCAGGCCGCGTACTTTGTCATCCTCTTCACCGCGCGCCGTCAGCATGATCACCGGTATTTCACGGGTCAGGTAATTGGCTTTCAATTCCCTGGTCAATTCAATCCCGCTCATCTCCGGCAACATCCAGTCCATAAGGATGAGATCGGGCGGGGTCTCAACAACTTTACGCCGCGCCTCCTCCGCATCGTTGGCGCTATAACAGTCGTAATTCGCCTTGCTCAAGGCAAAGCAGATCATGTCCCGCACCGGGGCTTCATCTTCAACCACAAGTATCTTTGCTGCCATCAGTGAGACACCATGTCCGTATTATTGATCCAGCGCCAGGCAATGGTATTGCCAACTCTATTACGGGGTATGAAAACAGATTAGTGTTACAGGCTTATGACAGTCAAGGGGAAGCGAGGGGAGGATCAGCAGGTAAATTGCATCGTTGCGCAGACTTAACCGACGGACAACAGATCCAATTTACCTCTGACTTCAGATTCAAGTTGGATGTTACCAACCCGAAAAGTGACCGGTATTTACCAGCTAAACAACACCCACTGCGGAACTGAGACGTTGTGGATATCGTTCACTCTGGCGTCCAATCTGCCATCACCATCTGAATCTAGAAAGTAGTATGCGGGGCCGGCTTGTGGCACAACTTTCACCATGTAGACCTGGCCATTAACACTGTAGCGATGCACTTTTCCCTTTTTTGTTTCCCTGATGGTTACTTCAGGCTCTAGCACCTGCCCACTCTGAACCTGTGGTGGCAACTGCGGTGGGACCGGTAAAGGTACCAACTTACTATCTTCTGCCGCCATAACAGACATGGGTGCCGCGACCAACAGACAGAGGGCAAGCAAGCTCTTTTTCATAGTATTTCCTTTGTTCATTTTAGCTTTTATATACAACCAACAAATACCAGGGACTGGGTAGCTCATCCTGATTATACGGGGGTATCTTATTACAGTTCCAACAGAATTTCCTTCTCCTTTGCAGATGGTTCAAACCCACGCGCTTCGTAATGGGCAAAAATGGCATCCACAACTTCAGCTGGCTCATTACAGATATGCATCAGATCCATATCCTCCGGGCTGATAGTGCCCTCTTCACACAGGGTGCCACGAAACCACTCCAGCAGCCCACCCCAAAATGACTCATTCACCAGGATGATGGGGATCCGCCTGGTCTTTCCGGTCTGTACCAGGGTCAAAATCTCAGCCAGCTCATCCAGGGTGCCAAAGCCGCCAGGGAGGACCACATAGGCTGAGGCGTACTTTACAAACATCACCTTGCGCGAGAAAAAATGCCGGAAATGGAGTGCAACATCCTGATATTCATTATCAGACTGCTCATGTGGCAGCTGGATATTCAGCCCGATACTGGATGATTTCCCCATAAACCCGCCCTTGTTTACCGCCTCCATGATACCGGGGCCGCCGCCACTAATTACGGCAAAACCGCTATCCGAGAGCAGTCGGGCTATCTCCTCGGCACTTTTGTAGTTGGGATCATCGCGCTGGGTTCGGGCGGAACCAAATATGCTGACGGCAGGCCAGATCGGGGCTAAGCGTTCAAAACCCTCTACGAACTCTGCCATTATCTGAAATATCTTCCAGGATTCTCGGGTTAGCTGGCCATTGTGCCGCACCTTATCTGTAGTCCTTCTGTTATTCTGATTATTCATATCGTCCTATATTACTATCTAATTATGGGTACGCCCCTATTCTCATAAGGTTCGAAAATCCCCAGCTACACATGGATTCGACTACGAATTGGGGTAAAAGGTCCGAACAAGATTCAATGTTATATGTTGATAGTTCCGCGTCTATAAGCATAATACATCGCCTCTCCCACATGAATTGAACCGACCCAGAGCATGTCAGCACTCAACTCCAGACAACATGAAGCGGTACATTATCTCGACACCCCCCTGCTGGTGCTGGCGGGAGCCGGATCGGGAAAAACCCGTGTTATAACAGAGAAGATCGTCCACCTGGTTAAAAACTGTAGCCTGGAACCACGTCATATCACCGCCGTCACCTTCACCAACAAGGCGGCCCGGGAGATGCGTACCCGGGTGGGAAGGATGCTAAAGGGAAAGGCTGCAAGCGAGCTGAACATCTCCACCTTTCACACCCTGGGACTGAAGATCATCCGACAGGAGATCAGAACCCTGGGGTACAAACCAGGCTTCACCATTTTCGACGATCAGGACAGCGAGAATCTGCTCAAGGAACTGCTACGCAAAGACAAGATAGATGACAGCCTGCTGGCTGGACTGCGCTGGAGCATCTCCGACTGGAAAAACGCCATGCTCAATCCCGAGCAGGCCCTAGCACAGGCCGAGAACAATCTGGACCAGCGGGCCGCCCTGCTCTACGCCGGCTATCAGCGTAGTCTGCGCGCCTACAACGCGGTGGACTTTGATGACCTGATCCTGCTGCCAACCTTGCTGTTCCAGGAGCAGCCAGAGGTACTGGATCGCTGGCAGAATCGCATCCGGTATATGCTGGTGGATGAGTATCAGGACACCAATACCAGCCAGTACCAGTTGGTGACCCAACTGGTGGGGGTGCGTCAGGCCCTCACCGTGGTGGGCGACGACGATCAGTCCATATACGCCTGGCGTGGCGCCCGACCGGAGAACCTGATCAAACTAAGGGATGACTTCCCCCGGCTGAAGGCGATCAAGCTGGAACAGAACTACCGCTCCAGCGGACGTATTCTGCGCGCCGCCAACCAGCTCATATCCAACAACCCCCATGTGTTCGAGAAAAAACTCTGGAGCAAGCTGGGGCCGGGAGATCCACTGAGATTTATCGAGTGCAAGAACGAGGCACATGAAACCGAGATGGTGGTGTCTGAGATCCTGCGCCGCAAACTAAAGGGTGAGGCCAGCTTTGGCGAATACGCCATACTCTACCGTGGCAACCATCAGGCCCGGGCCTTTGAAACCACCCTGCGCCGCCACCAGATCCCCTACTTTCTCAGTGGCGGCACCTCATTCTTCAGCCGGGCCGAGATCAAGGATGTGATGGCCTACCTGCGCCTGCTGGCCAATCCCAGTGATGATTCGGCATTCCTGCGCATCATCAATACCCCCAGGCGAGAGATAGGCCACACCACCCTGGAGAGGCTCGGCACCTACGCCACCGAACGTAACACCAGCCTGCTTGGCGCCTGCGAGGAACTAGGGCTGCAACAGAGCGTTAGCGGACGACCACTGGAGCGGGTGCGGGAGTTTAGCCACTGGATCAAACAGTTTCAGCAGCGGGCGGAACAGGGGCATCCGGTGGAGACGGTACGGCAACTACTCAAAGATATCGACTATGAGGACTGGATCTACGACAAGAGCTCCAGCGACAGCGTGGCCGAGTACCGCATGGAGAACGTCAATGAGTTGGTGAACTGGATAGAGAACCTGCATCGCGGAGAGTTCGGCGGCGAAAATCTCTCCGAGATAATCAATCACCTGGCGCTGCAAGATATTCTAGAGCGCCAGGATGAGGACGAAGGCAGCGACCGGGTACACATGATGACCCTGCATGCGGCCAAGGGGCTGGAGTTCCCCCATGTGTTTCTGGTGGGCATGGAGGAGGAGCTACTGCCGCACCGCAGCAGTATCGAAGAGGACAATATTGAAGAGGAGCGTCGCCTCGCCTATGTGGGCATCACCCGCGCCCAGCGCAGCCTCACCATGACCATGGCCAGCAAGCGCAAAAAATATGGTGAGATCATCAGCTGTACCGCCAGCCGTTTCATTGAAGAGCTGCCCCAGGACGATCTAAAGATGGAAGGCGGCAAGCACCAGCTATCAGAGGAGGAGAAACAGGAACGCGGAACATCCAACCTGGCCAGCATGCGGGCACTATTGAATGGTTAGGGGTATTTCTGCAGCGAGGGTAAGGTGACTAGTTTTTCCCCGTCTGACCCTTGTTTGGCCGGGATGTAGAACCGGGTGGTGCGGCCTGCGTCCGGGCGGCAGGACTAAGCCAGTTAAAGGTTGTGGCACCACCATTTACCCCCATAAACGGGGCGACATATGCAGAGGGATTCATCCACTGCATGTAGAGCGTTGGATTCATGAGTGCAACATAGGCCCCGGGATTCACCACCTGCGTGTACATACCTGGGTCCGCAAGGTGCACATAGGAGTCTGGCCGCATCCATCCCAGGTAGGTTGCGGGATTGAACAGTGCGGTGTATGACGCCGGGTCCACCCAGGCCAGCCAGTTCTTGAAATTGGCAAACTGCATCCAAAACCTGGGCTGCACCAGTTGCGGGTAGTTTGCAGGATTCATGAGTGTGGCGTACCCAATCTCGTGGGTATTGGGGTCAATGAACAACATCCAGGTCGCAGGGTGAGCAAAGTTGAAACGCATCTGACCACCATGATGTCTCCTCCAGGTGGAGGCATCGAAGGGGTTGGCCATGACAGATTGCGTTTGCCCGGCCTGCTGGGCCGTAGTCTCCGCAGCCTGAGCCGATACAAAGCCCAACAGCAGCAAGATGGCGAGAAAATCTAGTATGGTTCGGTTGTACATAGCTAGGGCCTGTTAACACTCCTGTGGTTACTGATGACTATAGGCCGCACATTTTATCATGGCAATCTTAATTGATCTGGCAGTGATGACTGGCCCGCGACTTCACCACAAACTATTGCATAGATTACCGTTACCACTCACAGGCGATTCTGCAATATTGCATAAAAAAAGCCCCAGTCAACTGCTGGGGCTTTTCTGGTCATCCATACACCGCTTCCGGACAGATTGTGCCCGCTTTTCCGCAGCAGCTACTGGGTAGCCAACCACTCAGCAATGGTCTTCAGATCTTTGTCATCCACACCCATAACGAGGCCCTTCATGGCAACAGACTGGCCGTTACTGCGGGCGCCACTCTTGATATCCAGCATCTGATTTACCGCATAATTAACCGGAAGACCGGCAACATTGGGGTAAGTAGGAAGCAGTGCCTTTTTTCCATTTGGACCGTGGCATGCAGCACAGCCCTTGGCTATATATAACTCTGCGCCATCATCACCGGCGGCGGCTGGCGCTGCTACCGGGGCAGGCTTGGCTACCACAGGCGCTGGGGTTGCTGCTGCCGGGGCAGCCTTAGCCGCTGCGGCTGGAGCCGCCTTTTTGCTGCCAGTACCCGCCAGCCACTCGGAAATCTTCACCATCTCCTCTTCAGATACACCGGATACAATCCCTTTCATGGCAACGGACTGACCATTGCTGCGGGCGCCACTCTTGATATCCTTAATCTGGTTTACTGCATAATTAACCGGGAGACCAACCAGTTTTGGATAGATAGGCATAATGGGCTTGGAGCCATCCGGCCCATGACAGGCGCCACAGCCCTTAGACGCATACAACGCCTCTCCTTCACTGGCAGGCTTAGCAGCAGGAGCCGGGACTGCTGCTGCTTCCCCTGCAAATGCAGACGCCGCAGCAGGCGCTGCCTTAGCGCCAACTGCTACCTGACCCATAGGCTTAATGCGCTCTAAAACCTCAGGGCGCGAATCAGCAGAGACAGAACTGCTACTAAAAAGCGCAACTATTAACAGGACCGCACTACCCTTGAAAAAGGAAAACATTCTATAACCCACTGCCTCCACCTCCATTAGAAAAATCTAATTTTACGAATCGCCGCAGTATAACGGCAGAATGGAAAAAGATCGACTCAGATCCGCAATCCTCCCGTAAACACCCCTTCAAACCCTGCCAAACAGATCTCCAAACCACACAAAACTGGGATTAGCCTGCCCATTTCAGGGCATGGACGTAACCATAAACAGGGGTTAATATACGCCGCCTCCATAACCCGGCTGGATAGACCGTAAGCAAGCCGTGGATGTGGTATTATCACCACCAGGCGCCTGTAGCTCAGCTGGATAGAGTACCGCCCTCCGAAGGCGGGGGTCACAGGTTCGAATCCTGTCAGGCGCGCCATATTAAACAAGGGCTTATGTCGTTATTTAGACATAAGCCTTTTCTGCTAATAAGACGGGGTAACGCAGTGGTAACTATAATCGCGAAAACACCCGCACTCTGGCAGGCTCTTATTTGAAAATATGTCCTTAAATGTATGAGCAGGCAGGAAATGAGCTAATTCGTGATGAATAATGTACTTGAAAGCGAGATTAAATATTATCAAAAACACCAAGATGAATTGGTTAAACAATATGCTGGTGAGTATATTGTTATCAAAAACCATGAAGTTATTGGTAATTATGATAACGAACTAGAAGCAGTTAAAAAATCCGCGAAAGAACATGAGTTAGGCACGTTTCTAGTACAAAAGTGTGAAGCTGGCGATCAAGGCTATTCCCAAAGTTTCCGTTGTCGTGGTTCATGTGGTTAACCTAAATGGCCGATGAGTGTTGTTTGGAGGTATATCAACTCTTACGCTACCCACAAATGGCATCATGAATCGCATATTCGGATTTACCAAAGTCCACTATCATAGTCTTGCAAAAAATGCCCATACCCTGTTTGCACTCAGTGCGTTGACCAATCTGTACCTTGCCTGACGAAGGATGCGGTGCCTGGCATAGGGTTACGATTGATAAGGATGGCGCATGATAAAGGCAGAATTTCGACCATATTGAGCAAAATAATGCTCAAGAAACGATTTTATAGCGAAAAACATGAACATTTTTGAATGGCCTCTTTGTTTTTCATGGATTATTAAGCCGTTCCCTAAACAAATGGTACATAATTTCCGCCATATTTCAGTAATGACAATATATAGGAGCATGTCATGCAGAAGTTGATAATCACCAGCTTATTATTCTTTCTAGCTTCTCAAGTAATGGCTACAGATGAAAAACTGGCTATACAGATTATTAAAAATGAGTGTCACTTCTGTCATGGAATGGAGGGGGAAGGATCCACTCATCGATACCCACGACTGGCAGGCCAACATAAAGAATATATTGTAAAGCAGTTAAAAGATTTCAGAGAAGGTCTGCGTGAAGGCACGGTAATGAATAAGATGGCTGTCGACTTGAAAGATAATGAGATCGCTAGCATAGCGTCTTATTTCAGCAAAAAACCAACCAAATCACACAAGATAAGGAAAAAGCACAAAGAGATAGCCGAGGTAGGACATTATCTGTTCAAACGGGGTAATAAATTTTCAGGTGTAATAGCTTGTGCTAATTGTCATGGGGAAAATGGAAATGGAACAGAGGAGCTACCACGTCTTGCCGGTCAGCATAAGAGGTATGTGGTGTCACAGCTACTAGCGTTCAACAAACGCAAACGTACTAACGATAATGAAGTTATGCACTCAGTGGCATCCAAACTTACGCGGTTTGAAATAGAGGCATTGGCTGTTTACGTTAGCGGCCTAAATTAAAGGATACTCCTGTAGAAGGACCCACTGAGGGGCTGCTTTGTGCCGATAGAGTGCTTTTTGTCTGTGCCATGAGCATCACAATATCAATCGATTTTCTTGGTCATGAACAAAATTATTGTAGTGATACTATATTTCGTCAAAAGAAGTTAGTAATGAGGAAGCGAAGGGATGCCAAAGAACATACAAGGGAAACGGGGCTGAATTCTCAGTTTAGTAGTTGACTGCCCATTCATAAAGCCATTATCTAGCTGTATTATTGAGTAATTCCGCAACATCCCTCTTGAGGATGCCCATAAAAAGCCGCTAAAACCTATATTGCACAAGCTATTTGTCCATCCCAGCACCAGATATTTTTTAATTGCACTGATAATGCACATGGTCATTTATCAAGGCCAAAGCAGCATAAATCATACATAAACAGTCAGTTACACAATCCGTACCTTAACAAATAAACCAGACTTATCACGCTTATAGAATAATTTTCCAGTAATATTGCTTTATTCCCACTATTTTACTTGGTATTGTTTCGTGACATTTGTCAATTAATACAGGGGTGCCGACATGGCTAAAGTTCGCAGAGCAATAAAAGTTTGGGGTGCACAGATGGACGATGGCCGCATGGTCACCAACGACGACCCAAGCATCGTATCAGTAACCATCCATCCAGATGGCCACGTCAGCACAACCGATCCTCAAGGCAAGGAGGAGACCGTTAGCGGAACTTGGGCAACCTACAACCCACGCTTCAATTGAGTCGGCGCAGCCATGGGATATACACCGCCACTGTGGGAGATCACAGGTCAGGCAGATGGGTGGAGCGACCTCTACTCATGGCGAAAGTCCCTGCATTTGCAGCAGGAGTTGAGCTTACAGGGAAGACCCAAGGGGCTTCCGCCACGGGCAAGCGGTTTATTTGATAGTAACGAAACAAGCATCCACTAAAGGCCATCCCGTCCAGGGTGGCCTTTTTCACGCTTCATGCATGTGCCATTGTTGACCAGTAGTGAGTCAGGCGAATGACCAGCCGTGACTGCCAACCACCGCTCCGGCCACTGTAACCAAACTGATGGTTAACAGAACCCAGTGCATGGTCTGGATGATCCTGAAGGTTTTATTAGGATTCTCCCGCGCCTTGCGTAGAAACAGCTTATGTAGAAATAGCGGCTCCAGCACAAACAGCACCAGGGTGAATATGACCCACACCACGGTCATGGCATGCACCCACCAGTAGGCAAGAGTTGAATACCTGGACCAGGCATCCAGTAGATCCAACATATAAAACCCGGACAACCCGGTCAGCAGGGTGGTAACACGGGCCTGCCAGGCAAACCTCTGCTCCACCTTCTCAAAGAACTGAACACGTTCCTCCGGTGATTTCAGACGCCGGGTGGCAGGCAACAATACAGTGGTCACCATGGCCACACCACCGATCCAGAGAACCACGCCAAGCACGTGCAGCGCCCTTGTCAGAATATATGTCTCCATGCGGCGGCATGTTACCTGTTACACCACTATTTTACGACCAGCTCTGTTCATGCATACAGAGTAGACACACCACCAACTGCTCGGCGAATAAGACCATGGCTCTACGCCCATCCAAGCGACAAAAACCAGCTAATCATGCTCCTTACCTGGCGGCTTCCTGCCAACATTTGCGGTTGCCCGCACATACTTCCCAAACTTACGGTAATAGAGCTTGATCGAGAAAGGCGAAAGAAGTGTGGTATAGACAATGACCATTACCAGCGCCGTATGGATATCACTACTGAACACGCCCGCTGCAATCCCTAACCCGGCAAACACCAAGCCAACCTCCCCCCTGGGAACCATGGCCATACCTATCACAATCTTGCGCGGTAACGACTCAGAGATAAACAGCGCCCCGGTAAACTTGCTGCCTATGGCAACCAGTAGCAGGACCAACGAAAACCCCCAGAAGAACCAGGAACCCCAATCCACCTGCCGCAGGTCCAACGAAAGACCAACCGCCACAAAAAATATTGGGGTGAAGAGCTGAACAATCGGCTTCATCTGGTTCTTTACCTTATGGGCAAATGCCGCCTTGGTTTTTACCGCCATGCCAAACGGCAGGAAGAAGCGGCGTGACAGGGCCAGGCCTGCTGCGAATCCACCCAGCAGCTCAGGTGCGCCAAACAGATGCGCCATCCAGGCAAAAAACAGCACCAGAGAGACGATGGTTACCGGAATAAGGCCGGGGTTATCAATTCTATGGTCCAACCTGTCAATCACATTGGACATCAATTTAGCAAGCACCGGTGCCATCAGGAAGAACACACTGATGTATGCCAATACTTTGCCAGCATTTATCCAGTTCACTTCACCAGTGACCGAGAACTCATACAGAATAGCCAGCAGCACCACCCCCAGGAGATCATCCAATACGGCAGCACCCAGAGTGATCTGCCCCTCCCTGCTGTGCTGTCGGCGGACATCCACCAGGGTTCTGACTGTTACGCCGATACTGGTGGCGGTAAGGGTTCCACCAACAAACAGAGAAACCAGCAAGGTTTGATCAAACAGGTAGTGCGTGGTGGCGAAGCCCACCAACAACGGGGTAAAAAAACCGCCAATAGCAACTATGATCGACTTTTTTCCTGAGTCAAGGAGCTTTCCCATATCGGTATCCAGACCGACTTCAAACAGCAACAGGATGACTCCAACTTCCGCCAACAGCTTGATCAGGTCATTGATCTCCACCCAACCCAGCACACTTGGCCCAATGATAATGCCAGCGAGAAGCTCACCAATCACACTGGGGCCACCCAGGGCTGTCACCACCTCACCGGTTACCCGGGCTGCAACCAGAATAATAAAAAGCTGTAGTAGAAAAATGTGGGCTTCCATTGATAAATCCAGTCACTCCAGTTTTGGCAAAACCCGTCTGACTTAAAGTAAAAATATTTGCACACAATTACTTACTGAGATATTTCAGAAACAGCTTATGTACCTCCATCACCACCAGCACTGTCAGCGCCATGATCAAAAGCTGAGTCCAGAGCTCCAACGAAACCGGCTGAATGTGCAATACACCACTGATCCATGGAATATACATGGCACCGATATGGATTAGCTGCGCCGCAACGGTTCCAAATAACAGCAGCGGGTTACGTAGCGGATTATGCAGGAATGCCGACAGGGTCTCAGAACGACTGTTAAACACATGGATATTCTCAAACAACACCATCAACAGCAGAGTGCCGTTACGCGCCTCATCCACCGTTACACCACTGTGTAGCAACCACTGAAATACCAGGAAGGCCACACTGCCGATCACCAGGGCCGACAGCACCACGCGCTCTATCATCAGGCGATTAAAGATAAGCTCCTTGGGTGGACGTGGCTTTTGGCGCAGTTCATTCCCCTCACCCGGCTCAAACGCCAGCGCCACATCCTGGATACCGTTGGTCACCAGATTGAGCCAGAGTAGTTGCACCGCCAGTAGCGGCAGTGGTAATTCGGCCAACAAAGCCATGGTGAACAGCACCAATTCCGCGGCCCCGGTGGAGATCAATAGAAAGATCACCTTACGCACATTGGCATAGGCGATACGCCCCTCCTCCACCCCAGCCACGATGGAGGCAAAATTATCGTCGGTGATTATCAGGTCTGCCGTCTCCCGGGCCACATCGGTCCCGCTCTTGCCCATAGCCACACCTACGTTGGCTGCGCGCAGGGCTGGCGCATCATTAGCCCCATCGCCACTGGTAGCCACAAAATGTCCACTGCGTTGCAGGGACTGCACTATGTCCAGTTTCTGTTGCGGCTCCACGCGGGCAAAAACATGGGATTGGCTTACCAGCCGCTCCCGCTCATCATCATCCTGGGCCTGTTTCAGTTGCGGCCCGGTCATCGCCTGCTGTCCCACCTCCGCCAAACCAAGCTCACGGGCAATGGACAGCGCAGTGGCAGGATGATCTCCAGTGACCATGGCCACCTCAATCCCGGCATCCCGGCACTGAACTACCGCATCTCTGGCCTCTGGCCGCAGCGGATCTATCATCCCCACCAGAGCCACCAGGGTGAGTGCCTGCAGATGATTGTCGTTCAGCTCTTCATCTTTGCCCATTTCAACACTGCCTGAGGCCAGCGCAATCACCCGGTAACCATCGCTGGCCAGTTCATAGGTCTGCTGCTGCAACCACTCTGGGTCTATCTCCCTGATCCCATCAGAGGTAAGCATCTGAGTGCACATGGGCAGAACCCGCTCCACAGCACCCTTCACAAAGGCCTTGGGCGACCCGTCCACGCTGTTCAGGCTGGCCGAGTAGAGACGCTCTGACTCAAACGGGACGTTGGATAAAACAGGACATGTATCTACCATCTCCGTATGAGTGATTCCTGCTTTGTGCGCCAGCACCAGTAGCGCCACATCTACGGCATCGCCATGATGTACCCAGTCACCACCACGGTGACCGAGAAACCCCTCATTGGACAATACAGACACTTGGAAGATTTGCTGGAGTATCGCCTCTTCCTCTGCTGAAATCTGTCCGGATGGAGTAATGACCCTGCCCTCCGGTTCCAGGCTCTCACCCGTCACCTCCCAGAGATCAGATCCGGGCACGATGATGCGCCGTGCAGTGAGCTGGTTCACCGTCAGGGTGCCAGTTTTGTCGGTGGCGATATAGGTACAGGAGCCCAGCGCCTCCACCGCCATCAGTTTACGGACAATCACGTTGCGTTTGGCCATGCGCCGCATACCGATGGCCAGTGCGACAGTAAGCGCCACCGGCAATCCCTCGGGGATAGCCGAGACCGCCAGGGCCACCGCCAGCAAGAATATCTCACTGAGAGGCATGCCACGGGATAATGCAACTGCAGCCATGAGTACCGCAGCAATCATCACCAGCAGAGCAACCCAGTTGGTGAACTTCTCCATTCGTATCAGCAGCGGGGCCTTGGCTGCACTCTTGCCCAGCACCACTGAGGCGATACGTCCCAGCTCTGTAGCCAGTGCAGTCCCAACAACCACACCCTTACCCCGCCCCCGGCTGACCATGGTGCCAGCAAACGCCATATTGCTGCGATCACCCAGCGCAGCGTCGCGGTCCAGCACCTGCTCCGCATCCTTGAGTACCGCCATGGACTCACCAGTAAGCAGAGACTCATCCACCTCCAGATCCCGGCATGTGAGCAGTCGCAGATCCGCCGGCACCCGGTCGCCAGACTCCAGCAGCAGGATATCTCCCGGCACCAACTCATCGGCACCCACTTCGTAGGCATCTCCATCGCGCAGTACTCTACAGTTTGTGGTTACCAACTCATTCAAGGCCTCTGCCGCCTGCTGTGCCGAATACTCCTGAACCGTTCCAATGACGGCATTTAGCAACAGAACCCCAGCGATAAAACCGGCGTCGGAATACTCCTGGATCAACAGCGAAATAATGGCCGCCACACCCAAAACGTATATCAACGGGCTGGCAAACTGATGCAAAAACACCAAAAATACGCTAGGGGGCTTACTTCGTGGTAATGAATTGGGACCGTAGTTAGAGATGCGGTCCGCAGCCTCCTGACAACTCAGACCGCGGCCTGAGCTAGAGAGCGCGGAAAGGAGATCGGCACCCGGGCGGGAGTGAGGTGCATCCGGATAAAATGCGGAACCCTCTGGTTGGTTTGCAGAACAACCATCTTTGCCCCTGGCCGGGAATAAGTTCTCACTCATAATGATCCCTTAGATCTGAATGTGGGCGATAGACACCCGAAAACTCCGTGGTTATTTTTAATATGCCGGCAGAATTAATTGATATGCGCTGGCATATACGGACATATCTAGTATAGACCGATCAGACCGGCCACTGCAGATATAAGAACCCTTTCCACAGGTGTGGACAGGTAAAGAGGAGGGGTAGTACGTGGCTCAAGCCACTTGCTGGTGATACAGGACCTTTTCCAACCGATGGAACAACTCCCCCCGATCAAACGGTTTTTCATATAGTCATTGGCCCCAATCTTTGACGCCCAGAACTGTTCCACGGCCTGCTTGCTGCCGCTGATAATTATAATCGGTATGTCCAGTGTGCTTTCACTCTTGCGCAACTTACGGGTCACCTGGAAGCCGTTGAGGCCAGGCATAATTACATCCATGAAGATCAGGTCTGGGGTGTGGATAGATGCTATCTCCAGACCCTCCAAACCATCCTTGGCCTCCAGAACCTGATAACCGGACTCCCGCAACATCTTGGCCATTACAAAGCGCACTGTGGTGGAGTCATCCACCACGAGTATCCAGGTGGCCATACACGGGGCAATACATTTTTGTTTACGCCGCCCGGCATCGGAGTTGTCGGTGTGTATTTTCTTGCTGAAAATGCGTTTAAACATTGATCGATCCCTCGGTCACTTCAAGTTCCATGGCAGATACGCTGGGCAACAAAAAACCGGAGGCACTGCCCCCGGTCTCTGTTACTGCTATCAGCGCTATCTTAGAAGGCTGATTCTGCGTCAGTATCGAACAGTGCGCTGTTGGAATCACCAACCTCGATCTCGCTGTCGATACCGCGGTTGTTGGCTACCTCATCCAGCAACACGTTGCCGTGGTTCTCGATCCAGGTCTCTGGGGCTGAGTAGCCGGAGCTTTGTGATACCCGGTCCTGCATTACGTCGCCGTAGTTGTCGATATTATCAGCGAAAACGCTGGAGGCGGAAAAGGTCAGGGCTGCGAGTGTAAGTACTATGCGTTTCATGGTGTTGCTCCTCATAAGTTCGGTCTTTAGTAGCTTAGGGTGGTGTTTATCCCCTGCTCACTGAATACTTACGTGGAAACTTCCAATCCAGATTCAAAAAAACCAACCCCCGACCGGGCCCATCTTAGCCATCACTACCACAGCCCTGAACCCACATCCCTACTGCTGCATCTTCTTCTTGTTATGTAACGCCAGTCCCTGGGAAAACTCATCGGGCGTGACCTTGCCATCAACATTCAAATCTATGTCAGAAAACTGCATCATGCTACTCAGGCCACGCATCATCCGCCCCTGCTTGGCGCGTTCACTCACCCGCATACCTCTAGCCTCGATAAACTCGTCCTCATCCAGAAAACCACTCTTATCCAGATCGTACTCGGTAAAGGTCGGCAGATTATGCCCCATGCCTCGCCCCTGCTGCATACCAATACCTTGGGCTACAACCAGTGTCGATACCATCATCATGAGACAAAAAACCGCTTCTGCGTAAAGTCTTTTCATACTACCACCTCCATACCTTAAACCTGAATCCGTGGGTTCAGGTTAAACTGTAACCCTCCACGGAATATCATAGGAAGAACCAAGTTTTTTTGCATTGATAATCGGCATTTCACATCCACCATTACCGGTCAATTCAAGCCCTGGACAGCGTGTCTGGGAAGCCGCTGGTTATTTCCAAGGCTGCATCCGGCACCGTTGTCTATTACCATACAAACCTGTTGCGGCCGGGACACCGACTAAACAGACAGACCGCATGGGAAAAAACATGACGATTAAATCCAGTTACCCACAGATAGCCGAATACATAACCAAAGACGGTTCTGTCATCCGAGAGCTGATGCACCCGGAGCAGCACGGCAACTGCAATCAGAGCCTGGCTGAGGCACAAATACCTCCGGGCGTAAGCACACACCCACACCTACATCGCCAGAGTGAGGAGATCTACCATATTGTTCAAGGCTCGGGGGTAATGACCTTGGGCCAAGAGAAATTTTCGGTGAACCCGGGAGACAGCATCTGCATTCCACCCGGCAGCACACACTGCATCACAAACAGCGGGGATAGCAATCTGGTTATTCTCTGTTGTTGTTCGCCGGCATACTCCCATGCAGATACCGAACTTATCTAGGGAACACCTGATTGCAGTTTACCTATACGCTCTCTTATTCCAGAGATAGAGAGTGGATGCTCCTTGGTAACCGCCACTGCCGCTGCCAACTCTTCCCCCGCCAATGGTTCCGCCATCTGCAACTGCATCTCCAGTATCCCCTCATCCGCTTCTGACACGTGGCTATCACGTTCCATGCGCGCCCTTACCCGCTCACGCAACACCGGCTCGGCAACCCGCATATCCAGGATAATAAAAGGCACCAGCATACGCTCTGCCATATCGGCAAACAGCCTCCGCTGCTCCCGCTTGAGAAAGGTGGCATCCACTATGGGGACAAAACCATAGGCCACCAACTCCTCGGCCAGATCCAGCAATTTTTTATAGGTATTCGCAGTGGAGCTCTCACTATAGAGTCCCAGCCATGGCCGCGAATGGCTAGCATCCTCAGAGTCGAGTCCTGAGAGACGCTTGCGCTCCACATCGGAACGGATCTGTATCGCCGGCAACCACATAGCCAGCAACCTGGCGGAGAAACTCTTGCCGGAACCTGACATCCCGTGGGTGATCACTATCGCCGGCTCACCCACCGAGGTGTAACTCTCAGCCAAATCCATATAGTCGTGCAGATCCTGTATCAGCGCGAGCCGCTCCTCCCGGGTAACATCGTCCTGAGCCAGACGGATCGCAGTCACCTTGGCCCGCACCAAAGCCCGGTAACTCTTGTACAGGCTGAGCAACTCCAAACCATCGTAATCCCCGCACTGCTCCAGATAGGTATTCAGAAAGCGCTGCGCCAATTCCGGCCGCCCACGCTGCTCCAGATCCATCACCAGAAATGAGATTTCACTGATGGTATCTATCCAGCGCAGATTATGGTTGAACTCTATGCCATCAAAGATCACCGGCTCATGGTCAATCAGGGTGATGTTTCCCAGGTGCATATCACCATGACACTCCCGGGTAAAACCCTCCGCCTTACGCGCGACAATAGTCCCCTTCAGATCCGCATACGCCTGCTCGGTCCACTGTTGCAGACGATCCAACTGCGCGCTGATTACCGGCGCATGTTCCAACTCCCGTATGAAGCGAAAGTTTTCCTGCATGGGTGCATATACCGATTCTGGCGCGCCATCCTCACTGGTTGCATCCAGCACATCAATCCCGGCATGAAAGGCTGCAACCCGTACCGCCAACCCATCCACCAGCTCAGGGCTAAGACGCTCCACATGCTGGGACAACAGGCCATCGGCAGGGAAACGTCGCATCTTAACGGCATATTCCAGAACCGGGCCTGCCCCGGCAATCTCTGGCTGGGCGATACTGCCGGTGATCGCGATGACATCGAGATATAGGTCGGGCGCCAGACGCCGGTTTAGGCGCAACTCTTGTCCACAATAGCGCTGACGTAGCTCCAGGGTGCTGAAATCAAGAAACCCCAGGTTCACCGCCTTCTTGAACTTATAGGCAAAATCACCTACCAGCAGCACATATGAGATGTGGGTCTCCACCACCTCCACCTCGGTGGCCAGATGCGGCCACAGCTTGGGATTCCGCAACTCCTTGATCAAATCAGATAACGGAGACACGGTTATTACTGGTTCATGTAGCATTGACTTTACCCGAAGGCCCAGGTATTAAAGAGTGAGTAATAATTACCAATCAAAACTTAAGGATTTAGTTATGAGTATAGACCGAATTGTAATGGCCTTTGCAGGCACAGTGATTCTGGCAAGCCTGGCGCTGACCCAACTGCACCACCCTAACTGGTGGTGGTTGACCGCATTTGTCGGGGCCAACCTGTTCCAGGCTTCCTTTACCGGCTTCTGCCCGCTGGTGATCATTCTGAAGAAGATGGGCAAACAGTGTGGACCAGCGTTCTAAGACTGACTCAAACCAGCGAGAAGCAGGATTCTGCTTCTCGCTGGCGTCCGCATAGCTAGATAATAATTTTCGCGCCAAGAAAACAGTTATTGAGCAAGCTCTGATTAATTCCTGTTTACCATGCCGGATTAATAGTGATGAAACAACTGATGGTTCAGTGGTTCCTTCAAGACGCGCCTGCAGTAAACCAAGAACACCACCTCAACTCCTGCCGTATTCGACATCAGCGGGCAAAGCTTAGACGTGCGCCCCTTACCTGATTCTCCACCCTGCCACGATGGAAAGCCAACTGCCCATTGACGAAGGTGGCAACTACCGAGGAGCGCAGGCGCATCCCCTCCAGCGGCGACCAGCCGCATTTATATAACACGTCATCCCGCTCCACCCGAAAGGCGCAATCATAATCCACCAACACCAGATCGGCCCAGTATCCCTCCCGCAGATAACCACGCTCCTCAATGTCAAACAGTCGCGCCGGGGCATGACTGGTCTTCTCTACCAGCATCTCCAGAGATAGATACTCATCCCGGCACAGCTCCAGCATCATGGGTAGTGCATGCTGCACCAGCGGCAGTCCCGAGGGGGCCTGAAAATAACTGCCCAGTTTCTCATCCAGCAGATGTGGTGCATGGTCTGTAGCCACCACATCGATACGTCCCTCTTTCAAGGCCTGGCGCAGGGCGTCCCGGTCGCTGGCTTTCTTGATGGCGGGGTTGCACTTGATAAAGGCCCCCTTGAGATCGTAGTCCTCATCCGAGAAGAACAGGTGGTGCACACACACCTCGGCGGTGATCCGCTTCTCTTCCAGAGGCCTGGCCTCGAACAGCTCCATCTCACGGGCCGTGGTCAGATGTAGTACATGCAGGCGGGTGTCGTGGCGCTTGGCCAGATCCACCGCGAAGGAGGATGAGAGATAGCAGGCCTCTTCACTGCGAATCGCCGGGTGCATGGAGATGGGTACATCATCCCCATACTTGGCGCGTGCCTCTTCTTCATTGCGCTGAATGGTGGGTGAGTCTTCACAATGGGTTGCCACCAGCACCGGGGCATCGCGAAAGATCTTATCCAGCGCCGCTTCACTATCCACCAGCATGTTGCCGGTGGAGGCCCCCATAAACACCTTGATACCACAGGCCTGCTTGGGGTCCAGAGAGCGGATCACATCTATATTGTCGTTGGTGGCGCCCAGGTAGAAAGCGTAGTTGGCGACAGATTTTTCCGCTGCAACCTGATACTTATTCTCCAACGCCTCCAGGGTGACAGTATTGGGATTGGTGTTGGGCATATCCATAAAACTGGTGATGCCACCGGCCACCGCAGCCCGGGACTCAGAGTGGATATCCGCCTTGGTGGTGGAGCCCGGCTCCCGAAAGTGAACCTGATCATCGATCATGCCCGGCAGCAGCAGACGCCCCTCGGCATCCATCACCCGGCAGTTTTCCGGGCAGGCGATCTGGGTATCAACTCTTTCGATCCGGCCGTTTCTTATCAGCAGGTCCCCATCCAGAATAAGCCCTTCATTCACCATTGTGGCATTTTTTATCAGGATCATTTCAGACATCAATCATACTCCAGGTCTTTCCAGTTGCGGATCGCCGTAAACACCTCTGCGGCGGAGGTTAACTTGCGGCCGACATATCTCTCTGCCGCCTTGATCACGGCAGATTCAGCGGTACGCAGAAACGGGTTGGTATCCAGTTCCAGCTGCAACATAGAGGGAACCGTGGGTTGGCCTCTGCTACGCAGTTCACCGGCCTGTTGGTAGCGGGCAAGAAGCGGCGCACTCTCCGGCTCCACCCATTTGGCAAAACCAAGATTGGCCATGGTGTATTCGTGGGCGCAGTAGAGCATGGTCTCTGCCGGCAGTGAGGCGATGCTCTGTAGAGAGTGGTGCAGCTGTTCATGGGTACCGCTGAACACCCGACCACAACCGGCGGCAAACAGGGTGTCGCCACAGAACAGCGCCCCCTGGCCGAAATATGCCACATGGCCTTCGGTATGGCCCGGAACATCCATCACCTCAAATGTTACCTGCAACTCCGGTATCTCTATCCTGTCGCCGCCACTGACCCGCTGTGTCACTGATTTGATCGTCTCATTGGCAGGCCCGAACACCTGCGCATCCGGCCACGCCGCAAGCAGGTCTGCGACCCCGCCGATGTGGTCCCCATGTTTGTGGGTAATCAGGATTGCTGCCAACTCCAGTTCCTCGCGCTGTAACAACTCAAGCACCGGGGTCTCGTCTCCGGGGTCCACCACTGCGACCTGGGGATTCTGGTGCTTCTGCAGCAACCAGATATAGTTGTCGTCGAAGGCGGGGATGGGCCGAATATTCAGCATCTGTGTGAGGTCCTGTACCGGCTACTTACCGTACAGATCTTCCGGGGAGATCAGCGGCTCACTGATCACCTCCAGGCGATCACCCCGCACCGCGTTATAGAAGCAGTTACGACGCCCTGAGTGACAGGCAGGACCGGTCTGGTCCACCAGCAGAAGCACAGTGTCCCCATCACAATCAAAGCGCATATCCTTCAGCATCTGCACCTGACCGGAAGACTCACCCTTACGCCACAGCTTCTGGCGTGAGCGGGAGAAGTAACAGACACGACCGGTGCTGATGGTCTCATCCATCGCCTCCCGGTTCATCCAGGCCATCATCAACACCTCACCGGTATCATGCTGCTGGGCAATTGCCGGCAGCAGCCCATCTGCGTTAAACGGGAGTGTTTCAACCACCTCGGCCCAGGGCAGAGATTGACCAACTGCAAATTTTTCTGTCTGTTTCAGCATAACTATTCACTCAAAAATTATATGACTTCAGCCCTCATACCAGGTGTCTACACCTTGCCACAACCGCTGAATTAACCAATTTATATGATAGCACCCTTCCACTGCCCTTAGCAGGCTGGATATGCCACCCGGCAACCCCCATCCAGGTCAATTGACTATTGACCCGGGCTTCGGAGTATACTTCCAACATCTACCACATCCACATACGACCATGCGCATCTTTAAAATCTCATTCATCAATCAGGGTAAAGTCTACGAGCTGTATGCCGAGGCCGTACGCCAGGGCGATCTCTACGGTTTTGTGGAGATTGAAGGACTGATCTTCGGCGAGACCAGTTCGGTGGTAATAGATCCGGGTGAGGAGAAACTGAAGGCCGAGTTCAACGGCGTCAACCGCACCATGGTACCCATGCACTCGGTGATCCGCATCGACGAGGTGGAGAAACGCGGTCAGAGCAAGATAATCGAGCTGGATGCAAACGCCAACGTTACCCCATTTCCCGCTAACTTTATCCCACCGGGTAAAGGTTCAGACAACTAGTTTTCTGTGAATATATTTCGCTAAGTAATTGCCTAAATCCGGCCCGTCATAAGAATTAAAATCACCCAATAGTGGGGACTGATAAAGCAGAGAAGTTCGGAATACGCACCATAGACTCTCCCAGCGACCCAAGGGATAACCAATTAAGACTGACTGTGCTTAACGACTTTACAGGAAACAGTTTTATAACTTTTGGCCGTTACGATGGCGACCTAACAGCATCTGTTACCAATGAAAAACAGGCCTTGGAAGCAGGCCACGATTTTTAATGGCGAATACTATACACGCCCTGCATTCTATGCCGATGAAGTGTTGAACTCTGGCCCAAGCGCCGTACCAGTTCCAGCCGCTGTCTGGCTGTTTGGAAGTGGACTTGTTGACCTACTGGGTTACTCGAGGCGCCAGAAAGCAGCTTAGGTAACAATCTTATAACTTCTGAGCCCCGCAATTGCGGGGCTTTTTTCTTTAGGCATTTGTTACGGATACAAATCTCCCATAGCTATCAATTGCGCAAAATCATTGCCGTAAGACCACTAGCCAACTAACGTCCTCATATCCATATCTGCGGGGCAATTGCATGGCGCGCTATATCTACCTACTGACAATCAGCATGCTGATCCATGGTTGCAGCCAGGAGAGCAACATACCAGATACCAACATAACACCACCCCTGGTAGCTGCAGCCGAGAAAGGTGATATATCATCACTCAAGCAATTACTGCAAACACAATCTGCCGACACCTACGACAGCTGCCAGTGGACACCCTTGATGAAAGCGGCACTGAACGGCCACCAGGAAATTGCCACAGAGCTACTGACCGCCAGGGCCAGCATCGACCTTGCAGACAAGGGTGGTTATACAGCCCTGATGCTGGCCGCCTCCAACAACCACCACTCATTGGTCAGGCTACTGCTACAAAATGGTTCCGATATCAATCGTCAGGAACGTACTCGCGGCTGGACCGCCCTGATATGGTCGACCAAACGCGGACATCTGGAGACGGTAAAGGAGCTGTTGGCTGGTAGAGCCAACACAGAGATCCAAGACAACAATGGGCTCAGCGCAAAAGACTGGGCCGTGCAGAACAAACACTATGACATTGCTGACTTGTTGACGGGAGACTAAACGAATACTCCACCCGCAGGTGGAGTATTCAGATCGTAGTTATTAGACAAAACAGTTACTGATCGTTACCAGCAAAATAGTCACGGGTCAGCTTAAACACCACCGGACTTAACAGCAGCAATGCGATCAGATTGGGCAGCGCCATAAGTGCATTCAGGGTATCCGCCACCAGCCAGATAAAACTCAGTTTGGCAGTGGCACCGATAGGAACGGCTATGACCCACAGGATGCGAAATGGTGTAATGGAACGCACGCCGAACAGATACTCCACGCACTTCTCGCCATAGAAGCTCCACCCCAACAGGGTGGTGAAGGCAAACAGGGTCAGACCCAAGGTGACGATATAACCCCCATATCCAGGCAAGGCGATTTCAAACGCGGCTGCCGAGAGTGAGGCGCCGGTCTCACCGCCGGTCCAGGCCCCGGTGATCACTATCACCAACCCGGTAATAGAGCAGACGATGATAGTATCGAGAAAGGTACCAAGCATGGCCACCGTGCCCTGGCGCACCGGGCTATCAGTCTTAGCGGCGGCGTGGGCAATTGGAGCACTACCCAGTCCGGCCTCGTTGGAGAACACACCGCGGGCCACACCAAAACGGATCGCAGCCCAGACTGCAGCACCGGCAAAACCACCGGTTGCAGCCACCGGGTTGAATGCGGATTTCACAATCAGAACTACGGCGTCAGGAACCGCACCTACATTCATAATGATAACCACCAACCCGGCCAACACATAGGTTATGGCCATGAAGGGCACCAGCTTACCGGCCACCTCGGCGATCCGGCGGATACCGCCAATCAGAACCAGTGCTGCCAGCACCGCCATAACTATGCCGGTATAGATGTGCGGTATTGCAAACTTAGCGTTAAGGGCATCTGCCACCGAGTTGGCCTGCACCGTGTTACCGATCCCAAAACCGGCTAGGGCACCGAAGATGGCAAAGGCGCTACCCAGCCACAACCATTTGGAACTCAGGCCATTTTTGATATAGAACATGGGGCCGCCGATGTGGTTGTTCTCTTCATCCACTTCGCGAAAACGTACCGCCAGCACCGCCTCGGCATACTTGGTGGCCATTCCTACCAGGGCGGTACACCACATCCAGAACAGTGCGCCCGGCCCACCCAGAAAGATGGCGGTGGCTACACCGGCAATGTTACCGGTACCAATGGTGGCCGAGAGCGAGGTCATCAAGGCGTTGAACGGGGTGATATCACCCTCATCTGTGGATTTCCTTCCGGCCCACAGCATACGAAAGCCGTAGCCCAGACGGGACAACGGCATCAGTTTCAAACCAAGCATAAGGAAAAAACCGGTGCCCAGGATCAGGGCCAGCATCCACGGTCCCCATACAATGCCGTTTATCTGGCCAATAAAATTAGTTAACGCTTCCATCATAAACTCCCCCTATGATCTAATTATTAAACAGCACTATACACCCAAGTGCGGCGTTCTCCACAAACTGGCACTATAGACAGCCTTGAGCAGACAGCAAAACCACAGCAACCACAAGAAACCATAATGAATGAACTGCATGACCTGGAGGTAAGCCTCAACTCGCGGACGCCGACAATCATTATCGAGTCCCAGGAGGAGCTGCGCATCATCCAACTGATGACGCAGTTGGGAATGCGCCTGCAACATCCACTGTTTCGCTGGTCGGTCACCGATGGGCTGCAACGACTGGAGATCGACTACGACCCACAGCGCACCCGCCCCCTCTCCGTAGTCATGCGGGAAAAGATCCAGCAACTCCGCCACTGGGCGGCAGATCGTACAGTCCAGGCAGACTGATACGCAATTCAACTGAGAATTCCAGGATAATATGCAATCACCCCAACTCCTTGGCCAGCTCAGCATGACCCATGAGCTACTAACACAGCTGATAGAGTCCACCCCAGAGCCCGACTGCTACCGCAGCTTTCATCCCCAACTCGCCCCCCTGGCCTGGTATCTGGGCCGCAGCGTCTACAACGAGACCTACTGGCTGCGGGAGGTGATCCAGGGCGACGACGACCTCACCACCCGGGTACGGGAGATGTTCAATTCAGACCGCATGCCCCACCAGGAGCAGTGGTCGCGCCTACCGCCCAAAGATCACCTGCTCAACTGGGCACTAGAGATTCAGGATGAGAACCTGCAACTGCTGGCCAACCCCGGCCTGCTGCCGGACCACCCACTGCTGCACGCTGACCGGCTACTACATCACCTCCTGCAACAGCACCACCGCATCTACGAGCAGATGTTGATGGTCCTGACCGAACGTCAGCTACATCACGGCGAACACCTGCATCAGGTAAAGACCGTTCTCCAGAGCAGACCCCCCACAGCAGACGCCGTGGGCATCTCCCAAGGCCACTACCGCATCGGGGCGAAAGACCCCGCCAGCGCCTACGACAACGAGCTGCCGGCACAGATGATCGAACTGAGCAGCTTCCGCATCGCCCGCACACCCATTAGCAACTCCGAGTTCCTCGGCTTCATGCAGGCTAGCGGCTACCAGTCACCACCGCTATGGAGTGAAGCCGGTTGGGAGTGGCAACAAGGCAACGCCCAACCCCACCCCTGCCACTGGCGTCAGGACCAATCCGGTAACTGGTTTGGCATCGGACTCAACGGCCCGGCCGACCTGCCGCCGGATGACCCGGTATTGGGGATAAACCAGCACGAGGCCAGGGCCTACGCCTCCTGGGTCGCGGCCCAGGGTGGAGAGCTGGCCGGAGCGATTCTGCAACACGAATATCAATGGGAGGTGGCGGTGCGCACCCAAGCGATCAAAGAGTTTGGGCGGGTGCGGGAGTGGTGCTCGAATCCGTTTCATCCCTACGCTGGACATCAGGCCGCAGCGGATGGCGTGTTGACCACAGGAGAGTTCCAACAGGACCAAATCAGTCAGCGCGGTTCCAGCATCCACACCCAGAGTTCACTGCGCCGCCCCAGCTACCGCAATCACGGCAGTGCCGAGGAGCGACACCGCTTCACCGGCGCGCGACTGGTGTTCCCACCCATCAAGTAACCGATCCTTACGAGACAACAAAAAGCCCCGCAAGAGAGATCTTACGGGGCCTTTTATCTGACTCGACCAACTCTTCTAGTTGGCGGCATCCTGAGCCGGCTCGGCGTCATTGAAAGAGATCAACTCGATCTCAAATATGAGGGTCTCGTTCGGGTTGATGGCAGGCGGTGAACCGGCCTTGCCGTAAGCGTGTTCGGCGGGGATAAACACCTGCCACTTGGAGCCCTTCTGCATCAGTGAAATAGCCTCACGAAACCCCGGTATCACCCGGGCCAGGTTAAAGGTGGAGGGACCACCATGACGTTTAGAGGCATCAAATACGGAGCCGCTTATATGGGTGCCCACATAGTTCACGGTAACGTTTGAGTCCTTCTTAGGTGAGGCCCCTGCGCCCTTCTTCATCTCCAGGTACTGGATGCCGTTGGGAAGAACCACCACCCCTTCCATCTTTTTATTCTGTTCCAGGAATTTCTTACCCGCATCCAGAGTTTTATTCGCCTGTTCCCGACCTATCTTCTTGATCTTGTTCTTGACCATGGTCAGGGCTTCCGCCATCTCTTTTTTGGAGATCCGTGGATCTTTTTTGGCGAACACATCCTCGAGTGCCGTAATCAGAGCATCCTTGTCCACATTCATCACCTGGCTGGTCATCTGCTGGCCAAAGGTGTACCCCATGGTGTAGCTGAACTTCTCCTCCATGGTCTTAAGTTCACTTTCTGCTGCAATAGACATTGAACTCACGCTGACAAGAAGTAATGACAATATGCGTGCAGTGATTCGAATAGGCATAAATTTTCCTTTTAGATATTTAAATTAAAAACTGTTCCGATCAACTCGGACGATATGGCCAAAACCCTATATGTTTGGCCGCTTGAACGCAATCCCACCTACCACCAGGCGTCAAATATTGGCATTTCGTCACAATTATGACGAATTGACTGGAATGGCCACCGTTTGGGGTCTATATTTCCAGTCAGAGGAGCAGATTCACCTATGGCGATCAATTCAGCGACAAATTCTGCCTTACAGGGTATCCAGCGCGGGTTGCAGGGTATCCGGCGCAATGCGTCTGATATCGCCAGCGCGCAGAGCCTCAGCGGCCAGGCCACCACCAAGAATATGACCAGATCCCTGGTTGAGATGCATGAAAACAAGCTCTATACCGCAGCCAACGCCAACACCCTGAAGACCATGGATCAGGTTATCGGCACCCTGCTGGATATCAAGGCCTGATCAGGCAACAATTTCCCACCACCATCGTTTCACACAAACAGCATAGAGAGATCTATGGCTGTGACATCCTTGGTGAGCGCGCCTACAGAGATATCATCAACCCCGCACTCCGCCTTGCCCCGTATGCTCTCCAGGGAGATTCCGCCTGACGCTTCGAGTCTGGCCCGCCCTGCGTTCTGAGCAACCGCCTGCTTAAGCTTAGCATTGGAGAAGTTGTCCAACAGGATTCTACCCACCCCGGAGGTAATGGCCTCTTCCAGCCCGGCCAGGTCCTCCACCTCCACCTCTATCTCCAATTCCGGCCAGGACTCTGTGGCCGCCTGCACTGCGGCAGTGATGGAGCCGGAGGCGGCGATATGGTTCTCTTTGATCAGGATTGCGTCATACAGGCCAATGCGATGATTATAACAACCGCCACAGGTCACCGCGTACTTCTGCTGCAGCCTGAGCCCGGGAACCGTCTTGCGCGTATCCAGAACTCTGACTCCGGTGCCGGCCACCGCATCGGCATAGCGCCGCGCTTGAGTGGCAGTCCCGGAGAGGGTTTGCAGATAGTTCAGCCCGGTACGTTCGCCGGTGAGAAGCGCCCTGGTGTTCCCTTTGAATTCACAGATTACGGCACCAGCCGCGACCACAGACCCATCCTGCGCCAACCAGTTAATGCGCACCTCCGGGTCGAGTTGGTGGAACACTTCATCGAACCAGTGCGTTCCGCACAGAACAGCCGCCTCGCGGCAGATAACCTGTACTTGGGAGATTGAGGTTGCAGGAATCAGGGACGCGGTACGGTCACCATCACCAACGTCCTCTGCCAGAGCGAGTTCCACCTGCTCTCGAACCGCCTCTGGTGACGGCATAATAGTACTCAATTTAACAACAGCTCCTAGGGCCTGCTAACACTAATCTAATTGACTCTGCTGGGACTATTTTTTCACCCAGCAAGGCAGAATGAGTGAGGTGTAGTTATTACTCTACATGAGCTAATGATAACGCAGTTGGGTGGAAAAATAGCCCCAGCCCTTCGGGTTGCACCTGAAAAGGCGCCACTCATCGTTACTCGTCGCTCATTTGGAGCAACCAAACTACTCTCCTTGCGCCTTGATTAGCGCCTTTTCAGGCACAACAGATCCTATTAGATTAGTGTTAACAGGCCCTAAGTCAGGCACGCTCGGGGGGTGGAATAACCAGTGCCTTTCAGAGACGCCATCATCGCCGCAAATGCGCGATCCATCAAAGGGTCTTCGGCTCCGACTATGACAAAGGCGGTACCAACACGCATGGCAAGGGCCAGCTCACCCCGCTTCATCTCCATCGTCTTCACGCCTTTTCTGTTTACAAACAGATAATTGTCGTTGACACCACTCCGCCATGAGAGCTTGACCCTGGCCTTAACACCCTCTTTATCCTTTATCTCCAGCCAGCTACCCAGGGAGATACTTTCGGCCAGTTCCTTATATTTTTCGGCTTCGCCAGCCGGGAGGCGCGCTTTATTTATATCTGGAGCCTGCCCAACTTCGACAGCATCATCGGATATCTCATCCTGGAGCGAAGCGGTATCGGCAATCAGCGCCTTTGGAACCTCCTGCCCCTGAAGACAACTGAGGTGCACCCTCTCCAGATCACTGAACAACCGGCTCATCATGTGTTGATCGCACAGGATATCGCTCATTTCCCGACGCATAATACCCAGCACCGCCGGGATCTCACGCAGCATCTTCTCCCGCCCCTTGATATCTTCCTTCGGCTGCACCGTCCATATCAGGCGATCCATCAATGCCAGCGCTTCCTGCCACTCCTTGCTCTTGGCTCCACGCCGCAGAAAATGCAGCATCAACACATCTTTCCAGCCTTCGTTCAGCAGATTCACCACCGCCAGTGGCAGGTGCTCCTCGCGCTTGATGCGCTGATCTATCTCAGTCTTTACCCGGCGCTTCGCCACCCCCAACTGCTCCTTGCCGCGAGCAATCTGGGTTGTCCTCTTCTCTGCGGCCTCAGAACCCCGCCGCTCTCTCGAGATAAATCTTTCCAACTCTTCACACAGCTCGGCGTATAACCCCACATCCTCTCTAAAATCGGCAAGGATGCGCCGCACTATGGAATCAATCTTGCTATACAGACTATTCTTTGACTGATCCTTATCACCAGACCAACCGACCACCACATAAGCCAGATTGTTTAACAACCGCCGCGCCGGATGCGAGCTCTTACTGAAAAACTCTTTATCCAGGATCGCCACCTTGATTATGGGGATCTGCAGCTGCACCAACAGCACCTTCATCACGTCCGGGATATTCGGATCACCCAGGATAAATTCAAACAGCATGGAGACCATATCAATGGTGTCATCATCAATCTGTTTTACCGAACCGATCTCCGGGTTCCTGGCAACTCGGCGCAGTTCCTGCAACAGGTTGCTCTTCAGGTCCAGATACCCCACGCCGCCAACTTCCGTGTCAAATGACTTGGATGCGGCATCGCTTTGCTGTAGTGCCGAGAGGGCATTAATTACTTGAGGGGTGTCTGCCATCGGCAGGTTGGGTTGAAACACTGCCCCACCGGGTGCTCTGCGTTGCATGCCGGACAGAAGCTGGCGCAGGGTATCAAACAACTCCTCCGCCACCTCATCGTCGCCAGGAAGTAAGCCGCCGCTCCGCCCCTCTACATAGTCACCACCGGCAAGACAGCCAGAAGTGGCTGCGGTGACTTTGCTGCGTCTCAGCCGGGGCCGCAGCTTGGGAACTATACCGGCACCACGCATCAGCTCATTTACACCAGCATAGACCTCATCCAGATGCGATATCACCTCTTGCTCAAACACCTTGAAGATAACGAGCTTGGTTGGGATGTCCATCCCAAGGATCTTGATGGAGGCACGGAAGGCGTTGCAGATTTTATCCGGCGCCAACGGATTGTTCTTGCTTTCCACCGGCATGCCGTTAAGCAGCTTGCTGAATCTCTGCTCCATGGCATATAACTCACGTAGGCAGAGACTATCGCCCCTGGCCACCATATTGGAGATGGCAAGCTCCTCCTCCAGGGCGTCTGATTCAATTAGGGTGAGGTTATCGTAATCGACCTCTTTCTCTACGGGGGCCGCCACAGACTGTGACTGGGGACGCCAGAAACTGTCGTAACCGGATAAAAGGTTTTCCTGAAATGAACTCTCTATGCCCTTACGCTCCTTGCGAGTCTCTCGCATGGTATCAAAGTAGCTTGTTTGCAGATCGTTGCTCTCAGCTTTATCCGCCAACTTGTACAGGGCATCGTCGAGCTTTTCAAACAGCCGTTCAAACAACATGCACAGCCCTCTGGACATGGCCTGACGGCAACTGTCTATAATCACCCGGTTCTGTTCCACAGACTTAGCCTGGCCGTTGGTTACGCCGGATCTATCCAATGATACAATGTTGTTCCTCTGTCCCACTATGTGTGCCTCAAACTGAAAATCTTGCCCCGAACTTAAACTATAAATCGTTCCCAAATCACGACTGTGACAGGTCTCACAGTTCCATCAGAAACGCACACCACACGCAATCCCGGAGAAGTTACACCAGGATGGCCCACAGCGACAGCCCCGGGATAGGGCGCCTGCATCCCTAGTTCCAGTGGTTATTTTGGTGGCTAGGTGGTTAATTCTACGATTACTAATAAAATTCCTAAAATCCAATCTCTCTATACAATGAATAGCGATTCATGCGCTCACCACCAGCATAGGGATCTGATCATGAACATTGTCCCACACATCTGGATTCGTGTATTGTCGTAACAACTTCATACAGGACACGGTTTCAACCTATATACCAGCACCGCCTGCATAGAGGGTTGCATCCAGATTGCCTAAAGGGTCTGTTTTATGACAGTGGTAAAAAACCTAATAAAAAACCTTCTGACATCACTCCTGGAGAGCATGCGTGATCTGGCCCCAATCCTGGCAGTAATCACCTTTTTCCAACTATTTATCCTCCACGAGCAAATCCCGGACCTGCTTGGTCTTATGGGCGGCATGCTCCTGGTTGCCATCGGCCTCACCCTGTTTGTATATGGACTCAGGATTGGTCTCTTCCCCGTCGGCGAATCCATGGCCCACAGCTTTGCCAGCAAAGGCAGTCTGTTCTGGATCATGATATTTGCCTTTGCCCTGGGCTTCGGCACCACCGTGGCGGAGCCGGCCCTGATCGCCGTGGCCGATAAGGCGGCAGAGATCGCAGCGGGCGGAGGCATAATCGCACCCAGCGCTGAATCCACCCAAAACTATGCCGATGGGCTCCGGCTGACGGTGGCCTTCTCTGTGGGACTGGCCATTGTGATCGGGGTACTGCGGATCATCCGGGGCTGGCCTATCCAGTATCTGATCATCGGTGGCTACATCTGCGTAGTAATCATGACCGCATTTGCCCCACCCTGGATCATCGGCATTGCCTATGATTCTGGTGGGGTCACCACCTCCACCATAACTGTGCCGCTGGTAACCGCGCTGGGAGTTGGACTCGCCACCAGTATCCGTGGCCGCAACCCCATGACCGATGGCTTTGGCCTGATCGCCTTTGCCTCGCTTACCCCCATGATCTTCGTCATGGGCTACGGGATGCTGTTATGAGTTCAGTTATTATGAATTTTCTGCACAGCCTGGCCACCACCGCCCGCGATGTGATTCCCATCGCCATGATCCTGTTTGGTTTCCAGTTCTTTGTACTGCGGCGCAAGATGCCACATCTTGGCACGGTGGTAGCTGGCCTAATCCTGGTGCTGCTGGGGATGACCTTTTTTCTGCAGGGACTGGAGCAGGCACTGTTCCCACTGGGTGAACTGATGGCAAAGCAGCTCACCGCACCGGAGTTTCTGGGCCTGAGCGACACCAATAGTGAGCCACACTATTTTTGGCTGTATGTATTCGCCGCCGCCATCGGTTTCTCCACCACCATTGCCGAGCCAGCTTTGATTGCAGTGGCCATCAAGGCCAACGAGGTCTCCAGTGGCGCAGTCAGCACCTGGGGCCTGCGCATTGCGGTTGCCATCGGGGTGGCCTTTGGGATCACCCTTGGCACCTACCGCATCATCACCGGCACCCCGGTACACTACTACATCATTGCCGGATATATACTAGTGGTAATCCAGACCATGTTCTGCCCCAAGGCAATAATCGCCCTGGCCTATGATTCGGGTGGGGTAACCACATCCACGGTTACGGTACCTCTGGTGGCCGCTCTGGGTCTCGGCCTGTCATCCAGTATTCCCGGGCGCAATCCATTGTTGGATGGATTTGGCCTGATCGCCTTTGCCAGCCTGTTTCCAATCATGAGTGTCATGGGTTATGCCCAGCTAAGTGATTGGCAGGCAAAACGCATCCTCAAGGCAAAATCAAAACGTTATGGGAGATAGCCATGCATTTCAAACTGATAATTGCTCTGGTTGAAGACAACAAAACAGAATCGGTGCTAAACGCCGCCCGCGAGGCTGGCGCAACCGGATCCACCGTCATCAACCAGGCGCGCGGCGAGGGCCTGGAGAAGAGCAAGACATTCTTTGGTCTCAATCTTGAAACCCAGCGCGACGCAATCCTGTTTCTGGTGGAGGAGCATTTGAGCCGCCAGATCCTGGAGACCATAGCGGATATTGGTGAGTTTGAAGAGAAACCGGGAACCGGCATCGCCTTCCAGATCGACGTACAGGATGCGGTGGGAGTCAGCCATCAGATAGAACAATTAGCCAGCATTGTGGAGGAAGAGTTGTGAACGAGAAAAAAATTATCTTAGTCAGGGATGTAATGAAGGAACAATTCAATATGGTGGATGGCATGGCCACGGTTGAAGATGCCCTCAACACCATGAATCATCTTGAAACCAAATCGTTGATCGTTAACAAGCGTCATGACAATGACGAATACGGCATGGTCACACTCTCCGACATTGCCCGCAAGGTCCTGGCGGAGGACCGCCCGCCGGAGCGAGTCAACATCTATGAGATCATGTCCAAACCGGTAATTACCGTGAGCCCAGATATGGACATACGTTACTGCGCACGCCTGTTCTCACGTTTTAACCTGTCACGCGCCCCGGTGGTGGATAACGGTCAGGTTTTGGGCTTCATCAGCTTCACTGATATGGTGGTGAAGGGGCTGCGCACCAAATGAGCAGTGGTTCCGCTGGAATTCTGCCGGACGCCACCCAGCGCGACTCTCCCAATCAGGATGCCAGACCTGAAGGGACGGTTGTGGACCTGCTGGTGATCCACAACATCAGCCTACCGCCAGGCGAGTTTGGCGGACCCTGGATAGACGATCTGTTCCTGAACCGGTTAGACCCGGACGCCCATCCCTACTTTGCCAAGGTTGCAATCTATCTGGTCTCCTCGCACCTGCTGATCCGGCGCGATGGAGAACTGCTACAGTATGTGCCACTGCATCGACGGGCCTGGCATGCAGGGACCTCCAGCTTCAACGGCAGGGCGTGTTGCAACGACTACTCCATAGGGATCGAGCTTGAAGGTGACGATCACAGCAGCTTCACCGAGCACCAGTACTCCACCCTGGCCAGAACCACCAAACAGATCATCTCGCTCTTTCCCACCATCACCCCAGAGCGGATAACCGGCCACTGCGATATTGCCCCAGGGCGCAAAACAGATCCCGGCCCGAGGTTTGACTGGGACCACTACCGGCAGCTACTCACAACCCTCTCCTGACCGCCCCCGGCCAGAGCTGTTCCAGCCAAACCAACGCATATCCCAGACGGCTTTCTACCGATCAGCTTTTATACATGGACAAACACCCCGAGGTGTTCTATTTTGCCGGGTTATAATCCGAACATAATACAAAAGAGCCCAGCGGAAATAACAACATGACATTTATCATCATAGCCCTCTGCCTGTTTGCTGAACGCCTCCTGCTGGAACAGGAGAGCTACCGCCAACCCGACTGGTTCCGGCGCTATATCACCTGGTCACAACAACTGCCCTGGGGTGAGTGGATGAGCGAAAGCGTTGCCGGCATACTGGCCATACTTGCTCCGCTCCTGTTGGCCGTGGGTCTACTGCATGGCATGTTCGACGACATCATGGGCGGAATCCCGGAGCTGCTGTTCGCCAGCACAGTGCTGTTGTTCTGTCTGGGACCACGCGACCTGCATCGCCAGGCCAACAACTTCATCGACACCTGGGACGAGGGGGATGAGGACAAGGCCAGACTAATCGGCAGTGAATTCTGTAACGATACCGCAGCGCAGAGCCACTCCTCTTACGCCACCACCATTGCCAACGGCATCCTGCAACAGGCCTACATCAGAACCTTCAGTGTCATATTCTGGTTTATCATCCTGGGGCCGATCGGTGCGGTACTCTATCGCTCCTGCCACACCCTGAAGCAGACCCTGCCAGGGATAAATGATCTGGGGACAGAGTTCAGGGGCGGCGTAGACCGCCTACTGGAGATACTGGACTGGCTACCAGCACGCATCACCGCCTTTACCTACGCCCTGAGTGGAAACTTCCATGACGCCACCCATGAGTGGTGGAATTCCCCCGACCACAAAGACCAGACCGACAACAGAAGCGCCGCACAGATCATGGCCCGGGCCGGAAATGGCGCCCTGGGGATTGATGACGACCATTTGGACGAGGATGATCCGCTCAATCCATCCATCGCAGGCGAGATGGCGCTGGCCATGGTGCTTAGGTCCATCGCCATATGGATTGGCCTACTGGCATTGGTCACCATCACCAGTTGGCTAAGCTAGTGGACCACACCAGCAATCAACCCATAATAAACTGACCCACCAGGACAACGGCCATCAGCAACAGCAATTTTCTCAATATGCCCTGGTATAGATCTGAATCGACCCAGCTGCTTATGGCCCTGCCCAGCAGCAGCGCCACGACGGCCAGGGCCATCCCAGGAACAACCGCTGTCACCAGACCCGCATCAATCAGACCGGCATCATAAAACACCCCGACCTGGGTCGCCTTGCCGCTGAGAAAACAGAGATTAAAGGTCTGGATCATGACCGTCCGGGCCAGACCCAGCTCCAGGGTAAAGATCATCAGCACCGGCACCATCACATTCACCGCGCCACCAAACACCCCGGCGGTCAGGCCAAACAGCGCCATGGATAGAAACAGATGGCGGTCGACCCAACCCATCTGCAATCGCTTCATCCAGGGCAACCCCAAATAGAGCAGGATGATTGCCGCCAGCACCAGGCGGAAGGGGGATGGGTCAGAAACCACCAGCAGATTTGCCCCCAGCATACTTCCAATGGCGGCAAACAGCGCCAGGGGCCAGAAGCGTCCAATGCTATTACGCCAGCCACCACCCTGATAGATACTCAACATATTTACCGCAATGGTGGGAAACAGGGTGATGAGAACCGCGCTCTGTACATCCATGAACAGAGCCAGCAATGGTGTCGCCAGCATGGGAAAGCCGAGGCCAAAAACCCCATGAACAAACCCGGCCATCCCCAGGATGGTGCTGACTAGCATCAGGTCGATTAGAGATAGATCAAACAACTCTATTCCTATAACTCAAGCGGTAGCGCAGTAAACCTAACATGTGGAATTGCGACCTTCTCAGGTTGAGCGAATCCATCTCTCGCAGAGACGCAAACAACATTATATTGCTCCCGTACTGCTACAGATTTGTTGGCGTCCTGTGCACCCTTGGCGCAAGTCATGGTGTAAAGCTGCCAGCTTTACAATGGCCACACCCAAAGAATAGTAGGGATGGAAACCAGGATCACCAATATCTCCAACGGCAGACCCATGCGCCAGTAGTCACCAAAACGGTAGCCGCCCGGCCCCATGATCAGGGTGTTGTTCTTGTGTCCTATAGGGGTAAGAAAGGCGCAGGAGGCAGCCACCGCCACTGTCATCAGAAAGGGGTCTGGGTTTACCTGCAGCTGGTTGGCAATATCCACGGCAATGGGGGCCGCTATGATCGCGGTGGCCGTATTGTTCATCACATCAGAAAGGGTCATGGTGACCACCATAAGCAGGGCCAGTACGAACACCGGGGAATGGCCCTGTGAGATATCGGTAACCATCCCCGCAATCAATCCAGTGCCACCACTGGCCTCCAGAGCCGAGCCAATGGGAATCATGCAACCCAGCAGCACAATCACCGGCCACTCTATAGAATCGTAGACTTGGCGTGGTGGAATGATATTGAACATGGCGTACAGGGCCACCACCCCGGCCAGGGCGATGGGCAGATAGATCACCCCAAAGGATGCCAAGGCGATAGCAGTGGCAAACAGCCCCACCGCCAGCCATGCCTTATGCCGCTGGATCAACTCCAGACCGCGCTCTGCCAACGGCAGAGTACCCAACCAAAGACTGATCGCCTGCAGACGCTGCCTGGGACCGTGCAGCAACAACACATCACCCGCCTTGATATTCAGTTTTCGTACCCGTTCCCGAAACTGCCGCCCCTGCCGTGATACCCCCAGCAGTGTCACGTTGTGGCGATACTGCAAACGCAAGGCATGAGCTGAGCGGCGCTCGATGCGCGCACCCTGCGGCACCACTACCTCCAGCAACGACATATCCTCATTATCCAGCAGGCTGGCCTCGGTTGCATCCTGACGAAAATCCAGCTTGAGCAGACCCACAAACTTATCTAACGCCTTAGGTGCCGACTCCACTACCAGCAGATCCTTCTCCTTGATTTCGGTCCATCTGGCCTGGCCCGGCAGCCGCACACCGCGCCGCACTAGACCGACAACCATGACGTCACTCTCCTCCGCCATTTGATCCAGATCCCGCACCCTCTGACCGATTGCAGGCGAGCCCTCTGGCACGTGCAACTCCGCCATGTAGTTACTTGTCTCCATCAGGTCTCTGGTTACATCATGCTCTCTGCGACTGGCAGGGATCAGACGCCAACCGATGGTGGTAACAAAAATAACTCCAGCAACGGCACAGGCTAGACCCACCGGGGTAAAATCAAACATGGTGAAACTGCTGCCCACCGCCTTTTGTCGAAACTCGGCAATGATGATATTGGGCGGGGTTCCGATCAGGGTGATCATGCCTCCCAGGATGGAGGCAAAAGAGAGTGGCATCAGGGTCAGTGCAGGACTGCGCTTGGCCTTGGCCGCCGCCTGGATATCCACCGGCATCAGCAGGGCCAGGGCCGCGACATTGTTCATCACCGCCGACAGCACGGCGGAGATACCGGCCATGGCCGCGATATGGGTCTGGAGGGAACTGGTGAAGCGGCTCACCTGCTGCGCCACCACCTCGATCACCCCCGAGCTGGACAGCCCGCGGCTTATTATCAATACCAGCGCAATGATGATAGTGGCCGGATGACCAAAGCCGGAGAAAGCCTGGTCCTTGGGGATTACTCCAGCTACCAAGGCAATAATCAGGGCCATAAAGGCAACAAGATCGTAACGTATCCGCCCCCAGATCAGGAATACAAAAACAAAGAACAGGAGCGCGAACAGGATAGTTTGGTCAGTGGTCATAATTCCATTAAGGCCTGTCTTTTTTACTGGTAAGTAGCAAGGCAATTTTACCATCAGGTAAAAGCCGCCTCACATGTTTATTTTATCCGCTTATACATGCCAAATGAGCAACTACCGGCCACTACAAAGCGAGCATCTCATTATGAGCTAACATGCCCACCCATAGTCAATTACTTGATTTGTAATATCGATAGAAAAACGACATTCATATTGCTCTTTTCCATGCAGTTTCATGCATTGCATATTGCCGATGAATTTGGATAAAGAGCCATCACCAAAGCATACATCTTCAACAGGTGATACCTTCATATTGTTGTATAGATCTCGCGCCGCTTCTCCAGTTAAAAATACTCGAAAATGGGTGTCTCGCGGCTCAGCATGCGGCGGGTCTATTGTAGTTTTACCAGTAATATCATACTGCCCTGTGAGCTCTGGCATATTTGGATATTCAGCATAAGCTACGAAGCAGAACAGCAATAACGTTGTTGTTACCAATGACTGGAAGTATTTGAGACTCATGATATCTACCCATAACGCTGCAATTCACTAGAAAACCCGGGGATACTCATCCCTTCACCTTCCCGCTCCATGACTTGCTGCCCACCTGTAGCAGCCACAAAAGAGGGCAGGTGATCAACACCCGCCCTCGCAGCATCTCAATATCTGTTTATTCAGGCCGCCTGTTGTTTTGACAGTCCTGGTTCATGGGTCATTACCGCACCCATTTCTGAGAAGTGGAACAGGCGAAATGCCCGTTCTCCATTATAATCCAACACCCGCAGATCATCACTCTCATGCAGGTCATTCGCTACTACTGCGAAATGGCCACCATAACGCTCTTTCGCCAGCTCGTAGGGAACCTCGTAGGCAATAAATTTATCGATACCCTTGGCCAGCAGTTTATCCAGGATTTGGGGGTCCTCGATTGAGCTATGGGAGGTGAGGATCATCAGCGGCCCACTTCCGGTCATTAGCATAAAGACTTTCATGGCTACCTCCTCGTACCTTGCTCGGGCGGCGCCCTGACCCGTCGATACAGCGCTGAGACAACTCAGCAGGTCTGGATAGGGGCCGTCGCAGATTTTACATCCCGCTCCATGGGCCGGGATCCACATCGGGATTCCCTTGTGCAGATCACTGTTCCTACGTTGAGTCTAGCTTGAAAACTGGCTTTCTGCCGTCGCTGGATCAGGACTCTGCCGGTTCCTTGCCACCGAACAGGATCTCATACAGCATGATGGCAACACCGATGGAGATGGCGGAATCTGCAACATTGAATGCGGGCCAGTGACGCTGCCCGATATAGAAATCAAGAAAATCTATAACATAGCCAAACAGCAGCCGGTCGATCAGATTGCCCACAGCGCCACCGACGATAAACCCCAGCGCCATAGCAGTCAGGCGCTCATGCTGCTCCAGACCACGCAGCCACAGGACCATAACCAGGGTAACCACTGCCGCCACCGCAGAAAGGAACCAGCGCTGCCAGCCAGACTGATCGCTGAGAAAGCTGAAGGCGGCCCCTTCGTTATGGGCCAGGGTAAGGTTAAACAACGGCAACAGCTCCCGGGTCTCATACAGCATAAAGCTGGATTCGATTATCTGCTTACTGGCCTGATCCAGAACCACAATCGCCAATGACAGCCAGAGCCAGCGCGACATGCCGGGAGTTGCAGCCACTAAGCAAAACGCCTGGGCTCACCTGCACCATCAATATTAGTTACACAACGACCACACAGCTCCGGGTGTTCTGCGCTTGAGCCGACATCCTCACGCCGATGCCAACAACGGGCACATTTTTCATGCTCGGAGGCAGCGACTACCACAAACAATCCATCCAGCTCGGTTGCCACCGCCTGCTCCGGCTTCTGCTCCAAAGGATGCAGCCTGACATCTGATGTGATGTGCACGAAACGTAGCTCATCCTGCAACTGCTCCAGCACCTTAAATAGCCCGGTCTCGCAATAGAAGTCCAGCTCGGCATCCAGCGAGGAGCCGATAGCACCATCGGCTCGCAACTGCTCCATCTGCTTGGCCACAGCGGTTCTGGCAGCAATTACCTGCGCCCAGAATCCACGATCAAAGGCACCATCTGCATCTAGGGCAAACAGCCGGTCGTACCAGGTCTGGGTGAATACCGACTCGGCACGTTCACCCGGCAGGTGCTGCCACACCTCATCGGCGGTAAAGCTGATGATGGGGGCCAGCCAACGCACCATGGCCTCGACGATGTGGAACATAGCGCTCTGGCAGGAGCGCCGCGCCTGACTATCGGCCTGGGTGGTGTACTGGCGATCCTTGATGATATCCAGATAGAAGCCGCCCAGCTCAGTGACACAGAAATTGTGTATCTTCTGATATATCTGGTGGAACTGGTAATCGGTATAAGCCGCCTTGATCTCTTCCTGCAACTGTAGGGCGCGGTCCACCGCCCAGCGGTCCAGCTCTAGCATATCCTGCGGCTCCACCAGATTCTCTACCGGATCAAACCCATTCAGGTTAGAGAGCAGGAAGCGGGTGGTGTTACGGATGCGGCGGTAGGCGTCCGAGGTGCGCCTGAGGATCTCTTCAGAGACATTCATCTCACCGCGATAATCGGTTGCCGCCACCCACAGACGGATGATGTCAGCACCCAGATTTTTCATTATCTTCTGCGGCGACACCACATTGCCCACGGATTTGGACATCTTGCGGCCATCGGCGTCCACGGTAAAACCGTGGGTCAGCACCTGTTTATACGGGGCCTGGTCATGGATCGCCACCGAGGTGATCAGGGATGACTGGAACCAGCCACGATGCTGATCCGAGCCCTCCAGATACAGATCGGCCGGGGCGTGCAGATGCTGCCACTGCTCCAGTACGCAGGCGTGAGTCACACCGGAGTCAAACCACACATCCAGGGTGTCCTGTACCTTTTCATACTCTTCCGCTTCAGCTCCGATCAGCTCCTTGGCATCCAGGGAGAACCAGGCCTCAACGCCTTCTTGTTCCACCAGCTTGGCCACCTCTTCCACCAGCCGTTGAGTGTCAGGATGCATCTCTGCGGTGACCTTGTGTACGAACAGGGCAATGGGCACACCCCAGGTACGCTGACGTGAGATACACCAGTCAGGGCGACCTTCCACCATGCCTTCGATCCGGGCCTTGCCCCAGTCCGGCATCCAGTGCACTGCATTGATCTCGCGCAAGGCCGAGCTACGCAGACCGATCTTATCCATGCTTATAAACCACTGCGGGGTGGCGCGAAAGATGATCGGAGTCTTGTGTCGCCAGCAGTGGGGATAGCTGTGGGGGAAGCGCGCCTCCTGCACCAGCGCACCCTTGGCCTTGAGCACCTCAATCACCTTCTGATTGGCGCTAAATACATGCTCCCCTGCGAACAGTTCGGTACCTTCAACGAAGCAACCGTTGCCACCAACCGGGTTATCAACCGGCAGGTCGTAACGCAGACCTACAATGTAATCATCCAGACCATGACCGGGCGCAGTATGCACCGCACCGGTACCAGCTTCCAGAGTGACGTGCTCGCCTAGGATCACCGGGACTTCGCGCTCATAGAAGCAGTGCTTCAGCTTCAGCCCCTCAAAGGCATCACCGTGGGCGCGGGCAATAACCGCGTAGCCTTCAATACCCCAACGGTCCATGGTCTGGGTCAGCAGCCCTTCGGCCATCACCAGACGCTCTTTGCCCAGGGCGCCATCACACTGCACCACCACGTACTCCAGGGTTGGGTTCAGGGCCACCGCCTGGTTGGCGGGCAGGGTCCAGGGGGTGGTGGTCCAGATCACCAGGGAGATAGGGCCTTCGCCGTGCTCTCCCGGAACCGAGTGGCAGCGGGTCAGCAGCGTCTCATCGTCCAGCACCTGGAAACGCACGTCAATGGCGAAGGACTCTTTATCCTTATACTCCACCTCAGCCTCGGCCAGGGCGGAACCGCAATCGGTACACCAGTGCACCGGCTTGGAGCCCTTCTGCACATGACCATTTTCAACAATCCGGCCCAGGGAGCGGATGACATTGGCCTCGAATTTATAGTCCATGGTGAGGTACGGCTGTTCCCACTCACCCAGCACACCCAGACGTTTGAAATCGGTACGCTGTTTATCCACCTGCTTGGCGGCGTAGTCACGACAGGCCATGCGAAACTCGGCAGCGGTCACCTTGTGGCCGGGCTTGCCCACCTTCTTCTCCACCTGCAACTCGATGGGCAGACCGTGGCAGTCCCAACCGGGGACGTAGGGGGCATCGTAACCATCCAGGGTGCGGCTCTTGACGATAATATCCTTCAGCACCTTGTTTACCGCATGCCCGATGTGGATCTCGCCATTGGCGTAGGGAGGCCCGTCATGCAGGATAAACTTAGGACGCCCCTGCGCCTCATCACGTATCTTGGAGTAGAGATCCATCTCCTGCCACCGCTTCAGCATCTCCGGCTCGCGCTGGGCCAGATTCCCCTTCATGGGGAAGCTGGTCTTGGGAAGGTTCAGTGTCTGTTTGTAATCGGTCACGCCTACGCCTTTACGAAAAAATATCCAGTGTGTAATCAAATAGTAGAACCCAACCCTGGGGTCCTATCCATCCAGATCAAAAATAGTGTTACAACAACGGCATGTGGAAGTAGTTCCTGGCCGTTACCGCATCCAGCTCTATCTGGTGTTTAAGCTGCTCAAAATTGTCGAACTTCTTCTCATCCCTGATCTTGTGGCAGAACTCCACATCCAGGTGTTCACCATAGATGCTGCGATTGAAGTCGAACAGGAACACCTCAAGCAGGTGCTTCAGATCCCCCTCCACTGTTGGCCGGATACCAATATTGGCCACACCTGGCAACTGTTCATCCCCCAGACCACCAACCTTTACTGCAAATACCCCGCGCAGGGGACTGACCATGCGATGCAGGTTTACATTGGCGGTGGGAAAGCCAATGGTACGTCCACGCTCATCGCCGTGGGCCACTCTTCCACAAATACGGTAGGGACGACCCAGATACTGGCTGGCCGCTTCCAGATCACCTCGAGACAGACTCTCCCGAATCAGAGTGCTGCTGACCCGTTCCTCATCCATAGCGAAGGTATTCATGTTCTCCACCTCGAAGCCACGTTTTTCACCCACGACCCGCAGCATATCGATATTTCCCTCACGCCCCCTGCCAAACTTGAAGTCGTCACCAACGAACAGGTAACGTACATCCAGCCCATCAATCAGCAGTTTCTGTACGAACCAATCTGCCTCCATGTTGGCCAGTTTAGGGCCGAACTCCAGCAGCACCACACGCTCGATCTGCGCGTCTTTCAGGGCTGCAAGCTTCTCACGTAAGCGAGTCAAGCGTGCCGGAGCCGCCTCGGGGGCAAAGTACTCCATGGGCTGGGGTTCAAAGGTAACCACGGTGGTGGGCAGATTCAGAGCCTTGGCGCGCTGGCGCAGGTTACGGAACACGGCCTTATGCCCGAGGTGTACCCCATCAAAATTGCCGATGGTGGCAACACAGCCCCGGTGCTCCTTACGCAGATTGTGTAAGCCGCGAATGACCTGCATCTATCCCACTCTTCCAGTGATTTACCTAAAACCGGGCATTATAGGTCAAGCTATATAATAAGTCCCTGTTTTTAACTGGGAAGTTATCAGGCCACCGCACCGGATCGAAAATGGCGCAGGCGTATCCCCAACAGCAGCAGTACGGCAAAGTAGACCGCAGCCCCGGAAACGATCAGCATCAACAGTCGCCACACCTTGTCCCATAACCCGGCGACCACCCAACTATCCAGACCTCCGCCCAGAAGATAAAGCATGACTCCCATGGCCACAGATGCGGCAAGACCGCGCAAGATAAGGCTCAACCAGCCACCCTCGGGCTGGAACACCTCTTCCCGGCGCAGACCACGAAACAGCAGAGTGGCGTTGATACAGGCCGACAGAGTAGTAGCCAGGGCCAGACCGGCATGGGCCAGGGGGAACACCAGGATGAGGTTAAACACCATATTGCTCACCATGGCGATGATGGCAATTTTGACCGGGGTCTTGGTGTCCTGGCGCGCATAGAAGCCGGGGGCTAGCACCTTGATCATGATGAACGGGATCAGCCCCAGGGAGTAGGCCATCAGACTGCGCTGAGCCATAGCTACGTCATTGGATAGAAATACCTCTGACTGGAACAGAGTGGAGATCATAGGCCCGGCCAGAAGGAACAGCCCCACCGCACAAGGCACTCCCAGCAACAACACCCAGCGCAGGGCCCAGTTCAGAGTATGGGAGAAGCCCTTGATGGAATCCGCAGCATGTTTATGGGAGAGACTGGGCAGGATGACGGTGGCCAGACCAACCCCCAGGAGACCCAGAGGGAACTCCATCAGACGGTCTGAATAGTAGAGCCAGGAGATACTGCCATCTACCAGAAAGGAGGCGATCAGTGTATCCAGCAGCAGATTGATCTGGGTGACCGAGACGCCAAAGATGGCCGGCAGCATCAGGCGCACAATGCGTTGCACCCCCTCATCCTTGGGGGCAAACTTGAAGCGTGGCAGCAGCCCCAACTGATGCAGGAACGGCAGTTGAAACAGAAACTGGACTATGCCCGCCAACAGTACTCCCCAGGCCAGGGCCACAATGGGTCGATCCATCTGCGGCGCCAGCCAGATGGCGCAGCCAATCAGAGAGAGATTCAGCAGCACCGGGGTAAAGGCGGGTATCCCGAAGCGGTCGAAGGAGTTAAGGATACTGCCAGCAAAGGCGGTGAGGGATATAAACAGCAGATAGGGAAAGGTGAGGCGCAACATATCCGCGGCCAGATCCATCTTTCCCTCCACCCCAATAAACCCCGGGGCAAAGATCATCACCAGAAACGGCGCACCCAGTACCCCCAAGGCGGTTACCAATAGCAGGATTCCACCCAGGGTCCCGGCCACATGGTTCACAAACAGCTTCAGCTCATCCAGGCCGCGTTTGGCCTTGTACTCAGCCAGAACTGGCACAAAGGCCACCGAGAAAGAGCCTTCGGCAAACAGGCGGCGCAGAAAGTTGGGGATCTTGAAAGCTACAAAAAAGGCGTCGGTGCCGGCATTGGCACCAAAGGTGTGGGCAAACACCAGATCGCGTACAAAACCCAGAACTCGCGATAGCATGGTATTGGAGCCGACCTTGGCCAGGGATTTGAACATGGAAGCCAGTTTGCTGCCCTCATTATTATTGATTAAAACGCGATTATAGGCCCTTCAGCCCCCGCCTGGACATAGCCGCCGCGAGGACTACCCCACACCTACCGATTGCTGGCCCAACCCCTGTTATTCAGGGAGCTTCGCATGAATGGGTAAATTTAGCACGATTCCTATTGACAAACCCCTCTTGGGGCACCAGAATATCGGGCTTTTCCGATTCACACTTTTTGGAGGTCGACTTGGCCAATTCAGTACAAGCCCGCAAGCGTGCAAGGCAGGCGGAGACACATCGTCAGCACAACGCATCACGCCGCAGTACATTGCGCACCAAGATCAAGGGCGTTCTAGCGGCAATCGGTGCTGGTAACAAAGATGGCGCGACCGAAGCTTTCAAACAGGCTGTACCGGTTATAGACCGTGCGGCGAATAATGGCCTGATCCACAAGAATAGGGCTGCTCGTCATAAGAGTCGTTTGAACAAGCAGATCAAGGCGTTGTAACCCAAGCTATCTGCGATAAAAAAACCGGCCACAAGCCGGTTTTTTTATGCCTGGGATTAAGCACAGCATTCCAGACGAAACGTTACACCAGCACCAGGTTATCCCGGTGGATTAGCTCATCCTCGTCCATATACCCCAGAATCTCACTGATCATGCTACTGGGCTGACCCTTGATCCGATCGGTCTCCAGAGCATCGTAATTTACCAGGCCACGGGCGACCTCCTTGCCTGCCTCGTCCACACATGAGACCACCTCGCCCCGGGCAAAGCCGCCACTGACACTCTTCACCCCCACCGCCAGTAGACTCCGTCCCTGCTGATGCAGCACCCGCACCGCTCCCTCATCCAGAACTATGCTGCCGCGCACCCGTAAGTGTCCCGCCAGCCAGCGCTTGCGTGCGGTCTGTGGCTCCTGCACCGGTATCAGCAGAGTACCAACATCCTCACCCTGACCAATCCTGGAGATCACATCTTGCTCGGCTCCAGGGGCAATCACCGTAGCTGTGCCAGAGCGCGCCGCCAGTCTGGCAGCCCGCACCTTGGTCACCATTCCACCCAAGCCCAGACCGCCCACGCTCCCGCCGGCGGCCTGATCCAGAGCGGCGTTATCCACCTTCGACTCAGAAATCAGTTTGGCGTTGGAGTTAAACCTGGGATCACTGTCGAACAACCCCTTTTGATCGGTCAGTAACAACAGCAGATCCGCCTCCACCAGGTTGGCCACCAGCGCCGCCAGGGTGTCATTATCACCAAACCGCAGCTCATCGTTTGCCACGGTGTCGTTTTCATTCACAACCGGCACCACACCTAGCCTCACCAACGTTAGCAGAGTACTGCGGGCATTCAGATAACGCCCCCGATCCACCAGATCATCATGGGTCAGAAGTACCTGGGCGGTATGCAGCTCATGTTTTTGAAAACAGGTCTCATAGGCGCGCACCAACCCCATCTGTCCGATGGCGGCGGCGGCCTGTAGTTCATGCAGGCTGGTGGGTCTGGTGTCCCAGCCCATGCGATTCATACCCTCGGCCACAGCGCCGGATGAGACCAGGATTAATTCCTTACCTGAAAGCACCCAGGAGGCCATCTGCTCAGCCCAAACCGCCAGACGCTCCCGATCCAGACCGTTGCCGTCATTGGTCAACAAAGCGCTGCCGATCTTTACCACCCAGCGCCTGGTTGCAGGTATCTGTTGTCTTGAGATCATTATTATCCCTTTAGCGGATCCCAGGGTTCATCCTCAGAATTCTGATCCGGTTCTTCATCACCCTGCAGCTGCTCCAGATGATCCATCAAGGCATAGACCAGCTTATCGGTGCCGTCACCGGTGACGGCAGAGATCATAAACACCGGCCCACTCCAGGAAAGCTCCGCCAGTAGCTGCTCCCGCCTGGACTCCACCTCTTCCGGCATCAGAAGATCAATTTTGTTTATCACCAGCCAGCGTTCCCGCTCGGCCAGCTCCGGGCTGTAGTTCTGCAGCTCGGCTGCAATCTTTCTCACCTCATCCGCCGGGTCCACCGCTTCATCCATTGGCGCAATATCCACAAGGTGCAGCAGCAATCTGGTTCGGTCCAGGTGTTTCAGAAACTGGATACCGAGACCAGCGCCCTCGGATGCCCCTTCAATAACTCCCGGGATGTCGGCCACCACGAAGCTGCGCGAGGCGCCCACGCTAACCACACCAAGATTAGGATAGAGCGTAGTAAAGGGGTAATCGGCAACCTTGGGCCTGGCGCTCGACACCTTAGTGATGAAGCTGGATTTGCCAGCATTGGGCATACCCAGCAACCCAACATCTGCCAGCAGGATCAATTCCAGATGCAGTTGACGTCTCTCACCCTCGGTACCATGGGTGAACTGGCGCGGAGTGCGGTTGGTGCTGCTCTTGAAACGTGCATTACCGATGCCATGAAACCCGCCTTTCGCCACCAGCAGTTCCTCGCCGTGTTTCAGCAGTTCACCGATGGTCTCCTGGGTCTCTTCATCAAGGACTCGAGTCCCCACCGGCACCCGCACATAGATATCTTCTCCACTGCGACCGGTGCAGTTGCGACCCATGCCATTCTGGCCCCGTTCGGCCCGATGCCGTCGCATGTGACGGAAATCCACCAAGGTGTTCAGGCCGGAGTCAGCCAACAGATAGACGCTGCCGCCATCGCCGCCATCCCCACCGTCCGGACCACCCTTGGGTATATATTTTTCCCGGCGGAAACTCGCGGCTCCATTGCCGCCGTCTCCGGCCTCCACAGTAATGCTGGCTTCATCCACAAACTTCATAACTATTCCACCGTTGACTATATTGGCGAGCCGCTCTACTGCCGCATATCCGGGCCAGCACCAGCCTACCAAAAGCACTCTTTTGCAACCACAAAAAAAGCCCCGTCACTGACGAGGCCTCTTAATTTCGTTGGGTACGGCGTAATCAGGCTGGAACTACGTTCACATACCTACGCTTTTTCGGACCCTTGACCTCAAACTTTACCACACCTTCGGCCTTGGCAAACAGGGTGTGATCTTTACCACAACCTACATTGAGACCTGAGTGGAAGTGGGTTCCGCGCTGGCGCACGATGATGTTACCCGGCTGTACCGTCTGGCCGCCATACATCTTTACACCAAGACGTTTTGACTCTGAATCGCGGCCGTTACGTGTACTACCGCCTGCTTTTTTATGTGCCATTGTTTAGCCCGCCCTATTTTGCGCTGATCGCGGTAATTTTAAGCTCGGTATACCACTGACGGTGACCCTGACGCTTCAGGTGATGCTTGCGTCGCTTAAACTTGATGATTTTGACCTTCTTGCCACGACCATGCTGCTGAACCTCAGCAGTTACCTGGCCACCATCCACATAGGGAGCGCCAACCTTAACATCTGCGCCATCGGCAACCATTAAAACCTTGTCGATGTTGATGGACGAACCCTCTTCAGAGTCTATCTTCTCAACCCGAAGGACGTCACCCTGGGCAACCCGGTACTGTTTACCACCGGTCTGAATCACGGCATACATTCGCCAAATCTCCGTAAAAATCTGTTAGTTGCGGCACTCATTATGAAACATGGCCACGAAAGAGGCGGAATTCTACCTGCACCTTTGCCGGAGGTCAAATCCAGTTTAACCTGCCGCTTTACCCCCATCATTACCCATTTATCCATGAATTACCGGCAGCTCCGCAGCATCACGGACACTTGACAGAATATATACACGCTTCTAGCATGCTTCAAGCTTTAGGATTCATACTTCTGGTGAATCCAGACAAGCAGTTGAACAAGCACGAAAACCGTGCGGGCCAGAACGTAATAATTTTATTATTATCAGTAAGTAAGCCATATTTAGCCTACTAACCCTGCATTCTTTAAAACCCCAGTTCAGTCATGTAGATGAACCATGGCAGTCCTGAATAAGTAGTAATCAGTGAAGAACTGTATGGATATATCCGCGATTCGAAGCCTGGTAGAAGACGATATGAAGGCGGTTGACCGCCTGATTCTACATCGCCTGGAGTCCGATGTGGTGCTGATCAACCAGATCGGTCACTACATTGTAAACAGTGGCGGCAAACGTCTTCGGCCGATGATTGTCCTGCTGGCAGCCCAGGCCCTGGGCTACACCGGGGACAAACATATCAGCCTGGCCGCCATTATCGAATTCATTCATACCGCCACCCTGCTGCATGACGATGTGGTGGATGGTTCCGACCTGCGTCGCAGCCGTGACACCGCCAATGCGGTGTGGGGCAATGCCGCCAGCGTCCTGGTGGGTGACTTTCTCTACTCCCGCGCCTTTGAAATGATGGTGGATGTGGACAAAATGCGGATTATGGAAATCCTGTCCCACGCTACCAACCGTATCGCAGAAGGTGAAGTCCTGCAGCTTCTCAACTGCCATGACCCGGACACGGACGAACAGAAGTACCTTGAGGTAATACTGCGCAAAACCGCCACCCTGTTTGAGGCAGGAGCACAGCTTGGAGCAATCCTGTGTGACGCTTCCGAGGCCGAAGAGCTAGCCCTAGCCAATTACGGCCTGCATCTGGGCATCGCGTTTCAGATCATTGATGACGCCCTCGACTACAGCAACTCTGCTGAGGAGATCGGCAAAAATATCGGCGACGATCTGGCCGAGGGAAAACCAACCCTACCCCTGATTCGCGCCATGCAGGTGGGCACCCCGGAACAGAAGCAATCGCTACGCGACATTATAGAGAACGGCGGCCGGGAACATATAGATGTGGTTAAATCCGCCATTGAGAGCACCGACGCCATCGACTATACCTTCAAACTGGCTGAGAAGGAGGCAGACAAGGCCAAGCAGGCACTTGAGGCACTTCCACCATCCGCCTTCAGAAGCGCACTCTCCACCCTGGCAGATTTTTCTGCGGACAGGACCAACTGATTGCAAACTATCGAATAGGAACGGCATGGTCGCAGGGACCAAAGTTCGCCACCCGCAAAGCACCTACACCTGAATCCAGGTTCCCATTTCCTTAGCAGCTGGTTTCAGTTAAAATTTTACCGCCTGCTGCCAACGGGCCCATATGTCGGGGTGTAGCTCAGCCTGGTAGAGCACTGCCTTCGGGAGGCAGGGGCCGGAGGTTCGAA
>CAZVME010000013.1:0-56359 GCA_964628835.1 uncultured Gammaproteobacteria bacterium | reverse complement strand
ACCCGGTCAGATACCCCAAGACGCGCTACCCGCCCCTTAAATGGCCAGACCTTACCATGCCCCACCACCACCAGCTTACACCTCTGCCTCAAGGGTTCAGGCAGTGAGGCCAGAGCATGGATCACACGATCTATACCCTTGGTCTTGAAGCGCGAACCCACCACCAGCAATAACAACTCATGCTCTGCAACCTGGAACTCCTGGCGAATCTCTGCCCGGTCCTGCACGGGATCAGCACTCAGCAGACGTTCACGGTTAATCCCGGGAGGCAGTAGATGAAACCGCTCATCTTCAGTCCCATAATGCTGGATAAACTTCTTTTTTTCCTGATGCGCAATCAGGACAATCTCGGCACCTGCACCCGACTCAAACACAGACCTCTCCTGCCTGCAATAGACTCGGTATCTGGGTAACCGCTTGTACAGCTGATGCTTGATCTCCTCCACCCGCGCCGTATCTCGCAGCTGCTGTTTGATCTCTTCCACACGCGCCGCATAGCAAGGATCAGCAGCATAGTAGACATCCAGCCCAGGCAACTTGGTGAAGCCCACCAGACAATCATAATCCTCCCCAGCCACAGCTGCAGCAAACCGCTCAGCCAACAGATCGTTACTACGATGGTTGGTTATGGCCTTAGTATCCAACTCAACTATTCTAATATTCTCCAGCCTCTCTCCCTGCCACCTGCCTGTATAAATATCCACCTGATGCCCCCTGTCGACACAGGTCTGGGCGATGCGCCGCAAGGAACGCTGCATGCCGCCAAAGGGAAACCAAAGCGAGACTACGAAGGCAAATCTCATGTTATTACCTCATCCATGCTGGTAGTAAGAGTGGCCCAGACATTCGCCGGTGGCAGACTGCCAAAACAGGCTGGTGCCACCTCAGCCTCCCCCGGATAACTGCACTCCTTACGCATACAAGGAGCACACTCAAACTGCGCCTGCAGATTGGTCTGCAACCGCCCCCTGGCCCCGGTAAGATCGGTTCTGGTCGGTCCGTACAGGGTCACCGCCGGAACGGAAAGGGCCGCAGCCAGGTGGGCCAGACCAGAATCTACACCCACCACACCGGCGGCTCCGGCCAGATGCTGGGCCACTTCGGTTAGGGTCTGCCTGGGCAACAACTCACCGCTACCCGACTGGTGAATGATCTGCTGGGCGCGTTCCTGCTCCTCTGCGCTGCCCCACGGCAGGTGGATGGCATAGCCTTGGGAGGCGGCAGTGCGGGCCAGCTCCACCCAGTGCTCCAGCGGCCACAGTTTAGTGCTCCAGGTGGTGCCGTGTAGAAATACCAAATAGGGATTATCTGAGCTGCTTGGGCCATTTATCGAAATACCATAGTCCAATTCTGTCTCAGGTTTGGTATAGCCCAGAGCCTGGGCGAACAGGGAACGCACCCGCTCAATGGCGTGCATATCACGCGCAACCCTGATGTTACGCCGATAAAACAGCGCCGCCCCTGGCTCACGTGCCGAGCTGGCATCCAGCCCAACCGTGTCACCACGGGCCATGCGGGCCAACAGTGCGCTCTTGAACAGCCCCTGCGCGTCTATAATCAGGTCATACTCCTGCTGACGCAGTTGACGACGAAAGTCGCCCACCTCCCCGTTGCGCCAAAATTTGATCCAGTCTCTGCGCCATCTCCTGATGGCAACAGGAAGCACCCGCTCCACCGCCGGATGCCATCCAGGAATCTCGCAGAAAGACTCCTCTGCGACCCAATCAAACCGCACACCGGGGATCATTGCAACTGCATCTGTTAGTGCAGGCAGAGTGTGGACCAGGTCCCCCATGGATGATGTTTTTATGATCAAAATCTTCAAGGCATATATCTGTTTAGGTCTACTGGAATAACGCCAAAGTGGCCTTATTTATGCACCTACAAACACGATGAGTGCTAATTGTATTATGTATTCGGAATAAATCGATTTTCTATTAAATATTTGAGAACCAGTTCAACACTCTCAACAATGGAAAGCGAATCCGTATCCACCGTGATCTCCGGGTGCTCTGGCACCTCATATGGTGAGGAAATTCCGGTGTAATTCTTGATCAACCCAGCCCGTGCCTTCTTGTACAGCCCTTTTACATCCCTATCTTCACATGTCTCAATACTACAATCACAGTAGACCTCGATCAGATCACCTTCCGGGATCAGATCACGCACCTTCCGCCGGTCGTCACGCATGGGAGAGATAAAGGCGGTTAGGGCAATAACACCGGCCTCGACAAACAGACGCGTCATCTCTGCAATACGGCGGATATTCTCCTTGCGATCCTCTTCACTGAACCCCAGGTCGCCACAGAGCCCATGCCGTACATTATCCCCATCAAACACAAAAGAGCGACAGCCCAACTTGTGCAACTCGGACTCCACCGCACTGGCCAGGGTGGACTTACCCGAGCCGGAAAGTCCGGTAAACCAGACCACAAAACTCTTGTGGCCACTTTGCTCCTGTCGGTGGTCCCGGGTAATCGCCTGTTCCTGCCAGACTACATTTTCACTCTTCTTTATCAACCTTTGTTCCTCGTACAACCTGTTGCAGAGAGGCGGCAACCATCCCCACACCTATATCTTTCAGACATTTCAGATGGCCCTCTGGGCACTCTCGTTTAAAACAGGGGCCACACTCCAGCCCCAAATGCAGCACCCTGCTACTCCGATTCAAGGGCGGGGTGAAGCCCGGATCGGACGAGCCGTAAATCGCCACCAACGGTCGATCCAGGGCAGCGGCCACATGCATCAGCCCGGAATCATTGCTCACCACCGCATCGGCCAGCGACATGAGATCCACCGCCTGAGCAAGGGTGGTGCGACCACTTAGGTCCTCACATCGTCCTCCGGTAGTGGCATTTAGCGCCGCACACACCTTCTGATCTTTTTCTGATCCGAACAGCCACACCGACCAGCCCTGGTCTATCAACCCCGCAGCCAGTTCGCCATAGTACTCCAACGGCCAACACTTGGCAGGGCCGTACTCGGCGCCGGGGCAGAGTATCAACAGCTTCCCTTCACCCTTGCTCAGCCCCAGGTTTTCCACGGCAGTGGCAGCATCACTGGCTGACACTTCCAGTTGTGGCACCGGGATATCCTTGATGGCATCCACTCCGGGAGGGTGGGCCAGGACCACAAAACGCTGCACTGTCATGGTAAATAGAGATTTGTCCAGCCTGCGGATATCGTTCAGCAGGCCATAGCGCATCTCTCCCACCCAGCCGGTACGCCGGGGTATCCTGGCCCAGAAGGGAACCAGGGCCGATTTCAGGGAGTTAGGCAGCAGAATGGCCTGATCATAACCGCGTGTAGCTAAGGAACGCCCCAACCGATAACGCAGCTTTAGATCCAGACGACCATGCCCCAGGGGCATGTCGATGGCATCGGCCACCTCAGGCATGCGTTGCAGCAGTGGCAGGCTCCAGCCTGGGGCCAATACGTCGATCTGAACATCGGGCCGCTGTTGGCGCAGGACCTTGAACAGGCTCTGCGCCATCACCATGTCGCCCACCCAGGAAGGGCCAACTACCAGAATGCGGCTGGTCTCTGAATTACTCACACTTAAACTGAATGCGGTTCAAATATCACAAGGAGACCATTAGGCCACATGTAAGAACAACATCTAGCTGTAATGGGGCTGGCAAACAATCTACCATATTCCATCGGCGCCAGACGCGCCTCCCACAGGTAAAAGAGGCCGGACAGCAAATTTCGCTTTTGAACCGTCACTGGACCAGGGTCAACCACTCAGGATTCACATCCCTGCGCCCGTGCACCTGATCAAAATAGAGGCTCTGCAGACGCTCGGTGATAGGTCCACGGCCATGATTGCCGATAGGGCGGTTATCCACCTCGCGTATCGGCGTAACCTCGGCCGCAGTACCAGTGAAGAACGCCTCGTCCGCAATATAGACCTCATCGCGAGTGATGCGTTTCTCCACCACCGGAATGCCCAACTCGTCCGCCAGACTCATTACGGTCCTGCGGGTAATGCCGTCCAGGGCAGAAGTGAGATCCGGGGTGTAGATGATGCCGTCACGGATAATAAATATGTTCTCGCCTGAACCTTCCATTACGTAGCCCTCTGCATCCAGCAGCAGCGCCTCATCATAGCCACACTCCAGCGCCTCTTTCAGCGCCAGCATGGAGTTCATGTAGTTGCCGTTGGCCTTGGCCCGGCACATGGTAATGTTCACATGATGCCGGGTGAAGGATGACACCCGGATGCGGATACCCTTCTCCAACTCCTCTTCGCCCAGATAGGCGCCCCAGTCCCAGGCCGCTACCATCACGTGGACCTTGAGGTTGTCTGCGCGTAGCCCCATGCCTTCCGAGCCATAAAAACACATGGGACGGATATAGGCCGAGTCCAGGTTGTTTTCGCGCACCGCAGCTTGCTGAGCCTGACTCAGGGTCTCGGCATCAAAGGGCATGGGCATACCCAGGATGTGGGCAGAGCGAAACAGGCGGTCGGTATGTTCCTGCAACCGAAAGATGGCAGCACCCTTATTGGTCTTATAGGCACGCACTCCCTCAAACACACCCATGCCGTAGTGGAGGGTGTGGGTAAGTACATGGGTCTTGGCCTCGCGCCAGGGAACCATCTCCCCGTCCAGCCAGATCACCCCATCACGGTCTGCCATTGTCTGCATCTATATTTCCTCAGTTTCACACCTGGAATCTTCAAATTGGCATATTCCGTTTCGGTCAGCATATTTTTGCCGACCTAAAGTCACGCTTGCGCATGGAATTTGCCGATAGAGACCAGCGTTATTATGTTTTACATCTCGTTCGTAGAACTGGCCAGTGCCAGTCAGTCGCCCGTAAGCATCTCTGAGTCCCAGAGTTTCTTCACCTCTATACGCTCGATCTCAAGCTGATCGCAGGATACCAACGCCGGCTGCTCTTGTAGGGCCAGACGGTGTGAAGCGGAGCGGAATCTTCTGTAAGCATCCGCCAGAGATCGTCCCTGATCCCCTGTAAGTATTTCATATCCAGCCAGGGCTTCCAGCAACCTGATATTGTCTGTCCAATCAAGCAGATCAGGATAGCGGTGAGCCCACCTTAGAACCGCGTATTGAACCATAAATTCAATGTCTGCGATACCACCAGACCCCTGCTTGAGGTCAAACATGTCGTTATTACTCTTATCCAGCGAGGTGCGCATTTTCTCCCGCATTTCAACCACTTCCTGGCGCAGTTTGTCGGGATCACGCTGTTTGGACAACACGACACGTCTTATTTCCTGAAAACGCCCGGCGACCACCGGGTCCCCTGCGATGGGTCGAGCCCGCAGCAGGGCTTGATGCTCCCAGGTCCAGGCCATGCTGTTCTGGTACTCGTTAAAGGCGTCCAGGGAGCTCACCAGCATCCCGGAATTACCACTGGGACGCAGACGCATATCCACCTCATACAGCAGCCCCGAACCGGTGCGCGCCGTAAGCATGTGGATCAGCCGCTGCCCGAGCCGGGCAAAGAACAGATCATTGGATATCTGGCGCTCCCCGTCGGTCATGGCGTTGGGGTCTGAGTCAGCATGGACAAACACCAAATCAAGATCGGAGCCATAACCCAGCTCAATGCCGCCCATCTTGCCGTAGGCGATCACGCAAAACCCGGTCCCCTGACCATCGCCGCCAGTGGGCTGGCCATGACGCGCCACCAGAAAGGACCACACGTGATCCAGGACCCGCGCGGTTATGGTCTCAGCAATCTCGGTCAGGTAGTCACTCACCACCATCAAAGGAATCACATCCGTGACATCGGCCGCAGCCACACGCAGCTTGTTGCTCTGTAAAAACTGTCGCAGGCGCTCCATCTGCTCCTCGGTGTCATCCGGATCAACTGCGGCCAGCAGGGTATCCAGCTCGCTTTCCAATTCCTCCAACTTGAGGGGTGAGTAGAGCTGGCGCGGGTCCAACAACCCATCCAACAGTATGGGATGACGGGTGAGTTGGGATGCGATCCAGGGACTGGAACTCTCCAGCCGCACCAGTTGCGACAGGGCCATGGGACTCTCCACCAGCAAGGCCAGATAGGAGGTACGCCGGGCAATGGATTCCAACAGCTTGAGTACCCGTCCCAAAACCATAGCTGGGTCTACCGTTGCCACAACCGCCTCCAACAGTAGCGGCATCAACTGATCCATGCGCTGTTGACCACGCACACCCTGCCCCCGAAAGGCGTGACTGCCACGGAACTGCTCCAGCATCTGCATGGCGTCGGCCGCAGTCTCCTGAAACCCGGACTCAGCCAGCACCTCAATAGAGCTTTCCTCATTCAACTGCTGCCGCCACAGGGACTGCAATGGTTTCTCTTCCGGCTCCTCCTCAGTCTGGGGTGCGGCAAACACCATGTCAAAATGGCCCTGCACCCGCGCCCGATGCTGTTCCAACAGGGCAAAAAAACTGCCCCAATCATCAAACCCCATGGAGCGGGCCAGACGCAGGCGGGCCAGATCATCATCCGGCAGCAGATGGGTCTGACGATCCTGCCAGGCCTGGAGCCGATTCTCCACCAGACGCAAAAATTCATACGCCGCATCCAGCTCCTGCACCGCAAACCTGGGCAGTAGATCCTTGTTCCCCAGTACATTCAACACCTGCAGAATGGGGCGGATCTGCAGATCGGGATCCCGTCCGCCACGGATCAACTGGAACGCCTGACCGATAAATTCGATCTCACGAATACCCCCCGGCCCCAGCTTGATATTGGCATCCATACCCCGCTTGTGCATCTCACCGCTAATCATACGTTTCAGGTCGCGCAGAGATTCGATGGCCCCGTAATCCAGATAGCGGCGATAAACAAAGGGACGCAACATTGCATTCAGCTCTTCCCCCACCTCACCATCTCCGGCCACTATCCGCGCCTTGATCATGGCGTAGCGCTCCCACTCCCTGGCCTGGCTGTGGTAGTACTCCTCCATGGCGTCAAAGCTCATGGCCAGCGGACCGGAGTCGCCAAACGGCCGCAGGCGTGCGTCCACACGGAAGACAAAACCATCAACTGTCTGTGAGCCGATGGCCTTTATCAACTGCTGACTCAGCCGGGTGAAAAACTGCTCGTTGGAGAGATGGCGCCCACCCTCCACTTCACCGCCTCTGGGGTAAGCAAAAATAAGATCAATATCAGAAGAGAGATTAAGTTCGCGCGCGCCCAATTTGCCCATGCCCAGCACCACCAGATGCTGTTGCACACCATCCTCATCCTGCGGCACTCCATGCTTGGCAACGGCCCACTCATACAGCAGTCCCAGGGCCTGCTCCACGCAGGCATCGGCCAAGGCGGAGAGGTCTTCCAGGGTCTCGGCCAGAGGGGCAATTCCAGCCAGGTCACGCCAGATAATGCGCACCATCTGAATCCGCCGAAACTGGCGCAGGCCGCACTGCAGAGACGCTTCGTCCGCAACCGTATCCAGCTTCTGTTGCAGGCGCCGCCCCATCTCACCCGGCGAGTATCTGATGTGGAGATCACCACTTTCCAGTAGATCATGCAGCAGTCCAGGGACCCGGACACAGCTCTGCACTACATAATCGCTGGCCTCCCACACCCGCTTTAACTCCGCAACAAAATCAGGTTGTGCGGTCAACTTGGTGAGTTGATCCTGCTCCAGTGAGTTGATCCACTCCTGCCAGTGCTTTTCCACCTGCTCAGTGAGTTGTCCACCTGTAACCGTTTGATCACCTAATTCCTGCATTACATCTCCCATCGATCAAGACTATAGGGGACTATTGAATAAAATCCGCGCCGGATTTTAAAGCCCTGCCAAGTGATTATAGTATCCGGTTTTTAACCAAGGCAGAACCCAACCTAGACCCAGGAACCGGCGATAGCCCACACTGAGCTAAAACTTCCACATCAGTTGGATTCGCTGTGAATATCGATCTTGCACAATAGGTGATCCTTTGGAACCAGCTCTTCCAGGACCATCTTTTCAAACTGATACTGGTCAAGGCGTAACTCTTTAAGCAAGCCCCATAACGACAAAGCCCTCACCTGACGGCGAGGGCTTTGTCATCACACTGGCCCAACATCACTGCGGGGCTTTCTGTGCACTATGCAAACAGCGATGAATTACATCATGCCACCCATGCCACCCATACCGCCCATACCACCCATGCCGCCCATGTCTGGCATACCGCCAGCAGCAGAGTCGTCGGATGGAGCATCAGCCACCATGGCCTCGGTGGTGATCATGAGACCAGATACAGAGGCCGCGTTCTGCAGTGCGGTACGGGTCACCTTGGTTGGATCAAGAATACCCATATCGATCATGTCACCATACTCACCGGTACCGGCGTTGTAACCAAAGTTGCCTTCACCTTCCTCAACCTTGTTCACTACAACGGAGGACTCTTCACCGGCATTGGCAACAATCTGACGCAGTGGCTCTTCCATGGCACGGCAGGCCAAGGTTACACCGACGTCCTGATCATGGTTGTCACCCGTGATCTTTCTAACCGCAGCCAAGGCGCGAATCAGGGCTACACCACCGCCTGGTACCACACCCTCTTCCACCGCAGCGCGGGTTGCATGCAGGGCGTCTTCTACGCGGGCCTTCTTCTCTTTCATCTCCACCTCGGTGGCAGCACCGACATTGATCACGGCAACACCGCCGGCCAGCTTGGCTACGCGCTCCTGCAACTTCTCACGATCATAGTCAGAGGTGGTTACTTCGATCTGGGCGCGAACCTGCTCCACCCGGGTCTTGATATCATTCTCGGAACCGGCACCATCAATGATGGTGGTCTCGTCCTTGGTGATCTGGATCTTCTTGGCGGTACCCAGCTCTTCCAGACCAGCCTTGTCCAGGGTCAGGCCAACCTCTTCAGAGATCACAGTGGCACCGGTGAGGATAGCGATATCCTGCAGCATGGCCTTACGACGATCACCAAAGCCTGGGGCTTTAACGGCACATACCTTAACGATACCGCGGATGGTGTTCACTACCAGGGTGGCCAAGGCCTCGCCATCTACATCTTCCGCCATGATCAGGAGAGAGCGGCCGGATTTGGCCACCGCTTCCAGTACTGGGAGCAGATCGCGGATGTTTGATATCTTCTTGTCGTGCAGCAGGATAAATGGTTCTTCCAGCTCAGCACTCATGTTCTGCTGGTTGGTGGCAAAGTAAGGGGAGAGGTAGCCACGATCAAACTGCATACCTTCAACTACGTCCAGCTCGTTATCCAGGGCAGAACCCTCTTCTACGGTGATAACACCCTCTTTACCTACCTTCTCCATAGCCTTGGCAATGATGTCACCGATGTTGGAGTCGCTGTTGGCAGAGATGGTGCCAACCTGGGCGATCTCTTTGTCGTCAGAGCAGGGACGGGACAGGGACTGGAGCTCACCCACCGCAACCTCAACCGCCTTGTCTATACCACGCTTTAGATCCATCGGGTTCATGCCGGCAGCTACAGCCTTCAGGCCTTCACGCACCATGGCCTGGGCCAGTACGGTAGCGGTGGTGGTGCCGTCACCGGCGATATCTGAGGTATGAGATGCAACCTCTTTCACCATCTGAGCACCCATGTTCTCGAACTTGTCAGCCAGTTCGATCTCTTTGGCTACGGATACGCCATCCTTGGTTACGGTAGGGGCACCAAAGCTCTTCTCCAGCACCACGTTGCGGCCCTTTGGACCCAGGGTGATCTTTACGGCGTTGGCCAGTACGTTCACGCCATCCATCATCTTGGAGCGGGCGCTTTCAGAAAATCTCACTTCTTTGCTCATTGCAGTATTCCTTAAGAAAATTCAGTAGTTGTTGGTGTTACGACAGCAGTTACCTTCCGGTATCAGCCTTCGATCACGCCCATGATGTCTTCTTCACGCATCACCAGCACTTCATCGCCACTGATCTTGACCGCAGTGCCGGAGTACTTACCAAACAGTACTTTGTCACCAACCTGCAGATCCATGGGGCGCACATCGCCACTATCCAGGATCCTTCCCTTGCCAACAGCCAGAACTTCACCCTGATCAGGCTTCTCGGTGGCGGAATCTGGAAGCACGATACCACCTGGGCTGGTGCGTTCCTCTTCCATACGACGTACTATCACACGATCGTGCAGTGGACGAATATTCATCTACTGATTTCTCCTTTAAATTAGGTTTCTTTATGATTAAAAGCCGGACGTTACCCTTGTTAGCACTCGCCCCTAGTGAGTGCTAATAATAGGGGCAAACTTTTGGTAGTCAAGGGCAGGGGGGTGAAAAAAGTTGGATTTTGGCTGAATCCAGCAGAAACACCATTACATAGGGCATTATGAGCCGCCTCGGGCCACCTTATATATCATGGTTACGGTACTCCATCAGCCAGCCCAAATATGCCCCATCAAGCCGAGACCTTAAACCTGCAATCCACCCGCTCTATGGTGTGCTCTAAAGAAACCTTTCAAAGATCGGCACCCTCCATGGTCGTACCGCAAGGATAAGGCTAGTCAGATGACGCTGCTCCAGCGGGAGACCCTTATCTTTCAACTTGAGCTCATTGAACTCTTTGACCAGATCCTCCAGCCGTTTTTTCAAGATATTACGGGGACCGGTGGTGAGCATGGCGACTATCTCTGAGTGGATAATAACTCGAGATGGTCATTATAGCGCTCCATCAGATAACAGAGGCAGTCCTGACGTATCACCTTATGGTCCAGGGTCAGCATGGATGGCATCACCGGGATACGTAGCCTCACCTCATTCTCCTCCAGCGCAAAATAGCGCCCGGACACATCCACTCCATGCTCATCCGTTGCCTCCAGCCCCAGGCCGATACCCGGGCGCATACAGCCCAGCACCGTACCCCGCGGCAGTTCCCGGAAGTTGAAGTGATCCAGATCGTCGGCAAAACGGATATCCACATCCGAGACACAGTGCCCAAAGCTGAGCCGCTCCGGCACCTTGACTATGGCCACGGTGTGAAACAGCTCTATATCCTGGTGTGCCACCACATGAGTGGGGTGTTCTGACAAATGCAGGCAGGCATCCAGATAATCGCGGGCATGTTCCACACTGTAGGCCTGCCCCACCTGACCACACTCCAGAGTTACCGCAGGACAGAGCTTGGCCATGGCCATGGACTGCACCCCACAGGGGCGGATGAAGTAGACCACGGTGCGACTGAACATGGTGGCCAAATGCAGGAAGCGGTTATCCAGGATGTTCACGCAGGCGTAGTGCGGATTAAATCCGGTATTGTTATGCACATCCACACTGGCAAAGACACCGCGTGCGCGCATGATCTTCTGCACCTGATGCATCATTTGATGCTCCGGGGTCTCGGGTGTGCCGCATCCAGGCCAGACCCGATTGTAATCTGGCTGCCCATCCAAGTGTCGCAACCCCACTGTAGCTGCTGTGACATTACCGATAAACAGGCTTAACCCCCGCGGCAGTTGGCGCTCACCCCCACCGGGCTGGTAACGTTTGAGCAGCTGCCGCACCGCATCCCAACCCGTGGTCTCATTGCCATGCATCAGTACCGACACAAACAGGTTCGGCTCTCTGCGACCGGGCAGATGAAACAGAGTAGGGCCGTCCAGCGCCTCTCCCAGCCAGGTGGCATCCAGCTCAAGCAGCCCTGTGGGTAAATGATCTAGTTGTGACAACATATTAGGGCCTGTTAAAAATATGGTTCATACAGCCCACTGATGTACTGGCTTGCCGCTGGCCTGTCGCTGCAGATAGGTTTCGGTCAGCCCCTGCATGTCAGACCCGTTTTTTCTCACCCAGGCCCGTTGCCAGGCGGTGCCATTCTGCATGGTACTGACTCTGGCCTGGACTATGCCCAGCCAGTGCTCAACCTCTTCTGCATCAATACCCATGGACAACAGACCCTCTCGCGCCAAAGGCACCAGCAGCTCACTGCATAGCTGTTGCACACCGACCAGCTTTCCATTCAGCCACTGGATCTCCGCCCTTAATCCATGTTTGGCTGCGGTATAGAAATTATCCTGCGCCTGCTCAAAGGGAAGCAGGGTCTCCGGCGCCACCCGCTGCCTGGCCAGGGCCGAGACCAAGCCAAAATAGAGTGCTGCATTAGCGATGGAATCTGCAATGGTTGGTCCTGCGGGAACCACCCGATGCTCTATACGCAGGTGCGGTTGACCCTCGGCATCAAACCCAATCAGTGGTCTATTCCAGCGCCAGATGGTGCCATTTTGCAGACGCAGATGGGCCAGGCTCTCCTCCGGCTCATCCATGAGTCGAGGCAACAGCACCGGATAGCGCCGCCAGTTCGCCAAAAAACACTCGGCGATGGAGTTCTCAATATAACGTACGCCAAAAGTGACCCGCTGATTAAGCTTGGAATCACCCACCGCCACCGCCTGTTCAAACAGCGGTATCCGAGTCTCGTCCCAGAGATCAGCCCCGAATAGATAGGGGGAGTTGGCACTCAGCGCAACCATAGGCGCAGCAATGACCTTGGATGCGTTATAGAATCTAGCCCCCTCGTCCACATCCACCTTGAGATGGATCTGAAAAGATGTGGCGGCGGCCTCCAGCATTACATCACTCTGCTCCAGCAGCAGTTCATCCCGCCCCTCCACATTCAAGCGCAACGGCTCTCCACCGCGCCGGATCAACACCTGCTCATTCAGGGCATGATAACGATGTAGTGGCGACATGTTTGCCAGGGTGAAATCTGCTGCGCTGGCAGTGGGCAAGATACCGATCATAGCCAGCCTGGCGTCCAGTTCTTCAGCCACGCCGTTACATCTCGCCCAGGTGCTGCTCAACTCACTCTGCATGGAAGTAAGCGCCGTGCCCTGCAACTGCTGGGGAGTGCCATTGAGTTCCACATTGAAGGTGGCAAGCTCAGGTACAACCAAAGGATTACCCAGACGTTTCAGGTATGGTTCCACAACCCCTGTGGGTCTGGCATCCGCTCCAATCAGCCAGGCCTCCAACTCAAACCCACCCATGTTGGGTCCGGTCTTGAAGCGCCCCTCCTCCAGCCAACGTTTTAAAAGAAGCGTCTCTTTTCCCAGACGCTCTTCAAACGCGGCAAAATCGTCCGGCTCAAAATGACTGTCTGTGATTTCCTGTCCCATGCCTTCTATTCTAGCTGTCCCCAAGCCGATGCATAACAGGTGATTATTAATTTGGTACTGGTATCTATGTTCTACTCTGCACCCGATCCAATAGACCCCCTTTCAGGGCGGCATCCAGAGATTTGAGCCGTCTGGGAGTTCCCACATCCACCCACAGTCCATCGTGCAGCTCTCCAGTTACCAGCGCGTTCTTTGACTGTGAGTACAACATGGGCGCCAGACGGAACCGCCCTGAAGTACAACCAGCAAACAGTCGCGGATGATAGATCCCGATACCACTGAAGGTATGTCGCTCACCGAACTCTTCCGTCACCATATCTCCCTGCAGGGCAAAGTCACCGCCCTGGTTGTGGGGTGGATTGGGGGCCAGAACAAGGTGCGCCAACATATCTTCTCTTATTCTTACATTAGAATAGTCATAGTCGGTCCAGACATCGGCATTCACCACCAGAAATGGCTTATCCCCCAACAACGACAGGGCATTAAAAATCCCGCCCCCAGTCTCCAAGGGAGCGATACCTTCAGGTGAATAGGTAATCTCCACGCCCCAGTTATGGCCATCACCCAGATACATCTCGATCTGCTCACCCAGGTAGGCGTGATTAATCACCAACTGCCGGAAACCAGCCCGCGCCAGGGCCTCCACATGGTACTGAATCAGGGGCTTACCCCCGACCTTCAGCATCGGCTTGGGAACAGCATCGGTGTATGGCCGCAAACGCTCACCGCGACCAGCTGCAAGAATCATCGCGCGTTCAGGTCTTACATAGGTACCCATCTATACTCCTCACTCTGCATGGATCAAATAATAAACCACATCAGTTGCTATAACATCCAGATATAGGTCACTCTGCCTCCACCTGTTATGACGGATGGTTTTACACCGGCAACAAAAAAGGCCGCACCACTAAGGACGGCCTTTCTTGTAACGTGGAAATTAAACTCCAATCAACGCTTCATGGCACCAAAGAACTCATTATTAGTCTTGGTCACCTTCAGCTTATCAAACAGAAACTCCATGGCGGCAAGCTCATCCATGGGATGCAGGATCTTGCGCAGGATCCACATCTTCTGCAGTTCATCCGGCTTCATCAGCAGATCCTCGCGCCGGGTCCCGGAGCGATTGATGTTGATGGCGGGGAAGATACGTTTTTCTGCAATGCGTCTATCCAGATGCACTTCCATATTACCTGTGCCCTTGAACTCCTCATAGATGACATCATCCATGCGCGAACCGGTCTCCACCAGGGCCGTGGCAATAATGGTGAGGCTGCCGCCCTCTTCCACATTGCGCGCCGCACCGAAGAAGCGCTTGGGACGATGCAGGGCGTTGGCGTCCACACCACCGGTCAACACCTTGCCGGAGGATGGGATAACTGTATTGTAAGCGCGGGCCAGACGGGTAATGGAATCCAATAGAATCACCACATCCTTCTTATGCTCCACCAGACGCTTGGCCTTCTCGATCACCATCTCAGCCACCTGCACGTGGCGGGCCGCCGGCTCGTCAAAGGTGGATGAGATAACCTCACCTCGCACCGAACGCGCCATCTCAGTCACCTCTTCCGGGCGCTCGTCAATCAGCAGCACAATCAGGTGACTTTCAGGGTGATTATGTCCAATGGACTGAGCGATATTCTGCATCAGCATGGTCTTGCCCGCCTTGGGCGGTGACACGATCAAGCCACGCTGGCCCTTGCCGATGGGGGCACATAGTTCAATGGTACGGGCAGTTATATCCTCGGTACTGCCATTACCAATCTCCAGGGTGAATTTTTCATTGGCAAACAGGGGGGTAAAGTTCTCAAACAGGATCTTGTTTTTGGCATCTTCCGGCTTGTCGAAATTGATCTGGGCAACCTTGAGCAGGGCAAAGTAGCGTTCACCATCTTTGGGTGGGCGTATCTTTCCCTCTATGGAGTCACCAGTACGCAGACTAAAACGTCTGATCTGACTTGGGGAGACGTAGATATCGTCCGGCCCCGCCAGGTACGAGCTGTCCGCCGAACGCAAAAAGCCAAAACCATCCTGGAGAATCTCCAGCACCCCGTCACCGTAAATATCTTCACCTTTTTTGGCATGGGCCTTGAGAATAGCAAAGATAAGGTCCTGTTTGCGGGAACGCCCGAGGCCTTCGATTTTCATGGTACGGGAGAGTTCGGCCAGCTCTGAAACCGGCATTTTCTTTAATTCAGTAAGATTCATGATTTATTCAATATTGTGGTCTTGATACAGGAAAGATGTACAGGTACGTCTCGGACAGAGTACGTAATCAGGTTCTGGGAAACGACTGGTTTGGGATGGTTACTGTTTTTTTAACAGCACTCACAGGAGTGTTTTGAATGAATGGATTCTACCACTCTCCTGGAGTGCGGCCAACTATTTAGTTCAACTATTTAGTTCAACTATTTAGTTCAACTATTTAGTTCAACTATTTAGTTTAAGAGTCTAGAACAAAACTCAAATATTGCTATCAATAAATGCCGTAAGCTGTGACAAAGAGACAGCACCAACCTTGGTGGCTTCAACTTCGCCGTTCTTAAACAACATAAGAGTTGGAATACCACGAATACCATAACGCGGTGGTGTATTCGGGTTATCGTCAATATTAAGCTTGGCGATCTTTACGCGGCCGGAGTATTTACCGGCAATCTCTTCCAGTACTGGTGCTATCATCTTGCATGGGCCACACCACTCCGCCCAATAATCCACCAGGACAGGTTCTCCTGCCTGAAGTACTTCATTATCAAAAGAGTCGTCCGTCACATGAACAATCTGCTCACTCACTAGATATTTCTCCAATTCAGTTGGGTGATCTCGCCGGAATGTGCGGGTCCGCACCAGCGTTTCCATAACGCAATAACAGCAAACTTAAAGGGGCATCTTCAAAATTCGTATCCAAAAACGCGCTCCCCCCCCAAGCGCCTAAGCGCTTATTTCATATCAATCTAAAACGCTTTGCAAGTCCCAACCATACTGAAATTACTGTATCCTAGCGCACCATGACAGATAAACACTTAACCGACATACCATTCAGCAGCTTCGGACTTGCTGACGAAATCATGCAAGGTGTTGAAGAAGCAGGATTTTCTTTATGCACCCCCATACAGGCCCAGACCATACCCATTGCCATTAAAGGCCAGGACGTGGCGGGCCAGGCCCAGACCGGCACCGGAAAAACCGCAGCATTTCTTCTCGCCTGCTTCCAATACCTGCTGGACAATCCGGCTGACGAGAGAAGAAAAAACACCCAACCCCGAGCAATCATGCTGGCCCCCACCAGGGAGTTGGCCATTCAAATCCACAAAGATGCCGAGGTGCTGGGCAAGCACACCGGGTTCAAGTTAGGCCTGGTATTCGGCGGCACCGGCTATGACTCACAGCGAAAACAGCTGGAAGAGGGCGTGGATATTCTAATTGGTACCCCGGGTCGACTTATCGACTACTTCAAACAGAATATCTTCAACCTGAATGCCATCCAGGTGATGGTGCTGGACGAGGCAGACCGCATGTTTGACCTCGGTTTTATCAAAGACATCCGTTACCTGATGCGGCGCATGCCAAAACCGGAGCAACGCCTGGGCATGCTGTTCTCGGCCACACTCTCCTACCGGGTGACCGAGCTTGCCTATGAGCATATGGACAACCCGGAAGAGGTGAAGATAGAGACCGACAAAGTCACGGCTGACAAGGTCATTCAGGCCTGTTATATGACTGCCAATGACGAAAAGATCTCACTGCTCATTGGCCTGTTACGGCATATGGACCCCAGGCGCAGCATCGTGTTTGTAAACACCAAGCGCGCCGCCGACATAGTATGGGGCTTTCTGGAGGGTAACGGCTTCAAGACCGCAGTACTCTCCGGCGATGTGCCGCAGAATAAGCGTATGAGCCTGCTCGCGGAGTTTCAGTCTGGCAACCTGCCGATACTGGTTGCAACCGACGTGGCGGCACGCGGCCTGCACATCCCGGATGTGAGCCATATATTCAACTACGACCTGCCGGAAGACGCCGAAGATTATGTACATCGCATCGGCCGCACCGCCAGGGCTGGCGCCAGTGGCGACGCTATCAGCTTTGCCTGTGAGACCTACTCCTTCTCACTGCCGGAGATAGAGGCCTTCATCGGCCACCGCATAGACATGCAGCCGGTAACCAATGAGCTGTTGGCGGAGATTGACCCAAAAAGCAGAAAATATCCGGAACGTGGCAGCCGTAACGAGTCTGGCCGTGGCAGACCACGTCATGGTGGCCGGCCCGGTGGCGGACGCAGAGGCGGCCCGCGCAGAAGATAAGATCTGGTCCACCCAGGGCCCATGGATATACCAGTGAAAAACAAGTGCTTTCGCTGCCTCGGCACCAAGTGCTGCACCTATACCACCGAGGCCCTAGGTGTGGCCCCGCGCTCCAAGGCCGACTTCGACCATCTGCTGTGGCAGATATCCCATCAGGGGGTAGAGATCTATAAAGATGAAGGTGACTGGTACCTGATGTTTCATGGCAGTTGCGAACACATCCAGGCCGATGGAGCCTGTGGCATCTATGAGATCAGGCCTCAGATCTGCCGTGATTATGAAAATACCTGGTGTGAATTTGACACCCCGGCCGAGGGTGGTTTTGAGCTGCACTTCAAAAACCATATGGAGCTTCTGGACTACTGCAAAACACGCTTTAAGAAGTGGGGGAAATATCCCGCTAGCCCGGCATAATCTCAGAGAAATCATGTATGGCTGAAAAATGCTCTGTGGTCTTGGTGGGGCCTTGGGTGTCCGGTCGCAGCACCATCAACAACCACTCCAGGCCATAACGTTGCGCAGAGTGCAGCACCGATGGGCTGTCATCCACAAACAGCGTCCTCCTCTTATCAAATGGCTCAAGCTGTTGCAGGCGCTCCCAGAACCCATCTGACTCTTTGGGGTATCCCAGATCATGGGAACAGACAATTCCATCCAGATGCCCCGCCAGTTTGGTGCGGTCCATCTTCAGCGCCAGGGACTTCTGATGCGCATTGGTGACCAGCAGGGTCTTCTTTTCCAGCTTGCGCATGGCATCCAGAAAATCCACCACATGCGGATGCACTGAGATAAGGTGATCCACCTCCTGTTTCAGCAGGACGATATCCAACCCCAGCTCCCGGCTCCAGTGGTCCACGCAGTACCACTCCAGAGTACCCTCCACATCTTTATAGCGGGAGAACAGCTCCTGCTTTGCCTGCTCCAGAGAGATACTCCCGGCCTGGGCATAACGCTGCGGCACATGCTGTAACCAGAAGTGGTTATCAAAATGCAGGTCCAGCAGGGTCCCATCCATATCCAGGAATACGGTATCTATCTGCTGCCAGTCGATCATAGCCATATTTTCCATCTGGTATTAAGTGGGTGCCATCAATAGAAGGTACACTATACTCAATCAAGTATGTTTCGGAAGTAATATGAGTAAAAAGCCCATCATCAGCGCGCGCCGCCATCTCATCCATACCGGTGTATTCAATATAGAAGAGATGGACCTGGAGTTCGCTAACGGTGAACAGCGTAAATATCAGTGCGTGGTTGGGTCAAAGCAGGGCGCGGTGTTGGCCGTCCCGCTGCTGGATCGGCAGACCGTACTTCTGATCCGCGAGTATGCCGCCGGCACCGACCGCTATGAGCTGGCATTTCCCAAAGGTCATATAGAGGACGGCGAGGATATGCTGGTGGCGGCCAACCGCGAGATACAGGAGGAGGTGGGCTATGGCGCACGCAGGCTGGAGCACATACACTCATTTACCATAGCACCGGGCTATATGAGTCACACCACCCACATAGTGCTGGCCAGTGATCTTTATCCGCAAAGACTGCCTGGAGATGAACCCGAAGAGATCGAAGTGGTGCCTTGGAAGATCGCAGACATGGAACGGCTACTACGCTGTGATGACTTCACCGAGGCGCGCTCCATAGCGGCCCTCTACATGGTTAGAGACCTGCTACATGCCGACCCGAACAACTAGCTTTCACCCCTGTTCCAAAGCGTTGGACTTTAATTGATTAATAGATAAAACTGCTGACCCCATGGATATCGAACAGATTCACATAGAAAAAATTATCAATATCGCCCAGCAGGCCGGCGCCGCAATCCTTGAAGTGTACGATACCGATTTTTCAGTGTATAAAAAATCTGACCGATCACCTTTGACTGAGGCAGATCTGGCGGCACACCAGGTGATCGTAAACAGCCTGCTGGAACTGACACCGGAGATCCCCATCCTGTCGGAAGAGTCGGCAACCATCCCCTACTCCCTGCGCAGCACCTGGTCCCGCTACTGGCTGATTGACCCCCTGGACGGGACCAAGGAGTTTGTTAAACGCAATGGGGAGTTCACCGTCAACATTGCCCTAATCGAAAACATGCGCCCCATCCTAGGTGTAATTTATGTGCCGGTATCCAAGATAAACTACTATGGCACTGTGGATAGCGGGGCCTTCAAGCACCTACCTGGCAAGGAGCCAGAACCAATCCAGGCCAGCGCCAGGCACAGCCGCCCCATCAGAGTGGCTGGCAGCCGCTCCCACGCTGGCAAGCGCCTGAAGCGTTATCTGGAAAACCTAGGGGAACATAACATCATCAGTATGGGCAGCTCCCTCAAGTCCTGCCTGGTGGCTGAAGGCAAGGCGGATATTTACCCACGTCTCGGCCCCACCTCCGAATGGGACACGGCGGCGGCCCAGGCCATAGTCGAGGCCGCTGGTGGCAGAATAACCGACACTAAAATGCAGCCTCTGCGGTACAACGGCAAGGACTCTCTGCTAAACCCGGACTTCTTTGTATTTGGCGACCTGGATGAGGACTGGTCGAAACATCTTGGATAGCATCTTGCCAGAAAAGCTACGCCTATTCCGGCCCACCGCTACACCTTAACTTAACCGGAGGGTTCAGATTCCTGCTGCTTAAACTGAGTCTGGTAGAGGGAGGTGTATTCACCACCAAGCGCCAGCAGCTCTTCATGCCCGCCGCTCTCCACAATAGCTCCATCCTTGAGCACAACAATCCTGTCCGCCCCCTCTATGGTGGAAAGGCGATGCGCCACCACCAGGGTGGTGCGGCCCTGACTCAGGTCTTTCAACGCCTCCTGGATATTTTTTTCTGACTCTGTATCCAGGGCAGAGGTTGCCTCATCCAGAATCAGGACTGGCGCATCCTTCAGAAACGCCCGGGCAATGGCCAGACGCTGACGCTGGCCACCAGACAACAGAACCCCATCCTCACCGATGAGGGTATCAATCCCCTCCTCCATCTTGTGGATGAACTCCATGGCATAGGCCGACTCCGCCGCCTGCACAATACTATCCTCACCCTTGCGGTCCAACGAGCCGTAGGCGATATTTCTAGCCACGGTGTCATTAAACAGAGTGGTATTCTGGCCCACCAGGGCTATCTGTTCACGCAGGTTCCGCAGTCGATATTCCTGCACAGGAACGCCGTCCAACAGAATCGCACCGGCGGTGGAATCATAAAAACGCAGCAACAGACTGATGATGGTGGTCTTACCACTGCCGGAACGCCCCACAAACGCCACTGTTTCACCCGGCTCAATCGTAAGATCAATCCCCTTGAGCACCTTACTTTCAACCCGGGGATAACTGAACTCCACCCCTTTAAGCTGGATCCTGCCGGCAACCCGTTTCACCTCAGTAGTTCCGGTATCATCTTCCGGTCGCTCATCCAGTTGATCAAAGATAGTGTCGCAAGCTGCTAAACCCTTCTGAATATTCCCATAGACTTCACTCAACTGGCGTAACGGTTTTGGCATCATGGAAGCGGCCAGCACAAAGGCCACCAACGCCGCCACGCTATCGGTGTAGCGCATATACAGCACCATAAACATGATCACAGCCATTGCGGTTAGCACCAGAAACTGGAGTACCGGGGTGTTGATGGCACCCACCCGGGTCATTTTCATACTTTGCCGCAGATTATTCTTGCTGGCATGCCTGAAGCGTTCCTTCTCGTACTTCTCCCCACCATAACTGCGCACCACTTGGTAACCATTTATGGTCTCAGAGCTCACATGGGTAATCTCACCCATGGCACTCTGAATCTTATGGCTCAACTTACGCAGCCGCTTGCCCACGTGGGAGACAATCACCGACATAATTACCATTACCACCAGAAACACCATGGTCAGTTTCCAGTTGGCCCACAGCAGATATATGAGCAAACCAATTACGGTCAGGCCCTCTCTGATGACTGTCTTAACGGAATCGGTGGCAGCCCCTGTCACCATGGTCACATTATAGGTGATCCTGGAGATAAGATGTCCGGAGCTATTGCTATCAAAAAAACTGTTTGGGAGTTCCAGCAGCTTGTTAAACAGATCAACCCGCAGATCATGCACCACGCCCAAAGAGACCTTGGCCAGGTAGTAGTTACCCAGAAAAAACCCGATACCACGCAATACTGCGATACCCATCGCCAACATGGGCACATAGTAGAGATATTTGTCGGAACCATCCTGCAACCCTTCGATAAACAGCTCGATCAGTTTGGCGAAGGCGGGCATGGTCCAGGCAAACAACATAAAGCCCAATACGCTGACCAGAAAAGGCCAGATATAGGGCCGAACATAGGACAACAACCGCAGGTAGGTGTGGAGGCTGCTTTTATCCTGCATGATATGGGCAACGCTGCAGCAGCAAGGTAATGAGAGGAGCTGAACCGTTCAACTTAAGAGATAGCAAATTTTTTCAGTCGGTAAAGAAGGGTGTCACGACTGATGCCAAGCAGTCGGGCGGCCTTGCTCCGATTGCCCCGGGCCAGTTCCAGCGCCTGCCTGATCAGGCTCGCCTCCACACTGGAAAGGACTATGCCCTCCGGTGGCAGCTGCACCATAGAGTCAGCGCCCTGTTTAGAAACTGGGCCGGCGCGAAACTCCTGCGGAAGATTCTGCACCCCCACTTCTTGACCCGGCAGCAGGATCGACAATCGTTCACACAGATTTTTCAGTTCCCGCACATTTCCCGGCCAGCGATACTGACGCATGCAATCGAGTGTGGCCTTGGTAAATCGAGGTTGCTTCAACCCGTGCCGCTTGGAAAACAGGGTTATAAAATGCGTCAGCAGTATGGGTATATCCCCCTGCCGCTTACGCAGTGGCGGCAGCTCGAGAGGCACCACATTCAAGTGGTAATACAGATCCTGGCGAAAACTACCCTGGTTCACCAGGGTGGCGATATCGGAGTGGCTGGCAGCGATAAACCTGGCATCCACCTTGATCGGTTTGGAAGAGCCCATGGGCAGGACCTCTCCTGACTCCAGAAAATGCAGCAACTTGGCCTGGACATCAAGGGAGAGTTCGCCCACCTCATTCAGAAACAAGGTCCCATTGGCGGCAGACATGAGATAGCCTGCATGATCATCCGTAGCACTGGCAAACGCACCCTTTAGATGCCCAAACAGCAACGACTCTGCCAGATCCTTCGGCATGGATGCGCAGTTCACCGAGATAAACGGCTGCTGTGCCCGGGAGCTGTGCGTGTGCATAAATCTCGCCAGCAACCCCCTGCCGCTACCGCTCTCACCAAACAGCATGGTATTCACGCCAGTAGCCGCCACAATTTTAGCCGAATTGTTCACTTCCAACAGAGATGGATTCTTACCGAGAATCATATCAACACCTGAAATTTGCCAGCCCTTTATTAGGGTTTATTTTCCAATGGTACCAAAAATACATCTGCACCGAAAATCAGTCCAGCGACACCCACCAGGATAACGATAATTCCCGCCACCTGCCGGAGTCGCACATTTCTACCCAGGCGCGCCAACCAGCCGGCGAACACGCCGGTGGCAACCATCACCGGCATGGTACCCATACCAAAGGCGAACATAAACGTCCCGCTCATCACCGGGTCGCTCAGGGGCAGCGCCAGAATCAAGGCATAGTAGACCAGTCCGCAGGGCAGCCAGCCCCAGACCAGACCGGCCAGAAAGGCCGCGGTGGGCGTGCTCACCGGCAGAAGCCTGCGCCCAAATGGCTCCACCAGACGCCACAGGCCGCCACCCAGGCGATCCATATTCCGCAGCCATGGTAGCCAACCGGTAAGATAGAGTCCGATCAGGATTATGGTTATGGCGGCCACCACACTGGCCACCTGCCGCCAGACCGCCCCATCCAGCCCATCACCCAGGAGCTGGCCCGTAAAGCCAGCGGCTATCCCCAGTACCACATATATGGATATACGGCCGAGGTTATACAGCATCACAAACAGCAAAAACCGGCCCATTCCACCCCGAATCTCAGAGGGAAGACTCAGGGTCAGCGCCCCCATGATGCTTCCGCACATGCTCAAACAGTGTGCAGTGCTGAAGAAACCAACGACAAAGGCCAGGACCAGGGGGTAATCCACCATGTGTTCTCAATCAATAACCGGTTAAAGAAACGGGCATTATGACAGAAATGCGCTCTGGACTGATTGCGAATTGACCAACAGTAGCCATAAATCACCCGCAGCCATTCTGTCATTCAGGGTGTATAGATTTGGCCATTTGCGATTAGGCCAAGGGTCAGGGGTTAAATATTGCCGTAGATTATATGACAATCAGGGGCAAGGCCATGGAGTTAAAGGAGACCCCTTTATTTGAAGAGCGCTTGAAAAGCGCGGCTCAAAGGATCGAGGCACAATTCTGGCACAGCCCGAAAACAAAAACGGCTTACGTTTGATCGTAAGCCGCTGATGAATATGGTGCCCAGGGACAGAATCGAACTGCCGACACGGGGATTTTCAGTCCCCTGCTCTACCGACTGAGCTACCTGGGCATACTAACCGGAATCTCCAATTATGGAGAGGTGCGTATTAAAGCGGCCCAGGCTCGGAGAGTCAAGCCCGGATTGGGGCTAACATGGAGAAATACTGGTTTTTTCCAGCTCCGGTTCAGATCGCCTACCAGCCACTGCTGTGACGGGATTACTTAGGACCAAAATTCACCGGTATGCTGGGGCCTCCGCCAAAGAAGAACTGCTCCATCTGCTCCTCCAAAAAGGTTCTGGCCTTGGGGTCGATTGGATTCAGGCGATACTCGTTTATCAGCATGGTCTGGTGCTGAAACCACATCTGCCACCCCTCCTTAGAGACATTTTCCAGGATACGCTGCCCCAACTCGCCCGGATAGGGGGCCCGATCCATACCCTCGGCCTCTTTTTTCAGTTTGACGCACTGCACCATCTTACCCATAGATCGACTCCGATATGTTCCTGCAAATAGGCGAGAGGATAACACCGCCGCCGGAAAAATCCACACTCCTGACACCGCCAGCTTGAGAGCCGGAGGCTGTCACTCAATCAAAATAGGCTCTCGAGTAGTTTCCTTTTCAATTTATCCTTGGACGATCCCTCTTCGCCAGCCTTCTCATCCTCTACCTTTAGCAGTTTTTTCGCCGCAGACTTTAGCTCATCTTTTTTCAGACTCATCAATACCTTTTCCCACTGCACCTCCCATTTGGGTGCGGCCAGTGGACCAGTGAAGCGCACCGGCACCCCAATCTTTTTCTGCTTCAACTCCTCCAGGGCCCCCAGATCATGTCCGCCCTGGCCTTTAGAGCTTTCCACAATGAATACCTGTACCGTGTAGTCCAGCGCCTCGGATACCAGATTGACGGCACCCTTTCCGGTTACTCTCAGGAAGGGTGAGAGCGCCTTTAGGTCACTGTTGCGCAACACCCCTTTTCTGATTACACCGCTGCCGGTGATCTGGGAGAAATCGGTCTGTTCCGGTCCGCTCGAGGCGGCCACTGGCTTGCCGGTGAGAAACCCCTTAGCCTTGCGCAACTCCGCCGCCAGGTTTATGCCTTTGACCGCCCCTTTCAAAAACTTAAAATCAAGTTTGCCATTCAGTGCGCGTTTGAGTGCGTTTACGCTGTTGCCATTGGCAGTCAGATTTGCGCGGAAGAAACCCTGGCCACTCAACCTATCTTCACCCGCCAGGTTTTTCACCAGGGACTCCATATGCACCTGTGACAGGTTACTGCTGATACTGACCGAAGGGGTTTTACCCTTGGCGTTGATATTCACGCTACCGTTGTAGCTCCCCTGGTACAACCTGCCAACCTTCTGAGCCGTCTGCAACAGCCCACCCTTCGCCTTAATGGTGAGCTGGACCTTCTCCGCCAACAGCCCGTTAGTGGTCAGGCGACCAATCTTCACCGAGCCGTTCAGATTAAGCTTGCGTAGGGTGGCGACAGGAAACAGCTGCCCGGTTCCGGCTACGGACTTGGCGCCGCTCTTCCGGTGTTTATCCGCCCGCGCCTGCCCACCCTGATCTGTGGCCATATAACGGTCCAGATTGATTGCATCCACATTGAGCTTAAAGGCGGTGGCATTACCGCGCATGATGGCATTGCCGGTAACCTTGGTATCATCAAGCTGGATAACAAGTTTATTCAGATTGGTTGATGTCCCCTTAGAGACCAGATTCAGACTAGCGGCAAAACGCTTCAGGACCTTGGGATCAGAGGTAGCAGGCAACGCCATGCCCTGACTCGCCATCCAATCCCGCAGATTGAGCTCCGCCAGATCCAACTTGCCATTGAACACCGGAGAGGCCGTACCAAGATTTGTACCCTTGAGGCTACCCGTAAGGTTAAGGTCTCCAGATTTGACCCTGATATTTTGCAGTACCAACAACTTCCCATCCAGGGCGAGCATCAAGGCGGTCTCGAGTTCCACCTGCAACTTGCCATTGGGTATTGCGGCTCCATCTGCATCCAGCGTGAGCTTCAGATCTCCAATGTTCAGCATCCCCTCACCCTGATCCAGCTCGATGGTTCCCGCCAGACCAACCTTGGCCGTCAAGGCCGGTTTCGCACTCTGCACCACCATGCCAAGATCCAGGCCCACAGGACGGCCAGTAACTATGGCACCACTGGCTAGATTGAACTCACTGATGGCAAATTTTTGCCCGGACTGGCGATCATCCCAACTGATCACTGCATCTTTGATGTCCACACCGCCGATGGAAATACCCTTCAGTCCGGTAGCACCATCCGCCGTATCCTGTTTCTTCCCCTGGTCTGGTGTTGGCTTATGCTGCTTGCCCCGCGCCAGGTCATCCCAGTTGCTGGCGCCGCTCTTGTTTCTGACCAGATTTAGCGTCACCCCATCCAGGCCAATGGTGTCCACCTCCAGCTTCTTTTCCAACAGAGGCTTCAACTTAACCCTTACCGCCGCATGTCGTACCAGTGCGAAGGGCTTGTCGCCAAACCCCTTGGCATTGCTCAGCTCGACATTATCTATCTTCACCCCAAGCCACGGAAACAGTGACAGATTCAGGTCACCTGCGATTTTCAGATCACGCCCGGTCTGCTGTTTGACCTGGCTGACGATCTCTCCCTTAAAATCGTTCGGGTCCACCACCAGAGGCAGGATCACGGAAGCCGCAACCAGCACTAGTAGGAGTACGCCTATAATCGTTCCGAGGATCTTAAACATCTTTGCCATTACGACCTCCGTGGCACATTAGGGTTGTTGTTATGATTTGGGAGTATGCAGACCATACAGCACCAATCCTCGGCCAGATAATTTTGCCCGACTAAGCGGCTACTGTGGCACGCCAGACTTTTCCCCCATTAACTTGAGAGTCTAGCAAATAATAGGGACGGAAACTTCCGATAAGGATGGACAACCTGGAACCGGATCATCCTGCTGGCCTCTGATTTTCGCTGTGAGAATTGGAGCGGGTAGCGGGAGTCGAACCCGCCTCACTAGCTTGGGAAGCTAGGGTAATACCGATATACGATACCCGCAATTGATGTATTTTCAATCACTTACACCATCGAAGAATTGGCATTCTATATCAAGGACACACTATTGTCACACTGAAAATTAGTGAGGCAGGTATTTATTGCTACGCAATAGCCTTCCTATTATCAGGCAGACTTCCACTCCCCGCACCAATTACTTGATCAGAGTATACATACAACATATTTACCACCTAGAATGGGGTATCCAAGATGAGTCTTTCTACTAATATCCATGCAAGAACCAGAAGACCAACTCGAGAGGAAATTGCCAACATTCAAGCTGATCATATAACTACGATCATGAGTCAAAACAAAGAAATCACGCTCCTTTCTATACCTGAAATTAAGACAGACATACCACATATCATACCCCCTGCCTGAGAAAGCTCAGGAGGCTGTTAGGGCCACTCTAAATAGGAAGGAAACGCATCGGGCTGACTCACTTTCTCAAGCCTTTGATAGAGCGTGTAACAGACGTTCAACACACTACGATTCCATGATCTCAGACACGAAGCAACCAGCAGATTCTTCGAGAAGGGACTAAATGTAATGGAAGTGGCAAGCATCACAGGCCACCAGGATCTCCGTATGCTGAGACGCTACACCCACATCAGAGCTGAAACACTGGCAGATCGGTTGTAACTACTATCAGTGGTTTTTCAAAGGCAAGGGGGGTTGGTTAGGGAAAGGAGTCACACTTCTTGCCTCCTATACATAAAATACCTCAAGCACATACATAGCCACGCTCTTAATCAAGCGTATTAGGTCAGCAGGTTAGAATGTATCAATTGCGTACAAAAAAACTGGTCTATCCACTGTTAGCCTATGTCTTCACGGAACAGAACAGATTAGAATGAAAAAACTCATTGAGCGTATTTATGAAGAAATTAACACTCTAATCAATGAGAATAATATGCTGGAATTAAACAAAACTGGATCAATACGAGATCTATTAACTGGAAAGGATTCGATCTAATGGTAGTCGAAATGGCTGTTGGAGTTGCTGTTAGCTGGTTATGGGATAAATTAGCTGATGCTGCTGAAAGGAAAGATAATGAAAATGCCATTAAAAAGGCATTGCAAGAATCTATCGACCAGTCTTTTCGACAATTCCAAAATAAATATGGTGATAAATCCGAATCATTCTTTAATAAGAAATTTATTCAGGAAACCGCATGCCCTGAAATATTAAAGTATTTAACCAGGCACCAACACCCAGATTTAGATGCAGTTAGCAATGCATTACCTGTGGCTGCACTTATTTTTTCTTCTGGGTCTGGTTTTAAGGAAGAGATAAAAGAGTTTTTCGATATGATAATGGATAGCATGAAGTCACATGCTGTCCTACAGGAAATAATTAACTATCGGCAAATCGAAGAAACCAATCAGGTAGTCAAGGATATTCATGAAGACCAGAAATCCCATTCAAAAATATTAGATGATGGGTTCAATAAAATTGCTTTTCAGCAAGAGGAAGATAGCAGAGATACCAAACAAATTCTTTCTCAAGGCGCTGAAGGTAAACAGCAGCTTGATCAGATTCTGAATTTATTGAATGACAATTTACCCTCATCAAAAGGAAACGAACTCAATAAGCTACTAACCAAACAATTAGACAAAGCAAGGGATTTAATAAATAACGGCCAAGTTAATGATGCTAAATCATTGCTTGATATCATTGAGGATGAGGTTAACGAATCAGATGATTATACTCGTTTTAGATGGCACACTAACCAAGGTGCTTGCTTGCTATCTAATGATAAAAGACTAGAGGCTGCTGAACAATATTTGATTGCATATAATTTCGCAAAAAATGAAGAAAAGGCGGTCGCAAATAAAATACGAGCACTTTTATTAAAGGGAGACTTTGAAGGAGCCCTAAAAGAGTCAGACACAGCTATTCAAGAACACCCTCAGAGTGGAATAATCTGGGCTTTCCACATTAATAGTAAAAACCTATTAAATATCGAATTTGAGCAGTCTGTACTTCCAGCAGAATTACAAAACGACAAATCTGTTCTTTTAATTCGTTCTGACATAAAGATTCGTGAAAAGGATTATGAAGAATCATACAGTCTGGCAAAAGCAGCATTTCAACAAGACGAAACATCCAGTGATGCTAAGCGAAGTATGCTTGCATCTGCCTTGTCATGGGCCACAGCGGATACAGTTAAATCGCACTATCAACAGCTAACAACAGAACAACATCAGGCCCTAAAAGCAGCGGTTAATTGTTTTGGAGACATTTTATCTTATTTAAAGAGTATTCAAAGCAAGCACGTATTCACAGAAGTTGCGCACAATCTTGCAGTTGCAGCTGAATTGATTGGTGATGAGCAGTTAAAATATGAAATAACAACATATGCTTTTTCAATGTACCCAGACGAAGAGGCATTTGTCTGGTATAGAGTGAAAGAGCTGAAAGCGTCTGGAGATATAGATGCTATTCATAAGCTTACCGATGAAAAACTTAATGCCCTTGAAAAGCCGTTACTGTTCACGATAGCTGAAGCTGGAGCAAACACTGGCGATACTGAATGGGTAGAATCAATATCTCAGACATTAAATACAAAAGATTTGAATAAACATGATAAAGATGAATTATTTGGTCTAGAACTATGCGCTATATGGAAAGGGGGCGATAAACCTGCAGCTATAAAATTGGCGAAAGCCAATTTACCTAGAATTACGTCATACCCTTCCTTGCTTTCATTTTATATCCGCATACTAGATGAACATGGTGACTTCCAAGAGCGTGACAAGTTATTGCTGTCCTGCAAAGCCCTCCCGGAAGAAGCCTCGTCTATCGATATAATTCAAATCGCAGACCTTCTCTATGATTTCGACCTATACTTCGACGCATCTGCATTATATCAAAAACTTATTGAATCCCCTTCGGATGATTATCTTACCAAACGCTATCTAGACTCTTTAATTAAGTCGGATCAACGTGCTAAAGCTGCTGCTGCTTTAGAACAACTTTCACCAGAAATCAGAAATACTTCATCATTTAAGCGTATTGAAGCTAATCTTGCCCGCGCGTCAGGTGATCTTGATAAGTTGGAACAAATTCTATCAGAAGAGCTGGAAGCTAACCCCTCAGACTCATTCGTTGCTGTTAATTACATTGCAACACTCTATCGCAAGAACAAGCTCGATGAACTGAATATTTATCTGGATACTAACCCTGTACTTGACCCTGTTATAGAGCAGAATGAGATAGAAATAGCCAAATATGAAATGGAGCTAGGCCGCCAAAATGAGGCTCTCTTAAGGGCATACAGACTCTTTCGTACAAAACCAGGCGATTCAGAATTAGCCGGTCATTTCCTTCTATTGATGTTGCTTGCAAAGAACTTTGATGAATTCAAAGGTCTAAATAAAGTATCAACTGGTACCGTCATTAATATGCAGTCAAAAGGGGAAAGTAAGAATATAGTTATTGAGCCTGCAAGCCTACAAGAAGCTGGATGGCCTCAATGTATCTCTGAAAATAGCGAATTAGCAAAAAGTCTTTTAGGAAAAAAGATAGGTGAAGAGCTTCTTATTGATAGTGGCATGGGCTCGAAGCAATGGCAAATAGTCAATATTGATAGTATGTTTATCTTTGCTTCATCCATCGCACAAAATGTAGTTGCAAATAGTGCTTCATCAGCAGGACCGCTCTGGAGTGTGAATGTAAAGAAATCTGACGGTGAATTCGACTTTTCACCGATACTAGAATCACTGAAGCAGCGTTCAAAACACGTAGAACATGTATTTAGTGTTTACGAAGAGAAAATTCTTCCACTTCAAATGCTATCCAACGCATTGGGTACTGATGTTGTTACGCTTTTATTGGAGTGGCCATATAAAAAATATGACCTATTCATCAGCACAGGGATTCATGAGGAACGAGAAGGAATTAAGGGTCAAATAACACATGATAACAAACCATATGTAGTTGACCTGACGGCCCTCATTGAATTGCATACGCTCGGTTTTCTTAAAGAAAGCTTGGAAGTGTTTGGAAAACCATTGGTGGCTGCCTCTTTAAAAGAATATCTCCTGGGTATTATTCAAATTCATAATAAAATGGAGCCATCTGGTATCGCTTCAGAAATAGATGGAAACCTCCACTATCAGGAAATACCTCGGTCATATTTAGATGAGCGAGGTCGATTTCTTAATGAACTACTAGCATTTATTGATGACCATTGTGAGGTCGTGCCAGTAGTGGGGCCAGAAGTTGTAACTGAACAACAAGTCGCTCTGGAGCAATATATTGGTTTAGCATCTAACGATACAATTTTATTAACTCGTGAACGAGATGCGATATTGGTTTCAGAGGATGGAGGATTTAGAGCTTTAGCTGCTGGCATGGGGGTTACATCCAGCTCTTGGTTGCAACCAATCTTGATGATTATGCGGGATAAGAAGATTATTTCAGAATCTCAATATTCAAAGAGCATATTAAACAAATTAGAGCGTTGTCATAATTTTACTAGCGTTGCTGCAAATGACCTTTTATGGGCTGCTAAATCCTGTCCAAATATAGTTTCACCAGATGTTGAATCTGCAATTAACACATTCAAAAACCCAACTCTTGATCTGGCCTCGGGGGTAGTGGTTGGTTCTCAGTTCCTCACTGGGGCTGTTGAGTGTGTTTCTCCGATTGCACTATACGATTACTTCTGCTTGATAATTGAGTCAATATCATACGGGAGAGACCAGTATGTCAATGACATACATGAGGCCTTACGGTCGAATATCGTTAGTTCATTGCCCCATATAAATCATAAAAAAGCCAGACTGATTTCGAGAATATTTGGGCATTTACTTGAGGCTCCTCCACCACGTCGCTCTCAGTTCAGGTTGAAACCACTCATTCATGCTATTAGGTTGGCTTTGAGACAATGGCGATGAAATTACAAACTACATAGTGTTCTGAGTTAGAATAATGAAATCATAAGAATTCGGATAAATTGGGTCAGATGGAATTTAATCTGGACTCTCTATTTCACTGGTCTTCTCATTTTTGCTGGCCTTACCCTTAGCTGCCGAGTCAGCTCCTCTTGTTAGAGAAACTCTTCAGAAACGCCGCGCAATCAAACATGGGCATGATGATCAACGGCCAGACTCGGACATTTAAATGAAACTCGACTAATGATGTCGGCGTTGGTCGCGTAGGCGACTAATAACTATAAGTGACGAGCTTCCGCTTTTGGCACTACGGGGTCATTTCACAAAATCACAAAAATGTCTGCTTAAGGGTTTCACGGATGAAATTTGAGGCAAGATGTAAGATACGTCAAGTTCATGCAGGCCTTACCGATCCTGATAAACAACTTTTGGATTATCACTTTGCTTACAATGTACTAGTAGATAGATCAGGATACTACATTTTCTCTGGAGCAAAGTGAATACTGTGGGGTTTGTGTAGACTGCTGCTGAGGTGCTGTACAACTGCGTTACCAATAACTCACCTCTCCCCCTGAAGTCCCACCATCACAATTAATAAGGAGAGGCATAGTTAATAGTTACACTGACACAACATCTACTGTACATGCCCTATAAGAAGAACTGTACACAAGAGCCATTATTAACCGAGCTGTACGTTAACAAAACTCCTACCTTGCACATCCCAATTACAATCATTAGCTACAATATACTCTTTAGCTTGCCTCCAAATTCTATCATTCGGATTTATGCCTAATGCACTTACAACTTTTGTAGTAGGAATTCGACCACCCCCTGTTGAATCCAGGTGTTCTATTATCTTATCTGCCAATGGCCTAGAACTTGTTGAATACTCTTCCAGATACACTGGGGTGTATGGAACTATCTGTACTTCTGGCATAACCTCCTTCAACAGTTCAATGGCCCCATAATCCTTCATAGGGTGTAGCAGGTATATATCCATATCACCAGCAAGACCATTTGATACTTGCCTGCAGTTTCCTCGACTAAATCCCTGATATAGCATATCTGCTTGTTCACTGTGCTGTATGTCATTCACCATCCAATTATTTACAGCAAAATGTTCGTTCCTAGATTGAGCAACTATCTGAGCTACTAGGTCACTCTGGTCCCTATAAAGCACTCCCATAGTTATCACATATTTGATATGGGAGTATGTATTGATAGCTTTATGGTTACCCCAATGGAGCCAGGTGATTCTGTCATGGAGATAGGGTGGTAAGCTCTTGAATAGGTCATCCTTCTCTCCCTTAAACCCAATGATTAAGATCTTTTCACCTTCCGGGATGCAATGTTCAATGATGTGGCACACCTCCTTGTGATATCGCTTCTTCATTTTACCTGTCACTTTACTTTTGCTGGATAGAACATTTCCCCAATGAATGCATACATTGGAGTGATTTTTCTTCGACTCTGTCTTTACCACCTTGATTGAATTATCAAGCTGCATCAGCTTTTTTATCTGAGCACTAGCATCAAGCACTATGATTTGGTCAAGCTCATCAGGCACGGTAGTAAAAAACTGCAGTACTGTTGGTTTATTCAGTGTACTGGTCATCCTCACCTGAGCATTCGTCTCACATGCCCACTGCATTAGCATATGAAGATAGCTGCTTTCAGGGGAGATGGCATTGATTGCTTTCTTCGCCTCATCATCACCCAAGAATGGAGCAGGAAGTGAAAATACCTCTTCACCGATTTCTCGCTGTTGATGCAGCAGCTCTTTCACGCCATTTAAAAATGATTGTGTTTGCTCAAGTAGCTCTGGAGATTTTAGTGTTCCACCACCTTTATTCCAATAGTAAATTCCAAGCCACCTTTCAATTTCACCGATCAGATTCTCAACAGCAATAGCATCACCATTTGTAGTCAACAATGATTCATCCCAGATAACTAAGTCACGTTTTTCACCCACAAATACATTGTAAGTGTTTAGGTCAAAACGCTTGCCTTTGACTCTGCTGTGGGTAATCAGTAAGAATTGAGTTGAGTCAATCATACTTTCGGGGATAGATGGGATATCTTCGTACTTGTATTCTGAATTATGATAAATACCAATCTTCCCCTTATCAACTCCTAACTTCACTAAATCATCAAAGAGTTCTTTCTGTTGGGCTATACGTTCTGTTGCTATCACAATAGATCTGTCGGTTTTCTGCAGCGCCAAGATGAGTGCTTTTATTGCAGTTGTCTTTCCAAACCCAGTGAACAATGGAAATGCCAATCTGAATTTATCTTGTGATAATACGCCTCTTGCCAATCCCTCTGAAAGTAACTTCAGATCCTGCAAGTGGTCCTCTGCTGGATCATTGTTATACGATCTTAATAAGCGTTCCGCATGATTGAACACATTATCAGTCAAACCACGATGGTCATCGGCGTCAGGCAAGCCACATGCAACAACCTCTGAACTCATATATGGGAACTGGGAAGATAGGTAATAAAGAGTGCCAATTGTTAGTAGCTTGTTGTCCGGATTGTGACTATCTATCTTCTTCCAAAATGCACCTTCATCAAATTTCACCCCTGAAGCGCTCCATTCAAGTAACGTGTTGATCACATCACCTTCAAGACCATAGTGATTAAGGGATGCAAAAAGCACTTTGTACCAATAATCATGTGGCAAATCAGGATCAATACGAGCCAACAATCCACTTAACTCAATGGAAACATCTTGTTGCTCAAGTGCCTCCCATGCTTCTGACTCGTGCTCATCCGCCTCTCCCCGCATCATAGGCATAAAGCTTGTTACCTGATGGACAGCATTATCCTCTGCTGATTCGGGCTCAAGATCGGAGGATGGATCAAAGCGATGACCTCCGTTCGATTCACTCCAGAGAAACTCTTCTCCCTCCAAGCCATATTTGGGGAACAACCATTTTTGCACTGGATTCTTTCCTGCTGGATCAATAGGGCCAACCAAGTTATTGAAATAGAACCAAGCTTGCTTATGAAGCTGAATTCCAGCTTTGCCGCATAGTGGCTCCGCATACGGAATTATCACCCGCAATCTAGGCTCCTCAGCACGATAATTCGCTGTGGTGTGAATAAGAAATTCGATGTCGAAATTTGACAGAACTTCTTCCACCAGCTCAAAACTGGAATGGCCCTCATCAAAATCCAGGGAAAGACCAGAGATACTATCAATATTATCTTTTGTAGCTTTTTCTTGCGTTTTAAATGTACAAAGTGTGTAGGCCTCTGTCCTCTGCTCTTTTAGCTTGCGAGAAACATGACACACTTGGCGTAGCTCTTTGTCAGGAACTAGGGCCTCACCCAGAGGGTATAGAGGCATATGCCCTATAGGGGCACTACTCACATTTTTAAAAGTTGTTATTTTAATCACATCATTCATTAATATTTTTTCCACCTATTGTTAGTTAGTAAACACCTGTTACCTTGTTAAGTTACAGGCAAAAAATAAACTGCCTGTTGGGGCAGCTTAAAGTAGACAAACGCCAATTAATTCAAGAGATGGCAGCGTCCACCTCATATAAGGCAACAAATAGTTGAAATAGTTCAATGTATATGATAGGAGGTATATGGGGTCACTATTTCTTCAGTGCCTATTGGACTCTTCACCTAACCAGGGATGTTAAAATGTTTAGTAAATACTCGATCACCACATTCATCCTCGTGGCTGCTTTCACTACAGCAGCCCATTCAGCATCATTTACATACGGGACAACAACATCAATTTTCACAAATGATGCTGGAAGTCGATCAGAATGGTTACATATCAACCAAACTGTAGGACTAAGTTACGATTATGTTTCTTCACAGCTAGTAGTTGGTGGTCTATACGCAGGATATGGACATGCCTCACGACAGGAAGTAGGAGCACTCACTATGTCCCTGTTTGGCTGGGACTGGTCATCTCTAGAACCGGGTGTGAAACAAGAATATGCCGTATACCCAACGGAGGCCGTCAGTTTCTTTAACTATACAAACATTTATGAGAACGGCGATCTGTACATCGGAGGAATTACATCAGATGTCGTAGGTAACGCTGGTGGTTTTGACCTGCTTGGAACCCTAGTTGCTCAGGAAATCAGCAATTGGTTTGGATATCCAGCTGCGGCTATGGATAATACTGGACCACGGTTCTCAAGTGAGATACCAAATATCGAAGGTCACTTTTTGGTGCGCGACGTGACTACCGTTCCAGTTCCAGCCACAATTTTTCTCTTCGGCTCTGGCCTATTAGGACTTATAGGTTTCGCTAAACGTAAGGTTTGATCGGCTCAAAAGGGACTTATAGCAACCCCTAGTCTTATATTTAATTGAAAGGAATGGAACGTGAAATTATTTCAACTTTGCTTAATTGCTTTGTTTGTGTTTTCCAGCTCTGTTCTTGCTGGAAAGATGCGTATGTGCAAAGCCAAAAATGGCCATACTACATTTACACAAACTAGGTGTCCGGAAAATACTAGTCGAAAAAACATTTACGTACCCCCAGCACAAGCTCCAATTTCAGCGTTAAGACCAGGTGAAGTGAATGAATTGAACCGAATACAGCAAAATAAATTTGCCCGGCAACAACAAGGAGATATGGGATCAACTCAACAAAAACAACAGAGCAATTCTACTGCTGCGGCTATTAGATCTGAAAAGCAAAAAGCTAGACAGATACGAGAAATTGAGCGGAAAATGAGGCTAGGAGCAGTATCAAAACGTAGAGGACACGGTGCTATATCAAGAATTTTGGCATCTGGGTCACCATCTAAAAAACAAAAACAACGGCATGTTAGGGAAATTGAGAAAGATATGAGACGCAATGCAATCTCACAACCAAGTGGGCATAGAATAATTAATGATATACAGACGGGAAAAGCTACTACTTCCTACAAAAGATCCGCATCTCCAGTACAAGCACATGCTAAATCGCCTTCCAAAACAAAAAACGCCTTTGATCCAACAACTGGCAAGAACTACAAAGTTACAACGTTCAAAGGCAGTCCAACAAAAGTTCGCAGCACAGATGGTACAGAGTTCTATAATACAGGTGTAAAAGGTTCTGAAGACAAGGCGCGGCTTCCAGATGGAAGGACATTAAAGCTCAAATAGATATACATTTAGGTTTCTTATTGTACGCTAACTGCGGAAAACCAGGTGGCTTTTAGAAAGAGGTGATTACGACAAATAAAACTATAGCTACTCTTCGCGAAAAGAAGCATACCGTCAAACCCCCTCTCTTTTGGCACAGTTGGCACACCGCATATGAAGACCATTCAACCTAGATGTATAAATAAGCACCCTACTAGCTCAAAAGGCTACAACTGCTATCTTATTTGTCTAGGCGAGAGGTTTTCAGCAAACTAGAGCCTGATCTACCCTGGATCAGAAGGTGATTTAACAAATCGTCTTTCTTTCTAAATACACCAATTACTTTAGCATATTAGCTAAGTGGCGGCCCTTGACCCCTAATTTTCTTAACCAAATATCCTGGTGAAAGATGCGTATACCTCTTAAGCATCTTAAGATCAGTGTGTCCCGAGATGGCACTCACCTCCATAACGTTCAAACCCATTTCAAAGAATTTAGTGATCGCCGTATGCCTCAAATCATGAAATACAGCATGAGGCATCTCACTCTTTTGCACTGCTGATCTAAAGTAGTATTTGATCATTTGAGCTGAAGGTATACCAGTGAGAATTAACCTTCTGACGCTCCTAATTGCAGATTCAGACAAGGGTATTGTTCTTGGCTTTCTATTCTTGGTAATGGGTATATGTAGTGTAGACTCCCCAAAGTCAACATCTTGCCTCTGTATACGAACAATCTCACCCTGCCTCATTGCTGTTTCATAAGCTATGGTTATCACATCTATCATGACTGAGTTCAAGTGTCCCTTTATCAAATCGAATTCAGAGGGGGATATAACACGATCCCTGCCGGGACTAACTTTTGGTTGCCTGACCAGGAGTACAGGATTGTAATCATATATGTGCCACTCCTTAATGCAGGCGCTAAAGACTCGGGAGATCAAGCCTAGGTGATGCTTAACTGTTTGGCCTGATAACCCTTCAGATAGCAAATCATCCCTAAAACCCGACAAATGACGACTATCAACAGCCATTAAGGGGATAGGCCCTAGCATTGATTTAATACGCTTAGAGAAGCTCCTATCAGCTTCATGGCAGGCTTTAGAGGGGGATATAGTAGTGAGGTAACGATCCAGCAATACAACCAGGGGTTGTTCAGCATCTACCCTGTCTTTCCACTTGCCTTGGTCAATTAAAGCCTCCTGCTTTTTTGCCCAGGCTATCGCATCTATTTTTAAGTCAAATGTCAGAGAGATAGGCTTTGCACCTTTCTTCCTGACCTGAACATTCCACCGACCATTACGCTTTCTAATCGTTGCCATCTTCAACACTCCTGCCACAGTAGTGGCACAGTAAGTAATTAAAAGATGGATAAAGCAGATTGAAAAATACGTTACAAATCAGCAAGTAACAGGCATCAAAAACGAATCACTAGCTTGGGAAGCTAGGGTAATACCGATATACGATACCCGCGCAAGGCCACCCGATTCTATGCCCCATACCGGGTCTGGCGCAAGCTGGTTGTGCTATCAGCGACGACTGGATGCGGTCGGCCCGGAACCATACATCAGGTCGATGGCATCTTGGTTATGCGCAAGGACCATAGCCCGTTTTGTCTTCAGGGTTGGCGTTAGCAACCCGTTCTCTATGGTCCAGGGCTCAAGGCGCACCGAGACCCGGCGGATCTTGGCATAGCCGGGAAAGTCCTTCAGGGCATCTTTGATACGCCCCAATAGCAGACTGTTTAATCTAGAGTCCCGCAGGCTCTCTGGCGCCACGGGGTCAAGACCATACTCCCGCGTCAACCCTGGCCACAGATCCCCATTCAGAACCACCAGGGCGCTAAGGTAGGGACGCCCCTCCCCAATCACCATGGCCTGCTCAAATATAGGGTCCAGGGTAATGGCCAGCTCCATATCTGAGGGCGGCACCTTCTCTCCGTTGGATAACACCAGGATATCTTTGATCCGACCGGTTATGTAGATGTGATTATTCTCATCAATCCGCGCCTGATCACCGGTATGCAACCAACCATCGGCATCTATCATCCTGGCGGTGGCAGCATGGTTATTCCAATAGCCCAACATCACCCCCGGGCTTTTTACCAGCAGTTCATCATTCTCACCAATACACACCTCAACATTGCGCAGGGGAACACCCACACTGGCAGGCAGATTATCTTCCAGTGGATTGACACTGATGTTAGGACTGGTCTCAGTCAGGCCATAACCCTGCAAAACGGGAATCCCCAGACCGATAAACACCTCTGCGATCTCTGGCGACAGAGGAGCTCCCCCACTGACTGCCACACGCAGACGCCCGCCAAGTTTTGCCTTTATCTTGGCTGCCACTAACTTGTTCAACAGCGGCCACAGGAGTTGGGAGAGGTGCCAATCCGCCCGCCCTTGCTGCCGCAGAAAACGCGCCCAACCCACCTGTACCGCAAGATCAAATAACCTACTGGCTGACCCCGGACCCTTTTGCAACTGCTCCCTGATCCGCCCATAGACCCGCTCGAAGATGCGAGGCACCGCAATCATCAATGTGGGCTGCAGAATCACCAGATCTTCTGCCAGTTGCGCCACAGATCTGGAAAAGGCAACCGTGGATCCGGTCATGATCGGCAGATAATAACCACAGGTGCGCTCCAGGGTATGGGACAGCGGCAAGAAGGAGAGAAATAGATCCTCCCGATAGCAATCAAGCAACACTAGTGCCCCATGAGCCACAGAGAGAATATTGTAATGGCTCAGCATCACCCCCTTGGGGCGTCCAGTGGTCCCTGAGGTATAGATTATCGATGCCAGGGCATGGGGATCTGTCCCGGCGTCACACAACTTCCTGCCAGTTTCTGGCAGCCAGTCCGACACCAGAGCCAACCGGTCATCATCCTGCAGTGGAGACCCCGTATCTATTCCCGGAGCCAACACCAGCACCCGCTGCAGCAGCTTATTCTCATCCAGCTCCGGGGCAAGCTTGCTCCAACGCCCCATATCCTGTACCAGCAGCAGCTTTACATCTGCATCCGCCAGGATATAGGAGGTGTTCTCAGGCCGATCATCCGTATACAGCGGCACAACCACCAGACCCATAGCCTGACAGGCCTGATCAAACACCACCCACTCAGGGGAATTTCTCAGCTGTAACGCCACCCGATCACCCGGCGCCAATCCCTCCTTAGCCAACGCCCGCTGCCAACGGGCAATCTGCCGGGCCATCTCCTGCCAGGTGTAATCTTCCCAGGTGGATGACTCACGGGAATAGCTCTTATAGGCCACCAGGTCTGGAGAGCGGCTCAGGCGTTGTAGAAACAGTCCATAGAGAGTCACGGCGTTATCCACAGATATTAGATCTTCACTCCACTGCTCCGGGGCCATATGTTCCATACCTCTTATTATTTTAGTTGTGAGAAAAAGTTAGTGTAAAATAGCCGAACGCTTCTGTTAAGATGCATGTCCAATACTCACATGGATCAAGATACCCCTGTGTTACGAAGGCCCCCATGCAAATCTATCTAAACGGAGAGGACCAACAGGTCTCCGAAAATACTACCATGAGTGAACTGGTCCAGGAACTTGACCTGGGCGAACAACGCTTTGCGGTAGAGGTTAACGGTGAACTGGTTCCCCGCAGCAGCTTCGTTCAACGCCAGTTACAACCAGGCGACCGGGTGGAGGTAGTCCAGGCTATCGGTGGCGGATAACAGCACCACCCTTCAAACAACGCCCCAACAAGGCTATCATCCAGAACACTGAAATCGACGGAAGCAGACAGATCATGCCTGAAAATAAAGCAGACACATTAACCATAGCCGGAAAAGAGTACAACTCCCGCCTGTTGGTAGGCACTGGTAAATACAAAGATATGCAAGAGACCAGTGACGCCATCACCGCCAGCGGAGCCGAGATTGTCACCGTAGCCGTGCGTCGCACCAACATGGGACAGAACCAGGACGAGCCAAACATCCTGGATGTGCTGCCGCCAGACCGCTACACCATCTTGCCCAACACCGCTGGCTGCTACGATGCCGAAACTGCAGTGCGCACCTGCAGGCTGGCCCGGGAGATGCTGGACGGGCACAACCTGGTAAAACTGGAGGTGCTGGGAGATGAAAAGACCCTGTTCCCAGACGTAATGCAGACCATCATCGCCGCTGAAGAACTGATTAAAGATGGGTTTGACGTCATGGTCTACACCAATGACGACCCCATAGTTGCACGCCAACTGGAACAGCTGGGGTGTATCGCCGTGATGCCACTGGCCGCCCCCATAGGTTCCGGTCTGGGCATCCGCAATAAACTGAACATCCGCACCATCGTGGAAAATGCCAATGTACCGATCCTAGTGGACGCCGGCGTGGGCACCGCCTCTGACGCCGCCGAAGCCATGGAACTGGGGTGTGATGGCGTCCTGATGAATACGGCTATCGCCGCCGCAGACAAACCGATCCTGATGGCATCCGCCATGAGAAAGGCGATCGAAGCCGGACGTGAGGCCTATCTGGCAGGACGCATGCCCGCCAAGCGTTTTGCCTCCGCCTCATCCCCGGTTGACGGAATGTTCTTCTAAAAGAACCTCCCCTACATCAGGGTCGGAGTCAAATCAGACCAAACTGGTTTGACTCCGACCCCTCAGAATGCAAGCCTGGACCATGACCGAAAGCGATAAACCACATCGCAAGATACGCAGCTATGTACTGCGGGAGGGGCGTCTGACCGCAGGCCAGCAGCGCGCCTTCGAGACCCTGTGGCCGCAGTTCGGAATCGATTTCACTCCCGGCCAGACCCTGGACCTGTCCACTATCTTCGGCAATAACAACCCGGTTATTCTGGAGATTGGCTTTGGCAACGGCGCCTCCCTGGCCGAGATGGCCCAGCAGCATCCGGAGCAAAACTACCTGGGCATAGAGGTACACAGCCCGGGCGTGGGCCGCCTGCTGCTGGAGATTGAGAAGCGAGGCCTGAGTAATCTGCGAGTGATGCGCCATGATGCGGTGGAGCTGCTGGAGCGCGGCCTCCCGACCGCCACCTTGGCCGGTGTCTATCTCTTCTTTCCCGACCCCTGGCATAAAAAGAAACACCACAAACGGCGCATCTTGCAACCATCCATGATTAAACTGCTGGCACAGGCCATCAAGCCCGGCGGGGTATTTCACGCCGCCACCGACTGGGAACACTACGCGGAACAGATGCTAGAGGTACTAGGCAAGGCAGACGATCTGTTTGAAAACAGCGCCAGTCCCGGCCATTTCTGTCCCCGGCCCGAGTATCGCCCCATGACCAAATTTGAGCTGCGCGGCGAGCGCCTGGGTCATGGCGTGTGGGATCTGATCTTTCGGCGCAGGTAATCCAATGATTCATTCCTGTAACTATCCAGCAATAACTACTCTCACAAAGACACAAAGAATGCAGAGTGATCAGTTGTCACAACTAATAGCTGTTCTCTCGGCGTCTCGGCGCCTCGGCGTAAAAAACAGTGGCCCTTGTGGCCGGACACCATAACCATAATGGCCGCACTTAACCTCATCCAGTTTAAGAGCCTGCTCCTCGACCCCATCGATATGGTGCTGGATGCGGGCGGCTGCATTACCCTCTCCGGCCCATCTGGCAGCGGCAAGACCCTGCTGCTACGCGCCCTGGCAGACCTGGACCCCCACGGGGGAGAAGTCCGACTGGGGGAACAACCCCAACAACGGTTTCCAGCGTCCAACTGGCGCCAACGGGTGGGGCTTCTGCCCACTGAGAGTCACTGGTGGATGGAGTATGTAGGCCAGCACTTTCCCTCCAGCGACCAGGGAATACTTCAGGAGCTGGGCTTCAGCCCCGAGTGCCTGGAGTGGCAGGTAAGCCGTCTCTCCAGTGGCGAGCGCCAACGCCTGGCCCTGGCCCGTCTGTTAGTCAACAAGCCCGAGGTTCTGCTGTTGGACGAACCCACCGCCAACCTGGATGCCGACAATGGCAGGCGGGTGGAGGCAGTGGTCGCCCACTACCGGCAAAAACATAGCTGCGGCGTACTCTGGGTGAGCCACAACCAGGAGCAGCGTAAGCGGGTGGGAGAGCGGGGATTGATAATCAACGGCAACCAAGTGGAGCCGGAAACATGGACCTGATCACCCTCAGCCCCCTGGATCTATCCATTGCCGCCGTTCTAGTGCTGGCGCTGGCTATGCTCTCCTGGCATCTGCGGCTGGGGATTGAGAAGCGACTGCTGCTGGCAGCAGTACGTAGCGTGATACAGTTGGGACTGCTCGGAATGGTTCTGAAGACCCTGTTCGCCCAATCCAACCCGCTACTCATCGGACTGCTGTGCCTGTTTATGTTGGGAGTGGCAGGATACGAGGTGATGGCGCGCCAGCAGCGGCGCTTTACCGGACCATGGGGCATCGGTATAGGCACGCTCTCCATGTTCGTCTCCTCCTTCAGCATCACCCTGCTGGCCCTGCAACTGGTGGTTCGGGTTGAGCCCTGGTACCTGCCGCAATACCTGATCCCCCTGCTTGGTATGCTGCTGGGCAACACCATGTCCGGCATCGCCATCGCCATGGACAACCTGACCCAGAATGCATGGCTGCAACGGGGCAACATTGAAGCCAGGCTGATCTTGGGAGAGGAGTGGAGCAGTGCCATCGGCAACATCCGACGCAACGCCCTGCGCGCAGGTCTCATACCCATTATCAACGCCATGGCAGCGGCCGGCGTGGTCAGCCTGCCAGGCATGATGACCGGCCAGATTCTGGCTGGAAGCCCGCCCCTGGAGGCGGCCAAGTATCAGATCATGATCCTATTGCTGATAGCGGCCGGGACTGGCCTGGGGGCCATCTCCGCGGTCTGGATCAGCTCCCGTCACCTGTTCGATGAACGCCAGCGACTGCGACTGGAGCGCCTTACCCAGTCAAAACGGTTTGATTGATAGCCAGGTTGCTAGGGGGCGGAGTCAATCCGCGCAATACCAGCAGAATAAACAAGCAGTAGATGTGCGGATTGACTCCGCCCCCTACGACTAAAACCCAAAACTTCCTAAAACAACAAGGGCGGCCAAAGCCGCCCTTGTTTCGGTTTCAGGTTAAGCCAGTTACCTATTCAACGATCGCCTTCATGGCATAGGTGCCGTCTTTCTTGAAATCGATCTCTGCATTCAGAAAGTAGGCTTTAATCTCTGGTTTAAGCATTTTAATAATGTCATAGGCCTCACCAGAACGTCCTCCGGTACCACATAAGAGAACAACGTTCTTGTTATTCGGCAGCTTGTCCATCTGCTTTTCAAAGTCATTTATTGGAAAATTGACCGCGCCTTTGATTGTACCTTCTGCGAACTCATCCTTATCGCGTACGTCAACCAGCATAAGGCTGCCTGGGGCTGAGGCCATGATTTTTTTGAATGACTTTATAGTGATGGTGCCCTCTTCCTTACCCGTTTCTAATTTAGGTGCTGCGGCGGATTTCTGCGCCTTCTTCCACCCCGGGTAGCCCTCTGGAACAATGCTGACCTTACTATACCCAAGCTTCATCGCCTTGGCCGCAGAATTCGGGCTCAGTTTGCACTTGTAGCCACCACAGTAGAAATACAGTGGCGTAGCCTTATCTGCAGGCAGGAGATTGGTCATTTTATCGAAGGTGCGATCCGGAATACTGATGGCGCCGGGGATATGGCCCTTGTCGTATTTACGCTTCTTGGGGCGTGAATCCACCACAACCATAGGTGCTTTTTTATCCATCAGCTTTTTCAGATGAGATATGGTTACGGACACTAGGTTGCCGCTTTTCTTCCAGTTGGGGAAACCGTTGGCATACACCTTGATATTGGTGTAACCCAGCTTCTCAGCCTTGTAGGCGGATTTATGGCTCAGCATACACTTGGTTCCACCGCAGTAGTATAGAAGCAGGGTGGACTTGTCGGCCGGAAGGGTGGCGGCCATTTTATCGAAGTCGCGAAGCGCTATGCTGTATGCCCCGGGAATATGCCCCTTGTCGTATTTACGCGCCTTGGGACGGGCGTCGATAATCATTACACCCTTTTTACGCGGGACGCCTGCATGCTGTTTTACGAAATCCACATCAACTATGTTGGTGTACCATTTAGCCTTTTTGGCTGCTGATGCCTCCTTGGCATCGGCCGCCGAGACGAGACCTGCCATTGAAGTAAAAAGCAGGATTAGTAGTAGCCTGGAAAATGCTATCATTACGCGTTCCTTATTAGATTGATAGTTATTGAAAGAATGAAACAGATCACGCCGCTGTTCACGGCATGTCAAACACTCATCTGATACTGCAGAGTTCTGAATTTGCTAACTTGGAACGGCAGTCGGAAACCATACTCCAGACCTGATCTGCCGTTACTGTTACCTCCTACATTAATCGTTTTATCTCTACTATCCATGAGCACTGCCTCCCTCTCCTCCTAGCCATATTATCTGCCTTAACTTGTGTTATGACTTGGCTCTATCTGATTTGATATTGATGATTGTCAATCAATATACCTATAATTTTTAGGTTTTGATACTAATTATTGAGTGGAGTTATATATCTGAGTATTTAACTTGTTTTTATTAAAGACGGCAAGCCACTTGCGCAGAGCAAAACCCTGTTAAAACAGTAAGTAATGATCTCACCATCGACACCATGAAAGGGACATGGTCCTGCACGCGGTGTCATCCCAACTGAATTAGGCAACGGACTAGACCCTAACTATGATTGATAATTCTTAATGGGGGCAGGTATTACAACAACTAGGGCCTGTTAACACTAAGGAGCCTCTGAATTAATCAGAGGCTCCGGCAGCACATGGATGTACTGCCATTTTCTATGGCTATATGTCATTGAAAATGAAAGAAATGGAAAATTGCATTTTTTATTTACGTGCTCTGATTAAAGCCATGGATGGCTTTAATCAGAGCTTCCCTAAAATGGCTCAAACTAAGGGGCTCATGAGTATTACGATCTTACGAGTGGAGACTGTTATCCTGAACTTCTATTGATACTGGCCATTCCCATCCGCAGCACCCGGGTAATCAGTAACAGGATAGGGGTGCCATGCATGAATAGATCGAAGATATCAATGGGCCGGGCCAGTTCCCCTCCAGCCAGCATCTTCAGCTTCTGCCACACATGGGGCTCTGGCTGGAACGGCGCCAACCCCAGCAGCAGGCTAGCAAAGATCAGGGCCGAGACCGAGACCCCATCCAACCGTTCCAGCAGGGATACTGTTTTTACTTCAGACATTACATCTCTCCAAGCAACTGTTCATACAACGACGCATCCTGCTCAGAAAAACAGCAGGCAATGATTTGATCAAAGCCCTCAGCCGACCGCATAACATCCAGGGCAATCTTGGCCGCATCCAGTTTTGGATAGCCATACACCCCGGTACTTATACCAGGAAAAGCAACACTCCTGACGCCATGATCACGGGCCAGGACCAGGCAGTTCTCATAACAGGAGCGCAGCAGCTCCGGCTCTCCAGCGCAGCCCCCACGCCACACCGGGCCAGCGGTATGGATCACCCAGTTTGCTGGTAGATCAAACCCGGGGGTGATACGCGCCTCTCCCGTAGGGCAGCCACCCAATGGCCGACAGGCCTCCAACAACTCTGGCCCGGCGGCGCGGTGGATGGCCCCATCCACACCGCCACCACCCAGCAGACTGCTATTTGCAGCATTGACTATGGCATCCACCTCAAGCCGTGTAATATCCCCCTGCATGATCTCTATGTTGGCCATTAATCAACCGCTCCCTGAACTCCAATCCCATATAGCATAACACCCATGAGCACTCTTTCCGGCATTCTCGGCATATCCCTAATCATCTGGTTCTGGCTGGATAGCGCCCGGGCGCGGGAGTTTGCAATCGCCATCTGCAGCAAGGGTTGCGAACACCGTAATGTGCAGTTTTTAGACCAGACCGTGGCATTGCGCCGCCTGGGTATAAACTGGACCACAAATGGCATCCGTCTGCGCCGCACCTACCAGTTTGACTTCAGCGAAGAGGGGCTGGCCCGCCACAGTGGCCACATAGTAATGCTGGGCATTCAGCTACAGGAGTTCAGCCTGGGACTGCCCAGTGAAACTGCGGTAGACTCAAGTGCCAAATAAGCCGTTGCATCCACAACCATGCATACGGACAATGGGGTGAGTGTTCCTTCAAGGTAATATGTCATGCAAGATTATCAACGCGAATTTATCGATTTCGCCCTACAGACCGGGGTGTTGCGCTTTGGCGAATTCACCCTTAAATCCGGCCGCACCAGCCCCTATTTTTTTAATGCAGGACTGTTCAACAGTGGTTCCAGTCTGGCCCGGCTGGGGCGCTTTTATGCCCAGGCCATCGTGGACTCCGGGATCAAGTTTGATGTGCTGTACGGGCCCGCCTACAAGGGCATCCCCCTGGCTGCAGTTACCGCCGCTGCACTGTATGACCAGCACGAAGTGGACATCCCCTACGCCTTCAACCGCAAAGAGGCCAAGGCGCACGGTGAGGGCGGCAGCATTGTGGGACACCCCCTGGAGGGACGGGTCGCCATTATTGATGACGTGATTACCGCCGGCACCGCCATCCGCGAGTCTATAGATGTCATAAACAGCCAGGGTGCTACCCCGGCTGCGGTATTCATCGCCCTGGATCGCCAGGAGCGGGGCACAGGTGAGCTGTCCGCCATCCAGGAGGTGGAGGCCGACTACGCTATTCCGGTGGCCGCCATCACCAGGCTGGGAAATCTGATTGCCTATCTGGATACCAAGAGCGACGCCACTGCTGATCTAGAACGCATAACCAGATACCGTGCGGAGTACGGAATCTGATATAGCCCCTTAATACACCACCAACATTACTCTCGCAAAGACGCAAAGCCCGCCAAGAAAACCCTTTGCGTCTACGTGCCTTTGCGAGAGACTATGGGACTCTCGTATCTTGTCACCCTGCAACCTGGTTCCACTAGATAATAACAAACAACTTACTTAGGAAACCTATCCCATGGCGGAAACCACCAGCCTGCCGAGTCTGGACCTGATTATCGTGGCCATCTACCTGCTGGCAACTGCGGTATTCGGGGCCTGGTTTGTACATCGCAACAACACCCTGGAGGCCTACACCCTGGGAAGCCGTCGCCTGCCGGGTTGGGCCATCGGCATCTCCATCCTCGGCACCTATCTGAGCAGCATCAGCTTTCTGGCCAATCCGGGAAAGTCCTACGCCAGCGACTGGAGTCCCTTTGTATTCTCCCTCAGCCTGCCCATAGCCTGTATCATCGCCGGCCATTTCTTTATCCCCTTCTACCGCAAGCGGGTGGAGACCACCGCCTATCAACACCTAGAGGAGCGCTTTGGATACTGGGCCAGAGCCTATGCCGGGATCAGCCTGATCCTGCTCCAGGTGGGGCGCATCGCAGTGGTGCTGTATCTGGTGGCGCTGGCGGTGTCTCAGCTCTTGGGCTGGGATCTGGTGACGGTGATTCTGGCCCTGGGGCTGCTGACTATTGCCTACACCGCAGCCGGTGGTTTTGAGGCGGTAATCTGGACCGACGTGGTGCAGTCCGTGGTCCTGTTGGGTGGCGCCCTGCTCTGCCTGCTGTTGCTATTGCTAGATATGCCCGGCGGCGTGGAGCAGGCCATGGCAAGCGCATCCAACCAGGGCAAGTTGGCCCTTGGCTCCTGGGATTGGGACCTGGCAGTACAGGGTTTTTGGGTGGTGCTGCTGTTTGGCATTGTAGAGAACCTGAAAAACTTCGGGGTGGATCAAAACTATGTGCAGCGTTTCCTATCGGCCAGATCCGACCGCGACGCAATACGCTCCATGTGGATAGGCGGCCTCACCTACATCCCGGTCTCCGCCCTGTTTTTTCTGATCGGCAGCATGCTGTTTGTCTACTATCAGGCCATGCCCACCCCGGACCTGCCCTCCAAACCAGATCAGATCTTTCCATTTTTTATCGTCACCCAACTACCCAGCGGTGTGGTGGGCATTGTGATCGCTGCAGTACTCGCCGCAGGCATGAGCACCCTGGACTCCAGTCTCAACACCTCGGCCACGGTATGGACCATCGACTTCTATCGCAGATTGAAAGCAGGAGAAGCGAGTGATCACAAACTACTGGCCATAACCCGCTGGACCACCGTCATCATCGGGGTCATCGGCACCGGTGCTGCCATGTTGATGATCCAGGTAAAGACCGCACTGGATGTGTGGTGGCAGATTTCCGCCGTATTTGGTGGCGGCATGCTGGGGCTGTTTCTGCTCGGCATCATGGTCCCTGCCGCCAGCGCCAGGGCCGCACAGATAGCCACTGCCCTGGGCATCCTGGTGGTGGCCTGGAACAACTTTCTGCCCAAGCTGGAACTTATCCCGGAGTGGGCCATGCTACCCCTGCACCCACTTATGGCAGGACTGGCTGGCACCGCGACCATACTCTGTTCCGGCTGGATACTCTCCCTCTGGAGCAACCAAAGCGATTGAAATTGATCCCAGCCAGCATGGATAGGCTATTCACTCGAATGCGGTGATCGTCTATGCTTTAGCCATCAAATTATGGAACCGTAACAACTATGCGCTTGAGACTCGACATACTTATTTTTACCTTAGTCACTGCCCTGCTGGCCACACCGGCACTGGCCAAACTCTACCGCTGGGTGGATGCTGACGGCAAGGTTAACTACACAGATAAACTTCCTCCAAGTCAGGCCAACCAGGCGCGCAGTGAGTTGAACGAGCGGGGAATGGAAGTCAGAAAGATTGAACGGGCCAAGACAGCCCAGGAGCTGGCTCAGGAAAAAGAGCTGAAGCGCCTGAGAAAAGAGCGCGAGAAGATTATCGAAAAGCAGAAGGCGGAGGACCGGGTACTGCTGCGAACCTTCCGCAGCGGAGATGACATCATAATGGCTCAGGATGGCAAGCTTGCCGCCATTGATGTGATGATTCAGATTGCCATCAGCAACATCAAGCAGGTAAAGGCCCAGCTGGTAGATATGCAGAACAGAGCCGCCAGCCAGGAACGTCGCGGCAGGAAACCACCGAAAGGACTATTGGGCGAGATTGCCAGTAGCCGCCAACATCTGAAGGACAGCTACGCCACTATCATTATCCGGGAAAAGGATAAAGAGAAAATCAGACTAAAGGCGCAGTTGGACCTGAAACGGTTTCTGGAACTTAAAAAGCTGCGAGCCGAGCAGATGCCGAACAAAATACAAACGGCTGTGGCATCCCAACTCGACTATGTTGTGCTATGCAACGACATCCAAACCTGTGACTCTTACTGGGAAAAGGGCGTAGACTACGTATTGAAACGCGCCACCACCAAGATAAAGATCATGGGCGAATCAGTAATTCTTACCGCACCACCTGTAAGCGACACCGACATCAGCATCACCCTTTCACGTATCCAGCGGAAAAAGGCCCAGGGTGAGCATCTGTTCTTCGACCTGCAGTGCAAACCCTCGCCATTGGGCAAGAAGTTCTGCGACAGCGACCAGGTCGCTTCGATCAGGAGCGGGTTCAGAAGACTATTGTTGGGTGACAAGCATCAGCGAAAATAAGCTGGTCATCCCTAACTGGCAAACAAGGCGGTAGCAACAATCCGCCACTGTTCCTCCCACTTCTCCAGAGGTGATTTTTTGAATCTGGAACGGAGAAACCGGTGCAGACGCCCCTCCACGAAGCCGAGAATAATATCGGCACAATCCTCGGCTGCGATCTGCCCCGAAGCATCATCACGCAATCTGGATTCACGCACCACCTGCTTCAGTTGGGTCTCCAGGCGATCAAAAAACCGCTCCACCCGCAACAGCAGGCGTTCGCCTTCACCGGTCAACGCATCCCCCAACAGCACCCGTGTGATTCCCGGGTTGCGTTCAGCAAACCCCAACAGCAAATAAACAATTCTGCTACAGCGGATGGTAGTATCTTTCTCCTCATCCAGTATCTGATTGATGCGGGTAAACACCGCCTCCTCGGCGAAGGCGATCAGGGCCTCAAACATCTGAGCCTTGCTGGCAAAATGCCGATAGAGCGCAGCCTCGGTTACCCCGCTGGCGCGCGCCAGCGCTGCGGTGGTTATCCTGGCGCCAGGACTATTTTCCAGCTCAGTTGCCAGTGCTTCCAGGATAAGCTGTCTACGCGGTATCTTGGCGCCCATAGGGTCATCTGGCGCAGATCAGGGTTCCCACACCCTCATCTGTAAACAGCTCCAGCAGCACTGCGTGCTGCACCCTGCCATCAATGATATGGGAGGATTTCACCCCGGCCATTACCGCATCCAGGGCACAGTGGATCTTGGGCAGCATGCCACCATAAATAGTGCCATCCGCCTCCAGCTCCGCCACCTTTGAGGCCGACAGCCCCGTCAACAGATTATCATCCTTGTCCAACAGGCCGGCGGTATTGGTGAGCAGAATCAGTTTTTCCGCCCCCAGCACCTCGGCCATCTTGCCGGCAACCAGGTCCGCATTGATATTATAGGATCGGCCATCGTGACCTATGCCAATGGGGGCAATAACCGGGATGAACCCACCGCCCACCAACATATCCACCACGCCGGGGTCTATACTCTCCACCTCCCCCACATGTCCGATATCAATGATCTCCGGGGCCTCCAACTCAGGCGCATCATTTTTCAGTTGTAGCTTACGGGCACGGATCAGGCCACCATCCTTACCGGTAAGTCCCACGGCGCCGCCGCCGTGCTGACTGATCAGATTGACAATCTCCTTGTTTACCAGGCCGCCCAGAACCATCTCCACCACATCCATGGTCTCGCTGTCTGTGACCCGCATACCCTGAACAAACTCACTGCTCTTACCCAGCCGCTCCAGTAGCTTACCTATCTGTGGACCACCGCCGTGCACCACCACCGGGTTGATACCCACCAGCTTCATCAGCACAATGTCACGGGCAAAACTCTTTTTTAGTTTCTCATCCACCATGGCATTCCCGCCATACTTGATGACGATGGTCTTGCCTTGGAACCTCTTTATATAGGGCAGTGACTCTGCAAGCACATGGGCAACGTTACGCGCCTGTTCTGGTGTTAGACTCATATTCTTCCAATTAAATTAGAATTTAGGGCTCTTTAAGTAAAAATTGGGTACTTAAAGCTAATAGTTGGCTCTCGCCAAGGTGCCAAAAACACAAAGTGAAAACTAATTGTTACTTAAGGTATTTCAGATGGTCTCTTGGCGCACTTTGCATCTTTAAGCGAGTTACAACAATGTTCATTCAGACCACTCCATGCGTGCTCAAAATGGCAGTTCGAGTTCTGAGTTTATCTTCAGCAACTGCTCCCGGAACACTGCCTGCACCCGCTTCAGGCCATCCATATCCTCCGCCTCAAAGCGGAAGGTGACTGCCGGCATGGTATTAGATGCACGCACCAGCCCCCAGCCATATTCAAACTCCGCGCGGATACCATCAATCTTAATCAACTTCGCATCCTGCATCTCACCGCTCGCCAGCAGCTTGTCCATCAGCTCAACATTCTCTCCTTCCTGCATTGCCAGGGTTAACTCAGGTGTACTGACACTCTCTGGAAGCTCGGCAAATATCTCCGCAGAACTGCGTGAATCTGCGGCCAGTATCTCGAGCAGTCTGGCACAGGCATAGAGGCCATCATCAAATCCATACCAACGCTCTTTGAAGAATATATGCCCACTCAACTCACCGGCCAGCAGGGCGCCGGTCTCTTTCATCCTGGCCTTGATCAGAGAGTGACCGGTCTTCCACATCAGCGGCCTGCCGCCATTGGCGAGTATCTGACCGGCAAGGTGGCGACTCGACTTAACGTCATAGATAATATCCGCGCCCGGCTGACGTATCAGCAGGTCAATGGCAAACAGCATCAGCAGGCGGTCGGGCCAGATGATGTTGCCCGCCGAATCAACCACGCCTATTCTGTCGCCATCACCATCCAGGGCAATTCCGATATCAGCCTGACTGGACTTGACCTCGGAAACCAGGGCCTCAAGATTTTCCGGCTTGGTCGGATCCGGATGATGATTGGGGAAATCCCCATCCACGTCACAGTACAGTTCGGTAACCTGACACCCCAGCAACTTGAGCAGGTGCGGTGCCACCACACCAGCAACTCCATTGCCACAATCCAGAACCACCTTGAGTGGTCTACCGATGTGCAGATCTTCCACCACACGACTCAGATAATCGGCCAGCAGGTCCTGCTCGGTCCGAGTTCCCTCTCCCTGTAACAGGTCTCCCTTGGAGATGCGGTTGCGCAGGGCCTTGATCCCATCGCCAGATAGAGTTTCCCCCGCGATAACTATCTTCAGACCGTTATACTCGGGCGGATTGTGGCTCCCGGTCACCATCACCCCGCTGCTGCTGCCCAGGAAATTGGTGGCGAAATAGAGCAGTGGCGTGGGCACCATCCCTATATCCAGCACATCCCGGCCACTGGCCATCAAACCACGACACAGGGCCGTGGACAGCTCCTGTCCCGACTTGCGTCCGTCACGGGCCACAATTACGGTCTGCTGCCCTTCATCATAGGCTGCACTGCCGATGACCCTGCCCAGCTGATATACCACATCTGCCGTCAGCTCCTTGGTTACGATACCCCGGATATCATAGCTACGGAATATGGACGCAGGCAGGAAATTTCCTCCCGCCTGTTCTGACACGGCCTCTATGGCCTCCTCCACTGTAGACTGCGGCAGACCTGTTGCCTCATTCATCGTTTCCGGCGCAATGGGCTTTGCAGCAGCACGGCTTTTAATCCCGTGCATCATATGCACCAAGTGATCCATGATGCCCTGCAGCTCAGCTATCCTGGCCTTCTGGCTGGAGGCAACACGCCCCAACAGCAGCCGCTCCACCAGGATCAGGATACTCTCTTGATCACTGACAAGCCCCAGCTTTAGCCGGTGGGTAAGCAGCAGGACGGCCAAGGCAATGAGGCCCAGTCCAATCAACAGTGCCCCATAAAAAACTATGTGATCACTCCATACCACACTGCTTGATTTAGACTTATAAGCGACACTCCATATTGAACCAGGGATTTTTATGCTACCTGATGATCTGGGTAGCTTCCTCCTGGCAGAGTCGTTTGAAGCCAGAAGCAGTGGTGCGCCACCTGCTACCTGTCGCAGATTGATACTGCCACTCTGCACAGCGACACCGGCAACTGAGCTGTTTAACATGTCCATAGGCAGAGAGAGATGAATCACCCCAACAACCGCACCCTTCTTACCCTTCAACACCGGAGCAGCCAGCGCTATATGCCGTTGTCTGGAATTGAACTGGTGCACCTCTGCTGATGAAACTGCGCGGGATGTTTCCACACCCCTGAGCATGGCCAGGGAGGCAAAACTCAGCTTAGGGCCTACACCGGTCTCAAGCTCATCCCACTCCACCGGAAGCAGCCGCACATATTTTGCGTCCGGGGTCTGGCGTAGAAAAGATTGCTCCTTACCACGCAGGCCGGATCTATTCTTGGTTGCAAACAGGCTGACAAGCTGCTGATCCTGAGATAGTCCCTGCAACAGCTTTTGATACAAACGAATCTGGCCGGTTATGTTCTGGGCCACACCTTCAGCACCGACTTTGACCTGGTGCTCCAGGCTCTGACCCTGCCCGGCACTCTGAATGCCGTAAAAAACCACTCCACAAACGACAAAGATGGTAACTACAAGAGCCAGAATGCTCAGCGTAACCTGGGAGATGCTGCTGCCCCGCTTCTGCCCCGCAGCGGCGCCCTTAGCCACGAGACCGGCAAGTTTTTTGGTTCCCATCATATTATCTTGTCCCAAATCCGCCATCTCCCTATGTGCTGATGTAGTGGCCTACACCGGTAACCATTTAGGCCAGGGCATCTGGCCACCAAATACACTCACTGCCTGCCCGAGTGTCCAAAACCACCAGACCCACGCTCGCTGGCATTGAACTCATCTACAACTTCAAAATGTGCCCTTATTACCGGCACAATCACCAGCTGGGCAATACGCTCACCCACTTCAACTTGAAAGGTCTCGTTGCCACGATTCCAACAGGATACAAACAGCTGCCCTTGATAATCAGCATCTATCAAACCAACCAGATTACCCAGCACAATGCCGTGCTTATGACCCAGACCGGAGCGCGGCAGAATCATGGCCGCCTGATGGGGATCTTCAATGTGGATTGCCATCCCGGTGGGGATGAGTTCAGTCTGACCCGGATGCAACTGCAGCGAGTTATCCAGCATGGCCCGCAGATCCATTCCAGCCGACCCGTCGGTAGCGTAGGCAGGGAGTGGAAACTCCTCTCCCAAACGTTTATCCAGTATCTTAAGTTCAATCTTTCTCATGATATTTTTTTATGATTAGTGCAACCAAGCCCTGTGCCAGCCGCTGTTTATCCGTCATGGGCAGCTCAGATTCGCCCCCGTCCCATGATACCGTTAGCGCATTCTCATCACTGCCGAACCCACCCCGGTCACCCCCCACCAGATTGGCGGCGATCATATCCACCCCCTTAGCGAGACGTTTCTGTTCAGCCTGTTCGGCCACACGCTCGGTCTCGGCGGCAAAACCTACGGTGAAGGGTGCAGCCGCATTTGCAGCCACCTCTTGTAGGATATCAGGATTTCTGACCAGGCTCAGTTCCAACCGATCCTGTGACTTCTTGATTTTTTGCTCTGCCACTCCATTACACCGATAATCCGCCACCGCAGCACAGGCCACAAATATATCGCACGCATTAACCCGGGAGAGGACCTCACGTTCCATCTCCAGCGCAGTCTCAACCTCCACCCGCCGTACTCCCCTCGGAGTGTCCAAAGAGACCGGACCACTGATCATGCTCACCACCGCCCCCTCTGCCGCAAATGCACTGGCCAGGGCAAAGCCCATCTTGCCAGAACTGCGATTTCCCACATAACGCACCGGATCAATCGGCTCTCGAGTAGGCCCTGCCGTCAGCAGCACCCTGACTCCCTGCAAGGCGCCAGCTGAAACGCTATTTTGAATCTGTTCCAGTAGATGTTGCGGTTCCAGCATGCGTCCCGGCCCAATCTCACCACAGGCCTGCTCGCCATCGGCTGGCCCCCACACCGCAACCCCTCTCTGATTCAGGGTCTGGATATTTGCCTGGGTAGCCGGATTCAACCACATCTCACGATTCATGGCCGGGGCCAGGGCTATCGGGGTGGTGGTGGCCAGACACAGAGCAGCCAACAGATCATTCGCCATGCCCACAGCCAGACGGGAGATAAAATCGGCACTAGCCGGCGCCACCAGGACCAAGTCCGCCCAGCGCGCCAGATCAATATGCCCCATGACCGCCTCCTGCTCGATATCGAACATCTCCTGGCGCACGCTGCGGCCGGACAGCGCCTGCAGGGTCAGAGGGGTGATAAAATTCGAGGCCGCAGGCGTCATCACCACCTGCACCTCGGCATTGGCCTGCACCAACAAGCGCACAATTTCAGCCGCCTTATAGGCAGCTATCCCACCGGTTACTCCTAGCAGAACCCGTTTATTCTCCAGCGCTGACATGGCCATCCTGAATTAATTATCTATATAGGTATTAGAGATTAACCCAATGCAGATGGTACGAAAAGCTTAGAGACCAC
>CAZVME010000012.1:0-58191 GCA_964628835.1 uncultured Gammaproteobacteria bacterium | reverse complement strand
TTGAGGAAAGGTATGCCCCTCAATAATCTTGTCCGTTTTACTGGGGGAGGTTCAGCTTCATTAATTCAGCTTTTTCATTTGAACCAATTATCTGCTGCTACAATTAACTACGGTGTGATTGAATAACAAGCTGAAAACACACTCGTGCCATTCATGATGAGCTAGCTGTAATGCTATCGCCTTTTACAATGCCAAAAGGATGTTCATGACATGAAAAATTGTAAAATATCTCCCCTTGTATTCATGCTTGTTGTCATAGGTTTGACAATCTGGACACCATCTTCGCAATTTACCGCTGCCGCAGATATTAACTGGAACAAATATATGCAATCAGCGGCCACCGTTGCAGCTATAGCTGCTGCAATGGCAACGCTTGGTCACTGCAGCAAAAAGCTGAAGATCGAGGAAACTAACTCCGGGGGGATGATAGGGCTCGTCTTCACCTGTGATGCTAACGAAGAAGAAGAGGCATCATCCATTATTTTCTTTGAGCGTTTTGGTGACGGCCCTCTGATGCCAAAAAAATACATGTTTGCCGGATGACAACCCAGTGTTTTCACAGTGAACAGAAAAGGGGACGCAGTTATTTGGCGTGGTAATAGTCAGTCAGAGGGCAATTGTTTCTACTGCTTCTCTATGCCATCTTAAAACAACAAAATCTTGAAAAGACCCATAAGTTTTACCCGTGATTACGATACAGAAACAAAATCAACCGTTGATACTGAAGAACGGATAAAGTTAGAGGCAGAAGAGAAGGCGCCCGGTGGCTGCCCGAGATTATCCAGAAAGCCTTTAAACCAAAATCAAATCGAACATCTGTGTAATTTGGCAATAAACCTACATGAACGTGAGATCCATCACCAACAGGAGAAACGGTGGTGGATTGCTGCAATTGTTGCAGTGATAGTAGCTGGGATGTTTATATGAAGTTGAGTAAGTATCAAGTGTTAGTAGTACTATGAACCCCCACTTGTAAGGAATATAATAATACAAAGAATGGAGTCTGTTTCATGGGTAGAAAGAACCAAAGCGTTTTTGAAGATCTGATAGAGATCACAGCTCAAGTTACTTGGTGGGTGGGTGTAGTCTTAGCGGTAATTTCTTATCTGTTTCTCCACTCCATTGCTGTCACTGAGGTTCCGACTAGCGCTGCTCCCGGTCAGATCGGTGATATGGTTGGTAAACAGTTGTACAAAACTCTTGCAACCATAGGGCAATACGTATTACCTGCGGCTTTCTCTATTGGTGCCTTTATCTCCTTTATAAAAAAGCCCAAGGTTTCAGTGCCCAAACTTCATAAAAAAACAGAACCGCGTTTGAATCCTAAATCTTTACCAGATAGCCCAATAAAAAGGACCTCTTACAGCTTTGAGCAGAAAGAAACTCCCAAAGTTAATGATGCCTGGAGTTATTCGCTCATTACCTCACTGGAATGGAAACGTTTTGAGGATTTATGCGCCGGACTGTTTTCAGCAAAAGGATATGACGCAAAGACTACAGGAACCGGCGCAGATGGTGGAATTGATATTTATCTGTTTCCCTCTGGTGTTGATGAGCCATTAGGGATAATTCAGTGCAAGGCGTGGGCAAAAAACAAGGTGGGAGTAAAACCGATCAGAGAACTATTCGGTGTTATGACAGCAGAAAAGGTTCCTCTTGGTGTATTCATAACTTCAGGTGAATTCACCGCAGATGCACGAAGTTTCGCCAAGGGTAAGCATGTAAAACTGCTTACGGGTAAAGATATCCTCAAACTGATTAAGGAATTGCCTCAAGAAAAGCAATCAGCATTGCTCAGTGAGATAACCAAGGGTGATTACACCACACCTACATGTTCATCATGTGGGGTGAAAATGACACTTCGAACTAACAAGAAGACAAGTGCTAATTTTTGGGGCTGTATTAACTTCCCAAGGTGCAGGCAGAGGCTGCAAGTTAGTCAGCGCTGAGGAAGAAAAACTTAGTTCAGTAACAATTATCATAATGTAGGTGCTTTGGCTGTACTGCTATTCACTTGACTTTGAGTGGTTATTCTTAATTCGCGAATCGCGAACAGAGAATGAAATATGAATCTTAAGCCTCAGGATGTGTTGTTTTTACTCAAGCTTGTTGCTTTGGGGAAAATAGCTTGGTCCTTCAATAAGTTATCAGTTGATATCGGCATGAGCTCCTCAGAAGTGCATGCCGTTGCCAAACGCGCAATTACTGCCAGGTGGGCCATTAAAAAGGATGAGTTAATTAATCCTGATGCACTGTATCCAGTACGTTTTTGTGCCGGATCGTGGTGAAATCAATCGTGGTATGCCTACCGTATATGCTGCAGCTCCCATGGATGCATATATTGATTCTGATGAACTGCCACCAATATAGCTAGAGTTTAGAATCCTAATCTAGAAATATTAATGTTAGCTGTTGAGCAGCATGATAATTAGCGATAATAAGTTCAGATAACTTATCACTGCTGTCCTGCTAACACCCTCTCCCCTTGGGAGAGGGTTGGGGTGAGGGGGCATAATTGATAACTCATTGTTTATATATCCCCTCATCCTGGCCTTCTCCCAGAGTGAGAAGGGACTGCTCCGATTATTTGGTGCGTAAAATCATGCCTCCGTTGTCACTGGTTAAACTGTTTACAATGATAATCAGGATCTTATAGTGAACAAGATCAAGTTAACGGGATAGCAGTGATAACTTATCTAACTAGAATTTGAGCTGTTTGTTATTTCGGTGAACAGTTATGAAACGTCGCGAGGTCGTAACCGCATTTTTACGTAACCAGGGAGAGATCCTTCTGGTACGGCGCAGTGACAAGGTTGGCAGTTACCAGGGGTACTGGTCTGCCATCAGCGGTTATCTGGAAGATCCTACTCCACTGGAACAAGCGCAGCGGGAAATCAGAGAGGAGACAGGTGTTCCTGATTTAGAGGTGCATCTGGTGCGAACAGGTGATCCGGTTGAGGCCATTGATACAAAGATGGATGTCTGCTGGGTGGTGCACCCATTTCTGTTTGAAATCGATAACCGGGAAGCGGTGCGTCTGGACTGGGAGAATACAGAACTGCGCTGGGTAAAACCGGAAGAGATTAGTAACTTTTCAACTGTACCCAAGCTGAAACAAGCACTGCAAAACTGTTTTGGAGAAGATGATGGATGATGCTCTTTTCAACACAACCGTTGAAGTCTTCAAGGCAGATAGAGAGCAGGGTGCCAGTGAACTGGCCCGCCAGGCGTTAAAGATTATGGGTGAGAGTGCTGTAACCCTGCAGGCAGGTACCAGTTCGGAGTTGGTTGGACTGCTTGAGCAGCAAGTACAGACACTCAAAGACGCCCGGCCGAGTATGGCGCCGGTTTCAAGCCTGCTACAGCGCTGGCAAGCTAAGTTACCTACCTATGCTGATAAGGAGCTCAAACAGGCCAGAGTCGGGATGGCAGAAGCTGCAATTGAGCTGATCAGATTGTCTGAAGATGCAGTCACAGCCGTGGCCAAGAGTGCTGCCGGTTTTCTGGGTGCTGGTAAAACCTTGTTTACTCATAGTCTCAGCTCAACTGTGTTGGCGCTGTTTCAGGAACTCCAGGGTCGCAACGTGCGGGCGATCATTACCGAATCCCGTCCCCTGAATGAAGGCCATACCCTGGCCAGGGAACTCTCTAAGCTTTCCATATCTACAACCATTATCACCGAGGCCCAGATAGGTCTTTTTATCGACCAGGCTGATGCCGTGGTGATGGGTGCCGACAGCCTGTTACCGGATGGCAGCCTGATAAACAAGGCAGGAAGTTACCTGGTGGCATTGGCGGCGCGGGAGCGGGGCGTTCCCTTCTATGTCTGTTGCGAGAGCTTCAAGCAACGTACAGAGGAGATGGGAGAGCCAATCCTGGAATCCATGGAACCTGCAGAACTCTCCGCACCAATCATAGAAGGGGTAACAGTTGAGAACTGTTACTTCGATATTACCCCGGCCCATCTGATAAGTTACTGGATTGATGAATATGGGGTGAGGAACAGGGCCTTATCTTTGTAGAGCAGCTACTTGTAAGCCAAACTCTATCTTGAAAAGACCCGAAATGGGGTCGATATTACCCAAATTGGGTCAGGTTCTGGTGGCTATATTTTTGCATACTAAATCACTACTAATGGGATGGGTCCATACCGTTAGTAGTGAAGACATATTGTGGCAAAACCAGGTATGGAACACATGGTCTGGCGTCTGAAATGCCCTTTGATTACCGTATCGTGTCACGATGATCTAACCGCGTCAGATCTGGTAGGACGCTATCTGGTGGTGGGTGGTGAGACGGTGTGAGTGGATGGTCTCCTGATTTCTACCCTACAAGGGCCTGAAAATTAGTGACGGTCGGCTGGTAGGTGATTGCAGTCAATCGTGACGACGTGATAAAGTCGCCGCTCAGATTTTTTGGCTAGGGCATCTCTCCTGGTCAGTTGTTTTATGGTGGCCTGTGTCGGTCCCCTCGCAACGTGAAGCCGTGAACCCGGTCAGGCCTGGAAGGGAGCAGCCGCAGCAGTGGAATCGTGTGCCGGGGTGTGGCTGGTGCGGGCCGCCACCATTTCTTTCAGATCAATTTCAAAGGTACTAGGCTCTGGCTGCCAGTGGAGTTAGAATAGATTCCTTTTGGATTGGAATATCAAGCCTCCATGAGTTATCAGGTCTTGGCCCGCAAGTGGCGTCCCCGTCTGTTTGGAGAACTGGTTGGCCAGGAGCATGTGGTTCGCGCGCTCACCAACGCCCTGGACCATGATCGTCTGCACCACGCTTATCTGTTCACCGGAACGCGCGGAGTGGGTAAGACCACCCTGGCGCGCATCTTCGCTAAGTCCCTGAATTGTGAGCAGGGTGTGACCTCTGTCCCCTGTGGCCAATGCAGTGTCTGCACTGAAATAGATGAAGGCCGCTTTGTGGACCTGCTGGAGGTGGACGCCGCCTCTCGTACCAAGGTGGACCAGACCCGGGAGCTGCTGGATAACGTGCCCTATGCCCCGGTGCGTGGCCGCTATAAGGTGTATATCATTGATGAGGTGCACATGTTCTCCGACAGTAGCTTCAATGCGCTGCTGAAGACCCTGGAAGAGCCGCCGCCCCATGTAAAATTTCTGTTGGCCACCACCGATCCGCAAAAGGTCCCGGTCACGGTACTGTCCCGCTGTCTACAGTTCAATTTGAAACGTTTGCCCCTGGATCAGATTCAGGGACGACTGGAGCAGATTTTGCAGCAGGAGTCAGTAGAGCATGATGTCACGGCCCTGCTGCAACTGGCGCGGGCTGCAGATGGCAGTATGCGCGATGCACTCAGTCTCATGGATCAGGCCATCGCCTTTGGTGGCGGTGATGTGCGGGAGGATGACGTTCGTACCATGCTCGGCACCATTGCCGGAGAGCAGATGTACAAGCTGTTGGATGCCCTCGCCGACCTGGATCCACAGCGGGTGGTGGACAGTGTGGCGGAGTGGGCTGAGCGTGCACCTGATTTTGCCAATGTGCTCCAGGAGCTGTTATCCATGTTGCATCGCATCGCCATGTATCAGGCGGTACCCAAGGCGCTGGAGGCCACCGATGGTGATCATGCGCAGATAGTGGCGCTGGCGCAGAAGATCGCGCCGGAGGATGTGCAACTGTTCTACCAGATAGGTTTGGTGGGTCAGCGTGATCTGCCCCTGGCCCCCGACCCCAGAAGCGGATTCGAGATGGTGCTGCTGCGGATGTTGGCCTTTCGACCGGAACAGGGCGTTGTGCAGCAGGCCGGTAACAGCGGACAGAAACGGGCAGCGACAGCTGCCAGCAGCGCGCCGGTGACGGCGACCCCAGATCCGGTCACTGCCCCGACCCCGACCCTGTCCAGTCAACCCAAGCGTGCGGTAGAGGCGATTGCAACCGGAACCCCAGCCGATCTGAAGGATTGGCGTCGGGTGATATCAGGGCTGAAACTTGGTGGAATCTCCCGGCAACTGGCTGCGAACTGCCAGTATCGGGAGTGGGACGGAACATCTCTCACCCTGACTCTGGATCCGGCACACGAACATATGCAGGTTGAGAGTTCTGAGCACCGTCTGGTGCTGGCGCTACAAGAGTATCTGGGTACAGAGGTGAAGCTGAAGATCCTGGTGGAGCAGCCGGAGTCGGAAACCCCGGCCCAGCAGCAGGCGCGCGCCAAGGCCGAACGCCAACTCGAGGCGGAACAGTCCATGTCGGATGATCCAATGGTGCGCGCTGCCCAGGAGCAGTTTGGCGCCAAGCTGATCTCCGAGTCAGTCAAGCCGATAGATTAGTTCAGAGTCTCCTGAAGAATTTGTAATAGCGAGGTAAGTGTTATGCGTGGTGGTATAGGCAATATGATGAAGCAGGCCCAGAAGATGCAGGATGATATGCAAAAGGCCCAAGAAAAGCTGGCTCAGGAGGAGGTGGAAGGCGAATCCGGTGGCGGTCTGGTTAAGGTGGTGATGAGTGGCAAGCACGCGATCAAGCGGGTAAGCATTGATGACAGCCTTATGGGTGATGACAAGGAGATGTTGGAGGACCTGATTGCAGCCGCCATGAATGCAGCAGTACAGAAGGTAGCGGATAAGACCAAGGACAGCATGTCTGGGGTTACCGACGGCATGGGACTGCCGCCTGGGTTCAAACTGCCATTCTAGGGCCTGATATGTCAGATCAGCCGTTACTGCAGCAGTTGATGGAGGCCCTGCGCTGTCTGCCAGGCGTTGGCCCCAAGTCCGCCCAGCGTATGGCGTTTTACCTGTTGGAGCGGGATCGTGAGGGTGGGCGCAATCTCTCTACAATATTGGCTAAGGCGATGGAACGGATCGGAAACTGCAGCCGTTGCCGCACCCTGAGCGAACAGGAGGTCTGCTCCATCTGTGCCAACAAAAACCGCGATGACAGCCTGCTCTGTGTGGTGGAGACCCCGGCTGAACTGCTGATTATTGAGCAGGCCATCGACTACCGGGGACGCTATTTTGTCCTGGGTGGGCATCTCTCGCCGCTGGACGGTATCGGCCCCAGGGAGATTGGTCTGGATAAGCTGGAACAGCGTCTGAACGAGGGTAGTGTTTCTGAGTTGATACTGGCCACAAACACCACGGTAGAGGGTGAAGCCACGGCACACTACATCTCCGAAATGGCCCACAGCCATGAGATTCGCACCACCAGGATCGCCCACGGCGTGCCGCTGGGCGGAGAGTTGGAGTATGTGGATGGTGGTACCATCTCCCACGCCTTTGCCGGTCGTCAGGAGATTTGATGGGTTTCATCCATACCAGGATGACAATAATGATGGATCGCGCAAAGATGCCAAGAACGCAAAGTAACGCCCCCAGGGTGTTACAACTGGTCATCTTTGCGCACTTTGCGTCTCTGCACGAGAAAACATGCTATTTACAGGCATTAACAGACAAGGCAAATTAGGGAGTTGACGCATGACTGACTGTATCTTTTGCAAGATGGTCTCAGGTGAGATCCAGCCTGATGTAGTGTTAGAGACCGATGACATCCTGGCCTTTCGGGACCTGAATCCCCAAGCCCCCACCCATATCCTTATTATTCCCAAGAAGCATATCGGTACCCTCAACGATATTGATGAATCCGATACCGAGGTGGTGGGGAGACTCTACCTGGCCGCGAAGGAGATTGCCGCCAACGAGGGTCTGGCAGAGCCTGGTTATCGTACCGTAATGAACTGCAACTCAGATGGTGGTCAGGCCGTATATCATATTCATCTGCATCTTCTGGGTGGTAGGGCTATGGGTTGGCCGCCAGGCTAACCACCTAATGTATAAGGGTATTTGTACCTGAATCCGGTTTTTCGTCTATGCTGAAAAGTGAGTGTTAATTTAATGGCTGGGGGTGCTGTGACCTCTATAGGTAGTGCTTTGGTTCCGCTGGTTAATGCGCAACAACGGCATGCGCAGGCCTTCCCGCAGGAGATAAACCGTCTGCGGGAGCAGGCCCGTGTGGAGCGTGATGGTACTGCGTCCAGCCTTAGTGATGACGAGCGTGGCACCTTGGGTGTCCGGGCTGACAGCCTGAGTCAGGACGACGATATGGCGGGACTGACCACCAGGGCCCGGGCGGCGGTGCAGGCCTACCAGACCCAGGCGCTGGATGCCGAGCGCGAGCAGATCAGCCGTCTGTTGGGAGTGGACGAGTTCGCCTGATTGGATCAGGCTCTCAGCACACCGGTGGTCGTAGCCGATTGCATTAATTTTGTGGAAAATGTCCGCATGCCTGGTGTAGTTGATTCCGACCCCAAGCTTTAGGCTTTCAGTACTTTTTCCTTAAACTTCAGGGTCGCCAGGTGATCTTCCAGGGTCTCGGCGCGACGAATCAACTCCACCGAACCATCCTCACGCAGCATTAGCTCCTGCGGCCGCAGGCGAGCGTTGTAGGTGAAGCCCATGGCGTGGCCGTGAGCTCCGGTGTCGTGAATCACCAGCAGATCACCATCCTCCACCTTGGGGATGGAGCGTTGGGTGGCGAACTTGTCGTTGTTCTCGCACAGGGAACCGGCCACGTCCACTACCTCTTCGTTGCCGCTTTTTCCAGCTACGGTGATATGGTGATAAGCACCGTAAAGGCCAGGACGCATCAGGGATGACATGCAGGCGTCCACACCCACATAGGTGCGATAGATCTCCTTGCGATTGATGGCGCGGGTGACCAGGGCGCCGTGGGGGCCGGTGATGTAGCGACCGCTCTCTACGAACAGCTTGGGTGCATAGCCGTGGCGTTCTTTAAACGCATCGAAATGGGCGGTGATCTCCCGGCCCATGGCGTCGATGTCCAAAGGATCATCCTCGGGACGATAGGGGATACCCAGGCCACCACCGATGTTGATGAACTCAAAGGTGATGTCCAGCTCTTTAGAGATGAACTCCACCATCTCCAGCAGCATGTCTGAGGTCTCCACCATGTAGGTGTAGTTCAGCTCATTAGAGGCCAGCATGGTGTGCAGGCCGAAGCGTTTTACCCCCATCTCCTTGGCCTGCCGATAGGCGTCCAGGACCTGGTCATGGGTGACGCCATACTTGGCCTCCACCGGGTTGCCGATGATGTGATTGCCGGTGCGGCGTTCGCCCGGGTTGTAGCGGAAGCAGATAAGGTCTGGTAGTTCCGGGACCTTTTTCAGCAGGGAGATATCGTCCAGATTCAGGATGCTGCCACCATCAGCCTTAGCACAGAGAAACTCCTCCTGGTTGGTGTTGTTGGAGGTGAACATGATGTCCTCGCCATGACCACCAGCTTCCCGGCTCAGGAGCAGCTCGGCAATGGAACTGCAGTCATAGCCAAAACCCAGTGACTGCATGATGCCAAGTATGCCCGGGTTGGGTAGGGCCTTCACCGCATAGTACTCGCGGAAGCCCTCAATGCCGGAGAACACCTGTTTCAGGTGATTGCCGGTGTGCTTGATTCCAGCTTCATCGTAGATATGAAACGGCGTACCAAAATGCGCGGCTATATCATCCAGCCGTGGGTACAGCCGGTTTTCAAAATCTGTCGACATGGGCATAACTAGTTCACCTTAATGTAAGTCTTGTCTTTGCGATCTAAATGATTGACTCTCGCCAAGACGCAGAGTACGCAAAGGATAGTTACTATTTGGCAATAAAACTCTCTGCGTTCTTTGCGCCTTTGCGCGAATCTGATAACTAAATACTGTTGCTGATGCGGTCCATGGCTTCTTTTACGTTCTCAAAGCTGTTAAAGGCGCTGATGCGGATGTAGCCTTCGCCACACTTGCCAAAGCCGGCGCCAGGGGTGCATACCACGCCGGCCTTGTTCAGCAGCAGGTCGAAGAACTCCCAGGAGTCCATCTTGCCATCGATCCAGATGTAGGGTGAGTTGTCGCCGCCGATGCAGTCAAAACCCAGGGTGGTGATCTTCTCGCGGATATAGGCGGCGTTGTTCAGATAGTAGGAGACCAGCTCCTGTATCTGGGCCCGGCCCTCAGGGCTGTAGGCGGCCTCGGCGGCACGCTGTACCGGATAGGAGACGCTGTTGAACTTGGTGGTGTGACGGCGGTTCCACAGGGAGTGGACTGATACAGCCTCGCCAGCCTCGGTATAGGCCATGCACTCTTTTGGCACTACGGTGTAGGCACAGCGGGTGCCGGTGAAACCAGCGGTCTTGGACAGGCTGCGGAACTCTACGGCCACCTCACGCGCACCCTCCACCTCGTAGATGGAGCGGGGGATGTTGTCGTCCTGTACGAAGGCCTCGTAGGCGGCGTCATACAGAATCAGGGCCTTGGTCTCCTTGGCGAAATCCACCCACTTCTTCAGTTGCTCATGGGTGATGGTGGCGCCGGTGGGGTTGTTGGGGAAGCAGAGGTAGATCAGGTCCACTGGCTCGCTGGGGAGCTCAGGGATGAAGTTGTTCTCCTTGGTGGCATCCAGGTACACCAGGCCGCTGTAGCGGCCATCCACGGCCTCACCAGTACGTCCTGCCATTACGTTGGTGTCCACGTATACGGGGTAGACCGGATCCGGGATAGCGATGGTGATATCGCTGGAGAAGATCTCCTGGAAGTTGCCGGTGTCGCATTTGGCGCCATCGCTTACGAAAACCTCGTCTGCCTCCACGTTGCAGCCACGGGACTGGAAGTCCCCCTTGGCGATGGCCTCACGCAGAAAGTCATAGCCCTGTTCCGGGCCATAACCACGAAAACTCCCATCACTGGCCAGCTCATCCACCGCTGCGTGGAAGGCCTGAATGCAGGCGTCGGGCAGGGCGCGGGTGACGTCACCAATTCCCAGCTTGATCACGTTCTGTTCCGGGTGCGCCTCTTGGTGGGCCGCAACTCGCTTGGCGATGTCAGAGAACAGATAGGATGCCTGCAACTTGTTGAAGTTTTCATTAATTTTGATCATGTGATACCTCGATCTATCCTGATGTCGTTGGGTTTACTGTTAAACAGCCCGGATGAGGCCGCGTAGTATATCTATAGCCATCGACCTGGACAATGCCCGAATGATGGCCGCGAAGTTGTTGACTTGGACTAGTCAGATGCTGATGGAGTTGGTTTCCTGAAGGTCACTTTCCAACTGCCGCATTATGCCATCATGCAGGCATTGGAGATTTTCCTGGTCTTCTATCGGTTTTTTGTCTTCACCTGTGATGAAAAATATGTCTTCCGCCTCGGCCCCGATGGTGGCGATCTTGGCGGCTTGGAGATTGACTTTGCAATTGGAGAAGGCGTGTCCAACTTGAGCCAGGAGTCCTGGCTGGTCGGCTGTTATCAATTTTAGAATGGTCCTCTGGTTCGTCTGATCCTGACTGAAGTCGATCTGGGTGGGGATCTGAAAATGTTTCTGCTGGCGCGGGATGCGTCTGGCAACACTCAGGCTGACCTTGTCTGGGTTGTTCAACCCATCTTTTAATGTGGTGATGATTTTCTGCTCACGGCCAGGGTCGGTTATTGCACTTCCATCATCTTCCAGCACCCGGTAGCTGTCGAGTGAAAATCCGTCGCTGGTGGTCTCGATCCTGGCATCAACCACGTTCAGGCAGAGTTGATCCAATAGGGCGGTGGTTACGGCAAATAGCCCGGTATGGTCGTGGGAGTAGATGACCACCTCTGAGCCTCCGCGTCCGGTTTTACTGCGCAGGTTAATCTGTGGCTCGGTGTGTTCCGTGTTGGCCAGGATAAACTGAGTGTGGGATACGATCTCTTCCACCGATGAATAGAGAAAATACTCCATACCCAGGGTGGTCCATAGATCGTTGATCTCATCGGAGGAGATACCGGTCCGCTGCAGCACTTCACTGGCGTCGCGTTGTTTCTCCTGGATCTGTTCGTTTACATCATGGGGACGTTCCAGACCACGCAACATGGTGCGCAGGGTGGCGGTGTACAGATCCCTGAGCAGTGAATCCTTCCAGGAGTTCCATTTTTTGGGATCGGTGGCGCGGGTATCTGCCACCGTCAGCAGATAGAGATGGTCCAGGCGCGCTATGGTGCCCATCTTCTTGGCAAAGTTGTGGACCACTTCCGGGTCACTGGTGTCCTGGCGTTGTGCCGTCATGGACATTATCAGGTGATTCCGCACCAGCCAGGACACTAGTTTGCTGTCATAATCGCTCAGGTCATGTTTTTTACAGAACTCCCAGGCATCCCTGGCCCCCAGTGTTGAGTGGTCTCCCTGGCGTCCCTTGGCTATATCGTGGAACAGTCCAGCCAGAAAGAGCAGCTCCGGCTTTGGTTGGCGGCCTATGATCTCGCTGCATAGAGGGAACTCATCTACCCGTGAGGCCACGGCAAAGCGGCGCAGATTGCGCACTACAAACAGGGTGTGCTCATCCACGGTGTATACATGGAACAGGTCATACTGCATGCGTCCAACTATGTTGCTGAACAACGGCAGATAGGCGGATAGTATGCCGTAGCGGTTCATGCGCCTCAGTTCTGAGGTGACGCCATTGGATTGACGGATGATCTCCATGAACAGGCTCTTGGCGCGCAGGTCGTCACGAAACTTGTCATCTATAAGATGGCGATGGGAGCGGATCAGCCGTACCGTGCTGGCGCGCACCCCCTTTAACTCTGGGTAGAGCTGTAGCAGCAGAAAGATCTCCAGCAGGGCAAAGGGATAGCGTTTGAATATGCTGTCGTTGCTTACTTCAAGAAATCCATTTCTGGCCTGAAACCGCTTGTTTATGGTGAGGATCTCCGCTGGCTGGTTCTCCATCAGAATCGCTTCTTCAAACAGCTGCAATAGGCGTTCGTTCAGGCGTTCAATACGGATGACGGTGCGGTAGTAGCGTTGCATGAACTGTTCCACCGCCAGGCTGTGTTCCTGATCTACGAAACCAAATTCGAGGGCCAGGGCGCGCTGGTAGTCAAACAGCAGGCGATCCTCACGGCGCCTGGTGAGGAGGTGCAGGGCAAAGCGGATTTTCCATAGCAGAGAGCGTCCCTCCATCAGGGACTCATACTCCAATTCGGTCAGAAAGTTGTGCCCCACCAGCCCATGCATGGTGTCACAACCAAAGTAGCGTTTGGCCACCCAGCCAACGGTCTGGATGTCACGCAGACCGCCAGGACCCTCTTTTAGATTCGGTTCCAGGTTGGTGGCGGAGTCGTCAAATTTGGCGTATCTAGCCTTCTGTTCTTCCCATTTTCCTTTGAAGAACTGATCACTGGGCCAGATCTTGTCGGGGGAGGTGGCCGCGCGCATCAGTCGCAGCATATTCGGATCGCCAGCCAGCAGACGTGACTCCATGATGTTGGTGGTGACGGTTATATCCTGTTTGGCCTCCTGCACGCATTCATCGATAGAGCGTACGCTTTGACCCACCTCAAGCCCGATATCCCACAGGAAGGTCAGCAACTGTTCAATGTTCTCGGTGATCTGCTCCAGTTTATTTGCTTCTACCAGAATCATCAGGTCGATGTCGGAGTTTGGATGTAATTCCCCACGTCCGTAGCCGCCCACTGCGATAAGTGCCGCCTCTGTCTCCTCTGGCATATTGCGCTGCCAGGCCCGCTGCAACAGGGAATCGATCAGTTTGGCCCGCAGTGATACCAGGGTTGATATCGGCACGGCATCCCGGAATCCCTGTGCCAGGGTTTCGGTACCCTGTGCCAGGGTGTTACGGAACAGGATCAGGGGGTTGTCGGTGTGGGAAAGGGCCTGGTCGAAAGTGGTGCCGTTGAATACTCGTTTCATTTAGACATAGTGGAGATGTAGGAAAAATATTCCTATTGCTCCCGCTCTTCCTGGCGTAGTGTGAGGATTTCATGACCATCGTCTGTGACTAGTATGGTGTGTTCCCATTGGGCGGAGAGGCTACGGTCTCTGGTTACCACCGTCCAACCGTCGGGGAGTATCTTTACCATACGTTTGCCGGCATTGACCATGGGCTCGATGGTAAAACACATTCCCGGCTGCAGTATGGGGCCGGAGTCTGACGTAGCGTAGTGCAGTACCTGCGGCTCTTCATGAAACTCACGTCCTATGCCGTGACCGCAATACTCCCGGACTACAGAGTAGTTGTTGGACTCCACAAACTTCTGGATCGCCTGGCCAATAGTATTTAAATTCGCGCCGGGTTTGACCTGGTCTATGCCGATCTGCAGTGCTTCACTGGTGATGTTGATCAGACGCTGCGCCAGCACAGAGGGTTCACCGATGGTGAACATCTTGCTGGTGTCGCCGTGGAAGCCATCCTTGATCACGGTGATATCTATATTGACGATATCGCCGTTTTTCAAGCGCTTATTGCCTGGAATGCCGTGACACACCTGATGATTAACCGAGGTGCAGATGGATTTGGGGAAGCCGCGGTAGTTGAGGGGAGCGGGGATTGCCTCCTGTTCATTGACTATGTAGTCATGACAGATGCGGTCCAGTTCCTCGGTTGTAACCCCTGGTTTTACATGAGATTTCACCATTTCCAGTACTTCTGCTGCGAGCCGTCCGGCAATCCGCATCTTCTCTATCTCTTCGGGAGTTTTTATTACGATGCTCATGTTGTGGTCTCTAGCATGGAAAAACTGGTAAAACCAATACCTTGGGTTGCTCTGATTATTGTTATAACCAGCGGCGTATGGTATAAAACGCGCCCTGGATTGGCAATTGCTGGCCCAGGTATTATTACACACATGTATCGTCACGGTTGCCGGGGTGCCGGTTTTAACTCACCGAACGGTTTTGATCTGTCCTGAGGCAGGCTCAAAATCGGAGTTATTGCGGGTCGGCGACTGGGATACATGGAGGACTAACCCTAATACAATTTGGAGTAACACTATGAGTGCAGTATCCATGCGCCAGATGCTAGAGGCTGGCGTGCATTTCGGGCATCAGACCCGTTACTGGAATCCCAAGATGGGTTCCTACATCTTCGGTCATCGCAACAAGATCCATATTATTAACCTTGAACAGACCCTACCTCTGTTCAACGATGCCATGAATTTTCTCGGCACCCTGAGTGCCAATGGCGGAAAGATCCTGTTTGTCGGCACCAAGCGCGCCGCCCATGACACAGTAAAGGAAGAAGCAGAACGTTGCGGTATGCCTTACGTAAACCATCGCTGGCTGGGCGGAATGCTCACCAACTTCAAGACCATCAAACAATCCATTAAGCGTCTGAAAGATCTTGAAGAGATGTTCAAAGATGGCAGCATAGAGCAGCGCTTCAACAAGAAAGAAGCCCTGGTTATGGAACGCGAAATGACCAAGCTGGATCGTAGTCTTGGTGGCATCAAAGACATGAGAGGTCTGCCGGATGCGCTGTTCGTGGTTGATACCGGACATGAAAAGATTGCCATCAGTGAAGCCAAGAAACTTGGTATCCCGGTTGTTGGTGTGGTGGATACCAACAATGATCCCATGGACATTGACTATGTAGTACCTGGAAATGACGATGCTATCCGGGCTATTCAACTCTATGTTCAGGGTGTTTCTGCCGCAGTCCTTGAGGGACGCGCCAGTGCTGCTCACATAGGTCTTGAAGCTGAACAGGCGGAAAAGCCAAAGAAGGCCAAGAAGACCAAGAAAGCAGATGAGCCAGCTAAGGCAGAGAAACCAGCTAAGGCAGAGAAACCAGCTAAGGCAGAGAAACCAGCTAAGGCAGAGGACTCCGGGGACAAGGAAGCCTAGTTCCCACTGGAAGGCGGATTTCGATCTAGCTCTCTAACACTGGAAGACGGATATTACCCGGGCAGCATAGATCATGCTGCCCGGGATTATCCACATGTACCCTTATTACAATGAGGAAAATAATACCATGGCCATTACAGCCTCTCTGGTAAAGGAACTGCGTGAGCGCACCGGTTCCGGCATGATGGAATGCAAAAAAGCACTGGTTGAGACCGGTGGTGATATTGAAGCTGCGATCGAAATGATGCGCAAATCAGGTCAGGCCACTGCGGCCAAAAAGGCCGGACGCACCGCTGCTGATGGAATCGTAGCCATCAAGTACAGCGACGATAAAAAACGTGCAGTTATGGTAGAAGTGAACTGCGAGACCGACTTCGTGGCGAAGGATGAGAACTTTACCTCATTCGTGGATGCGGTTGCAGGGTGTGTGTTGAATACAGATGCCGCCGATGTTGAAGCCCTGATGGAAACACCACTACACCAGGGTGAAGAGACTACTGTTAATACCGCACGTGAAGCCCTGATTGCCAAAATCGGTGAGAACATGAACGTGCGTCGTTTTCAGCGTTTTCAGACTGAAGAAGGCATCCTGGCAAGCTATCAGCACGGTGTGCGCATCGGTGTGGTAGTGGAACTCAATGGCGGTGATGACAGCTTGGGTAGAGATCTAGCCATGCATGTGGCTGCCTCTAATCCAGTTTGTGTGGGTGAGGCTGACGTTCCTGCCGACATCCTGGGTAAGGAGCGCGAGATCTTCAAGGCACAGGCGCTGGATAGCGGCAAGCCGGAGAATATTGTGGACAAGATTGTGGATGGTCGGGTACGCAAGTATCTGTCCGAGATTACCCTGATGGGACAGAATTTTGTCAAAGATCCAGATGTGGTAATTGAGAAGCTGCTTGCAGATGCTAGTGCTAGCGTCACCTCATTCAAGAGATTTGAAGTGGGCGAGGGTATTGAGAAGAAGCAGGAGAACTTTGCCGAAGAGGTTATGGCTCAGGTAAAGGGTTAGACACTGTTCTGACAGCCGGTCTCCCGGTGTGGAGGCCGGCATGTAAATCTTAAGGGACCTTTGGTTTATTCATAGGTTCCAGCAGCACATGGATGTGCTGCCATTTTTAATGGCTATAAGCCATTGAAAATGAAGGAAGTGGAAAATCGCATTTTCCACTTACGTGCTCTGATAAAGCCATGGATGGCTTTAATCAGAGCTTCTTTAAGTCTCCCAGTTTGTTTGGGTCGTGGTTGCATAACATTTACTTACCTGGTGGTGCGATGCCTGAATTGATCTGCAAACGAATAGTGCTCAAGCTCAGCGGTGAGGCACTGATGGGTAACGGTGATTTTGGTATTGACCCGGATGTTATAGCCCGGGTTGCAGGAGAGATTAGAGACCTGTCCCAGGCAGGTGCGCAGATTGGTCTGGTCATCGGTGGTGGAAATATCTTCCGCGGAGCTGGTCTGGCCAAGGGTGGTATTGACCGGGTAACTGCAGATCATATGGGTATGCTGGCCACGGTAATGAATGGTCTGGCAATGAAAGATGCCTTGCAAAAGGCCGGAGTCAACTCCAGGGTTATGTCAGCCCTGGCCATAGAACAGGTGTGTGATTCCTATCTACGGGATCGGGCGGTGGAGTCACTGGAGCAGGGAGAGGTGGTTATCTTCAGCGCCGGTACCGGCAGTCCCTTATTTACTACAGACACAGCAGCCAGCCTGCGCGCTATCGAGATTGGTGCGCAGTTGCTGATCAAGGCCACCAAGGTGGATGGCATCTACTCCAAGGATCCGGTTACCAATCCAGACGCAGAGTTCTATCCGCGTCTCAGCTACGATCGCGCTATCAGAGAAGGGCTTAAGGTGATGGATGCCACGGCCGTTATGCTGTGTCGTGACCACCAGATGCCGCTACAGGTAATGAATATTAACAATAAGGGCGCAATGATGCGTCTGATGCAGGGGGAAGAGATAGGCTCCCTGGTTGAGAGTGGAGAATAATATGATCGATGAAATCCAGAAAGATGCAAATGTACGCATGGGTAAGAGTGTGGAGGCGTTGGTGCTGGAACTGGCCAAGTTGCGCACCGGGCGTGCGCATCCCAGTCTGCTGGATCATATCATGGTCTCTTACTACGGTTCAGATGTGCCCTTGAGTCAGGTGGCCAACATCAATGTTGAAGACGCGCGTACCCTGAGTATCAACCCATGGGAGCAGAATATGGTTGCACCGGTGGAGAAGGCGATCATGAACTCCGATCTTGGGCTGAATCCAAATACAGCTGGTAATGTAATCCGCGTTCCACTGCCTCCTCTCACCGAGGAGCGACGCAAGGATATGATCAAAATCGTACGCCAGGAAGCCGAGAATGCACGTATTGCAGTGCGCAATATCCGCCGTGATGCAAACCATCATCTCAAGGATCTGGTGAAAGAGAAGATGGCGTCAGAGGATGATGAGCGGCGTGGTGAGGAGCAGGTGCAGAAGCTTACTGACCAGCACATTAAGGATATAGATGTGCTGTTGGAGAAGAAAGAAGCTGATCTGATGGAAGTTTGACAACGGTATCGTCGTGACCACAGCAGGGACTGAAACCAATAATGCTGTAACGGTGGTAAGGGCGCCGCAGCATATTGCCATCGTCATGGATGGTAATGGGCGCTGGGCGCAGCAACATGGACAGAAACGGCATGCCGGTCACAAGGAAGGGGTCAAGTCGGTGCGCAGGGTGGTTGAGCAGGCCGCCAAAGCCGAGGTGAAAATTCTCACCCTGTTTGCCTTCAGTAGTGAAAACTGGCGGCGTCCACGGGAAGAGGTCGGTCTGCTGATGGATCTCTTCATGATGGCGCTGAAGCAAGAGATCAAACGTCTGCAACGCAATAATGTCAGGCTTCATATTATTGGCGACCGCTCCAGGTTTCCCCAGGATCTCCAGGCTAGTATGGCAAAAGCAGAGGCGGATACCGCTGGAAATAGTGGTTTGATTTTGCAGATTGCAGCCAACTATGGCGGACGCTGGGATATAACTCAGGCAGTGTGTAAGCTGGCGCAGCAGGTAAAGGATGGTTCCGTTGAACCCAATGCCATCACCGAAGAAAACATTTCAGCAGAGCTATCGTTCTCTGAATTTATCGACCCTGACCTGTTTATCCGTACTGGCGGAGAGCAGCGCCTAAGCAATTTTCTGCTGTGGCAATCAGCCTATGCCGAACTCTATTTCACCGATGTGCTCTGGCCTGATTTCCATGAAGCTGAGTTTGATGCTGCTCTGGCTGCATTTGCCACCAGGCAGAGACGTTTTGGATTGGTTGGTGAGCAGATGATGTCCAGCAAAGAAACAGCAGGCTGACCCGTGAGTGCAAGCACACTGGTCAAGCGAGTTATGACAGCCGGTATCCTGATTCCCGGTGTAATAGCCGCAGTTCTCTTCCTACCTACCACCTATCTGGCCCTCTGTTTTGGCCTAATTACACTCCTGGGCGGATGGGAGTGGACCAATCTGTCTGGGATCTCTAGTCTCAGCTCTAAGCTGTTTTTTATCCTGATTCTGTCCCTGAGTTTGTGGGGCGTGCATGAACTGCTGGCGCAGGCATGGCTTGTGGAGTGGTTTCTCTACATCTCTGTCCTCTGGTGGTTCGGTGTTACCTTTGCCCTGACCCGATATCGACAGATTGAACCGGCTACCCCTGGTCCTGATTTGCTACGGGCGGCAATGGGGTTTGTGGTGCTTATTCCCTTGTGGGTATTCCTGGTGCTGCTGCATAGCTCTGGTGAAGATGGTCCGCAGACGGTCCTGTTTCTCATGATTCTGATATGGGTGGCGGATAGCGGGGCCTATTTTGCCGGCAGGCGTTGGGGCAAGACCAAACTGGCCCCGGTGATCAGCCCTGGCAAGACCTGGGAAGGGGTGTACGGAGCCGTGGCTGGCGCATTGATCTGTGGAGCAGTGTTGGCTTGGATACAAAGTGATGTGGAAGGCGCGCTTTTGTTAGTGCCGGTGTGTGTGTTGACGGTGTTGATGTCGGTGGTGGGGGATCTGTTTGAGAGTCTGTTAAAACGTCGGGTAGCCATGAAAGATAGTGGCAATCTACTACCGGGACACGGCGGCGTGTTGGATCGCATCGACAGCTTGACGGCGGCGGCCCCGGTCTTTGTACTCGGCTTGCAGTTCGCAACAGGCACATAACCGTGGTTGGTGTAACAATACTTGGTTCCACCGGTTCTATCGGAAAAAGCACCCTGGATGTACTGCGTATACATCCTGATAACTATAAGGTAATCGCCCTTACAGCCAATAAAAATAGCGATGAGCTGCTGAGTCAGTGCGCTGAATTTCAGCCACACTATGCTGTTCTGACAGATAAGGGCGCGGTGGATTCGATACAAATCAGGCTGAAAGATGTTGCACCTGACACCGAGCTTCTCACTGGCCCCGAGGCGCTGGAGTTTGTGGCGCAACTGCCAGAGGCAGATTATGTAATGGCGGCCATTGTGGGTGCGGCTGGTTTGTTGCCAGCCCTCGCGGCGGCACGGGCCGGTAAACGGCTGTTGCTGGCGAACAAGGAGGCCCTGGTCATATCGGGCAGGCTGTTTATGGACGAGGCGCGGCGCAATGGCGCCCATATCCTGCCCATTGACAGTGAGCACAATGCTGTTTTCCAATGTCTGCCCCCAGATTTTGCCCAGGGTCTGCAACATGTCGGGGTAAAACGGATACTACTTACCGCATCAGGTGGGCCGTTTCGCACCATGCCGGTTGAGCAACTGGCGGGAGTTACCCCAGAGCAGGCCTGCGCCCACCCCAACTGGGATATGGGGCGCAAGATATCGGTGGATTCCGCCACCATGATGAACAAGGGTCTGGAGGTGATTGAGGCCTGTCTGCTGTTCAATGCCAGCCCGGCTGATGTACAGGTGGTGTTGCATCCCCAGAGCGTGATTCACTCCCTGGTGGAGTATACAGATGGCTCCACCCTGGCGCAGATGGGAAACCCTGATATGCGCACCCCCATCGCCCATGCCCTGGCATGGCCGGACCGGATTGAGTCCGGGGTCGCCGGACTGGACCTGTTCTCTGTAGCCAGGCTGGATTTTGAACCACCGGATGAGGTGAGATTTCCGTGCCTGGCCTTGGCCTATCGGGCTATTCGCGAGGGTGGTAGCGCCCCGGCGGTACTCAATGCCGCAAATGAGATGGCAGTGGAGTCATTTTTGAACGCCCGGATCGCCTTTACCGCAATTCCGGAGATTATAGCGTCGGTGATGGAGCAGATGCCGGTAACAGAGGCCTCGGAGCTGGAGCAGATTATGGAAATTGATCGGCAGGCGAGATCCGTGGCAAAACAGATAATAGTGAACAAAAAACCAGCCTTAGGTGTCTCTGAAGCATGAATTCTCTACTTTTTACCATTATATCGTTCATCGCCGCACTTGGTATCCTGATCACCGTACATGAGTTTGGACACTTCTGGGTGGCGCGCAGGCTTGGGATCAAGGTGTTGCGATTCTCCATCGGCTTTGGCCCTGCCCTGTGGCGGCGGGTCGGCAAGGCGGATGCCACAGAGTATGTGGTGGCGGCAATTCCTTTGGGCGGCTACGTGAAAATGCTGGATGAGCGGGAGGGAGAGGTCGCCGAGGAGGAGTTGTCCAGGTCGTTTAACCGGCAATCATTGGCGGTACGTACGGCGGTGGTTGCGGCCGGTCCTTTTTTTAACTTTCTATTTGCCATCTTTGCTTACTGGCTGGTGTTTGTCAGCGGAGATGTGGGCACCCGTCCGGTGATTGGCGAGGTGGTGCCGACCTCTATTGCGGCCCAGGCCGGTTTTCAGGTCGAGGATGAGATTCTGGGTGTGGCTGGCAGGGATACCGGTACCTGGGAGTCTGTTGTATACGCCCTGCTTTCCGAGTCGGCGGGAAGTGAAGATGTGGTGCTCAGGATACGGGATGCAAGAGGCAGTGAGGTTCAGCGTCAACTGCCGGTGGGGCAGCTCGCGGGGGTGATGGAGGAGATGGATTTCATCGGCAGCGTGGGGTTGAAGGTGCGGCGTCCGATCCTTCCGGCAGTGGTGGGTGAGTTGGTGCTGGGGGAGTCTGCGCAGCGCTCCGGGCTGCAGAGTGGTGACCGGGTTCTAAGTATTGCGGGTAAACCGGTTTCAGACTGGGGTGGTTTTGTGGAGTATGTGCGTAAACACCCTGATCAGATAGCAGATGTAACCTTGGAGCGGGTCGGCCAGGTCATGGCCATGCAGCTGCAGATTGGCAAGCGCAAGCAGGGAGAAGAGGTTATAGGCCGCATTGGCGCTGGAGTGAGTGTGCCAGAAGGGCTGTTTGATCAGTACCAGGCAGAGGTGAAGCTGGGGCCATTTGCCGCCGTTGGCGCATCGGTAGTCAAGACCTGGGATATGTCGGTCTTTATGGTGCGCATGATTGGCAGGATGGTTACGGGCAAGGCGTCCATCGATAATCTGGGCGGTCCCATATCCATTGCCCAGACCGCTGGCAAGTCGGCCAGTATTGGCGCTGTATATTTCCTTAAGTTCCTGGCTATTGTCAGCATCAGTCTGGGGGTGCTGAATCTACTGCCGGTTCCGGTGCTGGATGGTGGTCACCTGCTATTTTTCCTCATAGAGGGAATCAAGGGTTCACCGCCCTCAGAGCAGGCTCAGATGCTGGGGCAGAAAGTGGGATTAATGGCCCTGTTGCTATTGATGGGGCTGGCTTTTTATGTTGATATTTCAAGGTTGCTGGGATAGTCAGTAAAGATCCATTATACTATGACGCTTAGGGTGGTAGACCACATCGGCCTGTATGACCGGTTCGAACTAAATAATCCTTAAAATACGAGAAGTTATAATAAATGTCGCTAATAAACAGAAAAGTAATAACGCTCATAATAACGGCCATCCTCTCGCTTCCTGCCATGGTTGTGGCAGAGGCATTTGTGATCAAAGATATCCGTGTCGAGGGATTACAACGAATCTCGGCAGGTACCGTCTTCAATCACATTCCGGTCAAGATCGGTGAGCGTATCCAGTCGGAAGAGAGTTCCTCGATTATCAGAGAGCTCTATAAAACAGGCTTTTTTAAGGATGTGCGGCTGGAACGGGAAGTCGATGTACTGATCGTGTTTGTGCAGGAGCGTCCCGCAATCGCCAAGATTAACATCGACGGCAACAAGTCCATGGAAACTGAAGGACTACTCGCCGGACTTAAAGATATCGGTCTGGCTGAAGGCCGCGTATTCAACAACTCCGTATTGGACAAGATTGAACGGGAATTGCGACGCCAATACTTCAGTAACGGCAAGTACGGCATAAAGCTCGAGTCCACGGTGACCCCGCTGGAGCGCAACCGGGTGGCTGTGGATATTTCCATATCTGAGGGTGCCGTCGCCAAAATTAAACGCATCAACATTGTGGGCAACACCTCCTTCGAAGAGGAAGATCTGCTGGATCAGTTCAAGCAGAGCACCGGTTCCATTTTGTCACGAGTCACCAAGGATGATCAGTACTCCAGGCAGAAACTATCTGCAGATCTGGAGACGCTACGCTCATTTTACCTGGATCGTGGTTATATCAACTTCAAGGTGGACTCAACCCAGGTCTCCATCAGCCCAGACAAGAACGACATCTACATAACCATCAACATTACCGAAGGCGATGTATTCACCATAAGCGATATCAAACTCGCAGGTAGAATGGCTGTTCCCAAAGAACAGATCTTCCCGCTTGTTCATCTGAGTCGCGGAGACACCTTCTCCCGCAAAGATGTGGTGGGCAGCTCCGAGCGGATTAACAACCTGTTGGGTAAGAACGGTTATGCTTTTGCCAACGTCAACAGCATCCCGGAGATAGACAAGCAAAACCGTAAGGTTTCCATCACTTTCTTTGTGGACCCTGGCAAGCGGGTGTATGTAAGACAGGTCAACTTTCGTGGTAACAGCAATACCCGGGATGAGGTATTGCGGCGCGAGATGCGACAGATGGAATCGGCCTGGTTTTCATCGGAGCAGGTCAGGTTGTCGAAGGAACGTCTGCGTCGACTGGGTTACTTCGATATGGTCACAGTTCAGACCCCGGCGGTACCTGGTTCTACCGATCAGGTCGATGTGAATATTACGGTGAAAGAGAAGCAGACCGGTAACGTCATGGCCGGTATCGGCTGGTCTAAATCAGACGGTATACTGTTTAACTCCAGTATTGCTCAGGACAACTTCCTGGGTACCGGCAAGCGGATCAGTTTTGGTTTCAATAACAGCAGTTCATCACGTCATTACCAGGTTGGATATACCAACCCTTACTACACGGTGGATGGAATCAGTCGCGGCTTTGACCTGATGTACAAGCAGACCGACTTCGAAGACGTAGATACGGCAAAATACAAAACAGACGTTGCCAGTGCCGGGGTAAACTACGGTATCCCACTGAACGAGTTTGACCGTGTCAGGTTTAATTTCAAAGTGGTTAATACCGACTTTGAACCAGGCGATGGTGCCTCAGACGAGGTTCTCGAGTTCGAGACCGATAATGGGGACAACTTTACCGACTTCCTTATGAGCGTCAGTTGGAGCCATGACTCCCGTGACTCCGCTATATTCGCCACCCGAGGTGGAAAACAGAGACTGTCGGCAGAAGTTTCGTTTCCAGGTAGTGACTTGGAGTACTATAAGATGGAGTATTCCCACCGGCGTTATTTCCCCATATCCGAGTCTCTAACCCTGTCTTTGAACGGAGAGATCGGCTATGGCGACGCCTATGGAGATACCAGCACTCTGCCATTCTTTAAGAACTACTTTGCTGGTGGCACCAAGTCCATCCGCGGTTACCAAGATTACAGTCTTGGTCCAGTCGATAGCCTGGGTGACCCTCTTGGCGGCAATATGAAGCTCATCGGTAACGTTGAGGTGTTGTTCCCTGAACCATTCGGACTGGCTCCAGATACGGTGCGCATGGGAGCATTTTTTGATTTCGGTAATGTCTATGACACAGATGATGACGGCTTTGATTTTGGAGAGATGCGTTATTCCACTGGCCTCGCATTAACCTGGTTATCACCCATGGGCGCGCTGGGATTTGTCGTGGCACTGCCGTTGAATGACGAGAGTGATGATGAAACAGAGAGCTTCCAATTCACCTTCGGTGGCGGATTCTAATGATTCTGGAGAATAGTTTGAAAAAGTCAGCAATCGCAGTTGTGGCTGTATGCCTGTTTTGTGTTTTTGGTGTTGGCATGGCGCAAGCCCAGAAAATTGCTTATGTGAATACAGAGAAGGTGGTGAAAAAATCACCTCAGTCAGCGGCAATACTTAAATCTCTGGAAGCTGAATTTAAGAAGCGCAATAGCGTTCTTCTTAGTAAGCGTAAAAAACTGAAGAAGCTGGAAGAGAAGTTAGGGAAAGACCGGGCGATCATGAGCTCTTCTGAGGTGAAAAATATCGATCAGGATATCCGCCGTCGTCGCCGTGAGCTGAACAACTCAAGTGCAGAGTTCCGTGAAGACCTGAACCTGCGTCGTTCCGAGGAGATAAATAAGCTGTTGCGCAAGATATCTGAGGTTGTGATCAACATTGGTAAGCGTGAGAAGATCGATATGATTATGAGCGCCGGTGTGGCCTTTGCCAGCAAGAGTATCGATATTTCAGACAAGGTACTGAAACAGCTGGGGCAGGAATACAAGAAAAAAGGTAACAAATAGGGCTGGGGATGCCTGCTTGATTTTTCGACTGGGAGAACTTGCGGAGTTGGTAGGAGCGCAGCTGCATGGAGATGCAGACGCGGAGGTGAGCGGGGTTGCAACACTCCAGGATGCAGCCGCCGGTTCCATCAGCTTTCTCACCAATAGCAAGTATAGAAAATACTTAAAGGCAACGGCTGCGACCGCAGTTATACTCGGAGAGAGATTTCTTGACGAGTGCCAGGTGAATGCACTGGTTTGTGCTAATCCACATCTTGCCTACGCGCGTATCAGCGCACACATGCAAACAGTACCAAAATCGCAGGCCGGACAGCACCAGACCGCTTGGGTGTCGGGCAGTGCGGTGGTGGATGCCAGTGCCTGGATTGGGCCTGGTGCGATAATCGAAGATGACGCCAATATTGGCCAGGGCGTACATGTGGGTCCCGGCTGTGTGGTAGCAGCTGGCGTGACTGTTGGTGCAAAGTCACAGCTGATTGCAAACGTAACCCTGTGTCATGGGGTTACCTTGGGAGAGCGGGTGCTGGTTCATCCGGGAGCAGTGATTGGAAGTGACGGCTTTGGTCTGGCGGATGATAACGGCACCTGGGTGAAGGTACCGCAGATTGGGAGTGTGATAATTGGCGATGATGTGGAGATAGGCGCCAACACTACAATCGACCGCGGGGCCCTGAGTGATACCATCATCGGCAACGGCGTCAAGCTGGACAACCAGATTCAGATTGCGCACAACGTTGAAGTTGGTGACAACAGTGCTATAGCTGGATGTGTTGGTATTGCAGGTTCAACCCGCATAGGGAAGAACTCAACTATTGGTGGTGCTGTCTCTTTTGTTGGGCATCTGGAGTTTGCCGACAATGTACATTTTTCAGCGGGTACGCTGGTAACGCGCTCTTTCAATGAGCCAGGCTACTACAGTGGAAATTTACCGGCCATGCCCAATAGAGAGTGGCGCAAAACCATTGCGCATACCAGGCATCTGGATGAGATGGTACAAAGACTGAAAGAGCTGGAGAAGCGGCTAACTACTCTGATGGATAATGAAGAGTAATGAAGGATAGATTCGCAAACAGGGTAAATCAATTGTATTGGAACCGGGGAGGGTAGTAGATTGATTGGTATGGACATAAATAAGGTGCTAAGTATATTACCTCATCGCTATCCATTTCTGCTTATAGACAGGGTATTGGAGTTTGAGAAGGATCAGCGCCTGCTGGCCATAAAGAATGTTACCTATAATGAGCCGTTTTTTAACGGCCATTTTCCGGTTAAACCAGTTATGCCTGGTGTGATGATCGTTGAGGCTATGGCGCAAGCGACAGGCCTGTTAACGGGTGCATCTAATCCTGAGGCGGTGACTGATACCTCGATCATTCTGTTTGTGGGGATCGACAAGGCCCGTTTTAAAAAACCGGTTGAACCAGGTGATCAGTTGCACATCGAAGTGGTTCAGAAAAAAATGCGGCGCGGTATTGGTATGTTCGACTGCGTTGCCACGGTTGATGGTGAGGTGGTCACCACAGCAGATATTATGTGTACAGCGAGGGATGTAAACGAGTGATAGATCCAGCGGCCGTCATTGATTCAACAGCAGAAATAGATGAGGGCGTAAGCATCGGTCCGTTCAGCGTGATTGGACCAAATGTCCGGATTGGACGCGGAACTGATATCAGGTCGCACGTGGTTATTAATGGTCACACCACAATTGGTGTTGATAACCTAATATTCCAGTTCAGCTCAATAGGCGAAGACCCGCAGGATATGAAGTATGCAGGGGAAGAGACATTCCTGGAGATTGGCGATCGTAATACCATTCGCGAGTTCACCACCATCAACCGAGGCACAGCGCAAGATGCAAGGGTAACTCGCCTGGGTAGTGATAACCTGCTTATGGCTTATGCTCATATGGCCCATGATTGTCAAGTTGGAAATCATACTATTCTGGCAAATGCCGCATCCCTGGCGGGACATGTGCAAGTGGATGATTGGGCTATTCTGGGTGGCTTCTGCTGCGTACATCAGTTTTGCCATATTGGGGCGCACAGCTTCAACGGTTTGGGTAGTACGGTGAAACGGGATGTCCCTCCGTATGTCCTGACCGATGGTAATCCGGCAAAACCTTATGGCATCAATTCAGAGGGGCTGCGGCGGCGCGGTTTCAGTGATGAGTCCATTCGTAAGATTAAGGCCGCCTACAAGATCATCTACAAAAAGAAGATGAAGCTGGATGATGCCATTGCCGCAATCCAGGAGCTGGCGCAGGAGTACCCAGAGGTGGGAGTAATGGCGGAATTTCTCGCTAACAGTGAGAGAAGTATTGTCCGCTGATGACCGAGTCCTGAGAGTAGGCATAGTCGCCAATGAGGTTTCGGGCGATATGCTCGGCGCCGGATTGATGCGGGAATTGAACTCCAGGCTCCCCAATGTACAGTTTGAAGGGATTACCGGACCGCGCATGCAGGAGGTGGGTTGCACCACGCTCTATCCCATAGAGAAGCTATCGGTAATGGGGTTGGTGGAGGTACTCGCACATCTGCCGGAGGCCCTGTCCATACGCCGTAGTGTGCGTAACCATTTCCTGAAAAATCCTCCTGACCTGTTTATAGGCATTGATGGCCCAGATTTTAATCTCAGTCTGGAAAAAGACCTTAAACAGGCAGGGATCAGCACCGTTCACTATGTCTGTCCTTCGGTCTGGGCCTGGCGCTCGGGTAGAGTCAACAAGATTCGCGCCGCTGTGGATATGGTCCTCAGCCTGTTTCCATTTGAGAAGGAGTTTCTGGAGAAGCATGGGGTACCCGCCACCCACGTGGGGCACCCACTGGCAGATGAAATCCCCCTGGCCCCGGATCAAGCTGGCGCCAGAGAGCGGCTCGGACTGGAACCGAACTCGCACGTTATCGGCATCCTCCCTGGCAGCCGGGGTAGTGAGATCAAGGCCCTTAGTGAAGATTTTATCCGCACGGCAAAGTTGTGTCAGGAGAGGTATCCGGAGATCCAATTTGCAGTGCCGCTGGTCAATCAACGTATCAGAGGCATGTTTCAGGAAATTCTCCAGCGGGTGGCACCAGATCTCCCCATCATCCTGGTGGATGGAAATGCCCGTGATGTGCTGCAGTCGTCAGACGTCGTGCTGGTGGCGTCAGGTACTGCGACCCTGGAGGCCCTGCTGCTGAAGCGTCCAATGGTCATTGCTTACCGGGTTCACTGGCTGAGCTACTGGATATTCACCTTCTTTAACCTGATCAAGTCTTCATTCATCTCTTTGGCAAACATGCTTGCCGGTGAGGAGATAGCTCCTGAGTTTATTCAGGATGCAGTCCAGCCAGAGGCGCTGGCCCAGGCCCTGAGCGAAATACTCGAATCTAAGGAGCGGCAAGACACTGTGCGCGAGGTCGGCCTGCGGGTGCATAAACAGCTGCGTCTTGGTGCTAGCAGCCAGGCGGCAGATGCGGTGCTGGCCCTGATCGAGTCGAAACAGGTCCTTTCCAACTGATGTCTGTCACCACAGCTATAATGCGGATCGCAGGCGTAGATGAAGTGGGACGTGGTCCCTTGGCCGGTCCGGTGGTGGCCGCAGCAGTGATCCTGGATCCTGAGCGGCCGATAGAAGGTTTGGCCGACTCCAAGAAGTTGTCAGAAAAGAGGCGCGAGGCCATGGATCTGGTAATCAGAGAGCAGGCACTGGCCTGGTCCCTGGGGCGGGCCGAGGTGGAAGAGATAGATCGGATCAACATTCTCCAGGCGTCGCTCCTGGCTATGCAGCGGGCCGTGGAGTCCCTGTCCATCTCGCCCGACCATGCCTTGGTGGATGGCAACAGATGCCCAGATCTGGAGTGTACAGTCGAAGCCATAGTGGGCGGTGACAGCAGTGAACAGGCCATCAGTGCCGCATCCATCATCGCCAAGGTTAGTCGCGACCGGGAGATGGTGCAGCTGGATTTGCAATACCCGGGTTATGGTCTGGCCAAACACAAGGGGTATCCCACCAAGTTCCATCTCCAGGCGCTACAGGAGTTGGGGGTGACGGATATTCATCGCCGTACCTTCGGGCCGGTAAAGCGTTTGCTCACCAAGTAAATCAATAACTTATAAGCCGCAGATATTAATGCCGCTTGCATTGAATCCATGAGCGGGAGCTGGATACATTTTTTTGGCCTGAGTGGAGACGTTGCAGGCCCATTTTCGGTATGATTGTCCGCACTATGGAACCCACTTTTATCCATCTCCGCGTTCACTCTGAATTCTCCCTGGTGGATGGGGTGGTTCGGATAAAGCCCCTGATCAAAGCGGTGCAGGACGGTGGAATGCCGGCGGTGGCGGTCACCGACCAGTCAAATCTGTTTGTCATGGTGAAGTTTTACCGTGCGGCAGTGGCCGCTGGGGTCAAACCCATAATCGGTGCCGATTGCTGGCTACGTAATGAACATGATGTAAATCAGCCCAGCAGAATTTTACTTCTGGTGCAGACGTTTGAGGGCTACCGCAATCTCACCAGACTGATCTCGCGCAGCTACCAGGAGGGACAACATCTGGGTCTTCCCATGTTGGAACGGGAGTGGCTGCTGGGGAGTAGTGATGGCCTGATCGCCCTCTCTGGTGGTTGTGACGGTGAGGTGGGGCGTCTTCTAATCAGCGGCAATCTGGAGCAGGCCAGGGAGCTGATGCAGGAGTGGTTGCATCTGTTCGGAGATCGCTACTATCTCGAAGTGAATCGCACCGGCAGACCCAACGAAGAGGACTGCCTCCACGCCTGTGTGGCTCTGTCCCAGGAGACAGGTGTCCCCTTGGTTGCCACCAATGATGTGCGGTTTCTCAAGCCGGATGACTTCGATGCCCATGAGGTTCGGGTCTGCATCCATGATGGTCGCACCATGGATGATCCGCGCCGCCCCAAGAACTACAGCCCCCAACAGTATCTACGTAGCCCGGACGAGATGGCAGAACTGTTCTTGGATCTGCCCGAGGCGCTGGCCAACAGCGTGCAGATCGCCAAACGCTGCAACCTGGAACTTACCCTGGGCAAGAACTACCTGCCGGACTTTCCGGTACCGGAGGGGATGACGGTTGCCGAGTTTACCATCCAGGAGTCACAGCAGGGTTTGGAGTCCCGTCTGCAGGGGATCCTGGACCAGGCAGACCCCGCGTATGCCGGGCAGCGCAAGGAGTATGACGACCGGCTGAAACTGGAGCTGGATGTGATCATCCAGATGGGGTTTCCCGGCTACTTTCTGATCGTGGCCGACTTTATTCGCTGGGCCAAAGAGAATGATGTCCCGGTGGGGCCGGGGCGCGGCTCTGGAGCCGGTTCGTTGGTGGCCTATGCCATGGGTATTACCGACCTGGATCCCATAGAGCATGAGTTGCTGTTTGAGCGCTTTCTCAACCCGGAGCGGGTCTCCATGCCGGACTTTGATGTGGACTTCTGCATGGAGGGCCGCGACCGCGTGATTGAATATGTGGCCGAACAGTACGGCAGAGACTCTGTATCCCAGATCATCACCTACGGCAGTATGGCCGCCAAGGCGGTGGTGCGGGATGTGGGGCGGGTGCTGGGCCATCCCTATGGGTTTGTGGACCGCATCGCCAAGCTGATCCCGTTTGAGATCGGCATCACCCTGTCCAAAGCCTTGCAAGAGAGCGAAGAGCTGCGTCAGGCCTACAAGGAGGAGGAAGAGGTCACCGAACTGATAGATATGGGCCTGAGTCTGGAGGGCCTGGCCAGGAACGCTGGCAAGCATGCCGGTGGCGTGGTCATAGCCCCCACTGTCCTTACCGACTTTACTCCACTTTACTGTGAGGCCAGCGGTGAGAACCTGGTCACCCAGTTTGACAAGGATGATGTGGAGGCGGTGGGACTGGTCAAGTTTGACTTCCTGGGGCTGCGTACCCTGACCATCGTGGATTGGGCCTTGAAGACGGTGAATGCCCAGCGTCGGCAGTCGGGTAAAGAGAGCATAGATATAACCAGAATACCCATGGACGACACCAAGGCATTCAGCCTACTGAAAGGCTGTGGCACCACGGCGGTATTCCAGCTTGAATCACGCGGCATGAAAGAGCTGATCAAGAAGCTACAGCCGGATAGTTTCGATGATATCACCGCGCTGGTGGCCTTGTTCCGCCCCGGTCCCCTACAGTCTGGAATGGTGGATGATTTCATCGCCCGTAAGCACGGGCGGCAAAAGGTGGTGTATCCGCACCCGGCGCTGGAACCGATTTTAAACACCACCTACGGTGTCATCCTGTATCAGGAGCAGGTGATGCAGATTGCCCAGGTGCTGGCTGGTTACACCCTGGGCGGCGCCGACCTGTTGCGGCGGGCCATGGGCAAGAAAAAGCCCGAGGAGATGGCCAAGCAGGGTGAGATCTTCCGCAAGGGTGCGGTGGAACTGGGAGTGGAGGAGGACACCGCCGCCTACATCTTTGACCTGATGGAGAAGTTTGCCGGCTACGGCTTCAACAAATCTCACTCGGCCGCCTATGCCCTGGTCTCATATCAAACCCTGTGGCTCAAGGCCCACTATCCCGCAGCGTTCATGGCCGCGGTGCTGTCAGCGGATATGGATAGTACCGACAAAGTGGTGATCATGATCGATGAGTGCCGGAGCACCGGGCTGAAGGTAAACCCACCCCATGTAAATCATTCTGAGTATAAATTCACCGTGGATGGCAGCGACACCGTTATCTATGGTCTGGGCGCTATCAAAGGAGTGGGTGAGGCTGCCATTGAGGGCATTATTCTGGAGCGCAACCAGCAGGGACCGTTTCAGGACCTGTTTGAGTTCTGCCGCCGGGTGGATCTGCGCAAGGCCAATCGCCGGGTACTGGAGTCCCTGATCAGGGCCGGTGCCATGGATGAATTGGGAGAAAACCGGGCTACCTTGATGTCGCAACTGCCCCTGGCCCTGAAGATGGCGGAGCAGCACCATGCCCTGCAGGCGGCAGGTCAGAATGACCTGTTTGGCATGTCAGATGACAGCCCCAAGGCAGTGCCGGACCAGATCCTCCCTGCTCCAAGCGATGAGTGGGATGAGCAGCAACGGCTGCAGGGTGAAAAGGACACCCTGGGCCTCTACCTAACCGGACACCCCATCAACAGATATCTGGATGAGTTCCAGGGGATCGGGATTAGCCGCATCTCCAAGCTGACGCTGGAGAGTGGCGGCCAGGCCGGTTCCGGTGGCAAGGGCAGGCGAGGTGGCGTTAGGGTGATGGCGGCAGGTTTGGTCATATCCAGCAGTCATCGCCTGACCCAGCGTGGCCGCATGGGGACGGTGGTGCTGGACGACAGCACTGCTCGTATTGAGGTGACCCTGTTTTCTGAGGCGTATGAGGAGTTCCGGGAGCTGCTGGCCACAGACAAGATTCTGGTGGTCACTGGTAACCTGAACTATGATGAGTACCGTGGCGGCCTGAGCATCCGTGCCGATCAGGTGTTGGAGTTTGAACAGGCCAGATCCCTCTATGCCCGCGCCTTGCAACTGAATACAGAACATATGAACGGGGCGCTACAACCCACCATACTCCAGGAGTTACAGCCCATTTTGACCACCTATCTGGGAGGGAATTGTAGTATTCGCTTGCGCATGCTAAAGGATGATTCCAGTGGAATCATGGAGTTTGGCGATGTCTGGAGGGTAAATCCAACGGATGAACTTCTGCGGCGACTGGAGCGGTTGTTCAGTTCTGATGGAGTCACGGTAATGTATGGCGCCAAAAGCCAGTGACGCCAAACAGGTGCAGGAAGGTGAAAAGTAGAATATCATTAGCACTCATGTTGAATAGATTATTAATTTCAATAACAGTCTGTTTTCAAACATATTTTTATTAACCAAGATTGACAACATAACAACAGTGTCATTCCTAAACTGAATCCGGTATATTTTTCTCCCATGGACCTGAATTTTCTTGAATTTGAACAACCCATTGCCGAACTGCAAGCCAAGATCGAAGAGCTACGATTGGTCGGTGATGATAATGAGATCAACATCCAGGACGAGGTTTCAAGGTTAGAGAAGAAGAGCATATCTCTAACAGAATCAATCTTCTCCAGTCTCAAGCCATGGCAGATATCCCAGCTGGCGCGGCATCCACAACGCCCCTATATGTTTGATTACATCAATGGCGCATTTGATGATTTCCAGGAGCTGCACGGAGATCGCACCTTTGCCGATGATCATGCAATTGTCGGTGGTGTGGCGCGGCTGGAGGGCAGGCCGGTGATGCTGATCGGGCATCAGAAGGGACGCAACACCAAAGAGAAGCTGTTCCGTAATTTTGGTATGCCACGCCCCGAGGGCTACCGCAAGGCACTGCGTCTGATGGAGATGGCAGAACGTTTTCGCATGCCGCTCCTAACATTTATCGATACCCCGGGGGCCTATCCTGGTGTGGGTGCAGAGGAGCGTGGCCAGAGTGAGGCCATTGCCCGCAACCTCAAGGCTATGGCTGGTCTCAGAATCCCCGTCATCTGTACCGTGATGGGCGAGGGTGGTTCTGGTGGAGCCTTGGCCATCGGCGTGGGTGATCGCGTCCTGATGCTGCAATACAGCACCTATTCAGTGATCTCCCCGGAAGGTTGCGCCTCCATTCTGTGGAAGAGCGCAGAAAAGGCCCCTCTGGCCGCAGAGGCCATGGGGATTACCTCCCATCGTCTTAAAGAGCTGGGCCTGATCGACGGCATTATTGAGGAACCACTGGGTGGTTCCCATCGTGATATTGCTGCCACCGTGCACAACTTGAAGCATACCCTGTTGGAGACCCTGGATAATCTATCCAGCATCCCGGTGGACAAGCTTCTGGAACAGCGTTATCAGCGTCTGATGCAGTATGGTAGCTTCGCCGGATAGATGCCTACATGGCTTTTGACCAAAGCGGTCTACTGGAAATACTCAAAGCACTCCCAGGTTGTGATCGCCTGCTGATCGCCTACAGCGGGGGTATGGATTCCCATGTTCTGCTCTACGCCATCTGGAGCCTGCGAAGTGAACTGACGGCTGAGATTCATGTCGTGCATATCAATCATGGTCTCCAGTCAGATGCCTCTGAGTGGGCCAAAAGTTGCTCGGACTTTTGTAGATCACACCAGATCCCCATAACCGTGGTAGAGGTGGACGCCACAGCCGACAAGGGTGAAAGTCGCGAAGCGGTCGCCCGCGACAGTAGATACCAGGCGATCTGCAATCTAATGGTAGTGGGGGATATCCTGCTCACCGCCCATCACAGCGAAGATCAGGCTGAGACCGTGCTGTTGCAACTACTGCGTGGCAGTGGTCCCAGCGGACTCTCGGCCATGCCGGTTATCAACGGCTTTGGCCCAGGGTTTCATGCCCGGCCACTGTTGGGTTATTCCCGGTCCGATCTGGCAGAGTATGCCAAACAGAACCAGTTGCAGTGGCTGGAGGATTTCAGCAACAGCGACACCTCGTTTGATCGTAACTTTCTGCGCCACCAGATAGTGCCCCTGCTTAAACAGCGTTGGCCTGCCATGGAGAAGACCATCTCCCGCAGCGCCAGCCACTGTGCCGAGGCCCAGCAGTTGATCGAGGAGGCGGCCAGAATAGACCTGTTGGATATGCAGTTGGGCCAGGACAACAACAGTATGAGCGTCGCCGCGTTGTCTGCCCTGCCACCGCCACGGGCCCGTGCGGTAATCCGCACCTGGATTAATGATGCCGGGTTAAGAGTGCCGGACACTGCGCGTCTGGATCGGGTATTGCGGGAGATGCTAACGGCTCGGGAGGATCGGAACCCGGTGGTCCACTGGGCAGATGTGGAGCTGCGCAGATACCGCGAGCGTCTCTATCTGATGTCTGCCCTGCAGGATCTTGATCCGGCGACTGAATTGGAGTGGGATGGAGAGTCGCACCTGGAGCTGCCTTCCGGGCTGGGGACACTACTGGTGGCACCTGCTAAAACCGGGATATCTAGCAGGGCGTGGGAGGAGGGTGTGATCACTGTCTGTTTCAGGGCGGGCGGTGAGCGCTGCAAGCCCTTGGGAAGAGATAGCAGCAAAAACCTGAAAAAACTGTTTCAGGAGCATGGGATACCACCCTGGGAGCGGGGCAGAGTCCCACTGATCATGCTTGATGGTCGGCTTGCTGCGGTGGGTGATCTCTGGTTGTGCGATGGATTCAAGGCAGGTGAGAACGATAGCGCACTGAGGCTCTGCTGGAAACGTCACCCCGGGTAGTGGTGGGATGTCGGTGATGGGTCTAACGCCTAACTAGTTTGGTCTCAGCCGCTGGAGGTACCACCCTTTAACACATACACATCTAACCCCATTTCACTGAGTAGAAAGGCGGCGGTGGAGCTGCGATGGCCGGTATCACAATAGAGTATATATCTGGTGTCACGGTCCAGATCTGGACCCCTCTGACGTATGGTTCCCAGTGGTATATTGATAGCCCCACTGAGCATGGAGTTTTCATACTCAGCTTCCAGCCGCACATCCACCATACATGCGCCCGCTTGCACCATGGCCTTGGCCTGTCCCGCGTCCACCAGCTTGAGGATAGGCTCATTGAATAGCTCGATAAAGTCCTTCTTGGCCAGACTCATCAAGGTGCCGTCAGTCAGCATGGTAATGGTTGCGTTGCGGGGAGAACCGGCAATCAGTGACTCTTCGCCAAAGCTGCTGCCGCGCCCTGTCTCGGCCAAGATCTCCTCCCCATTGGCGGTGGGACGGCTGACCTGGCAGCGCCCCTCTTTTACCATGTAGTAGAAACCGCCGTTATCGCCGAACCTGACGATCACGTCTCCTTTCTTGACCTTGCTCTCTTGCATTCTAGAGAACAGGGCCTGAATATTCTGGGCCGGTAACTTGAGAAAGGTCTTGGTTTGCAGCATGGCCATCATCCACTCACTGTCCAGAGCGGATGGCCCCTGATCCTGGCTCTCCTGGACATCCATACCACCATGACTGTAGGACTCACCCCATGCCAGCAAACGCTCCAGCAGCACCCGGTTAATCCACACAATATTGGCTGTCTTGGAAGTTACGTAAACATCGTATCTGGTGGCCAGGGCGTGATTGGCGGCATTGGTGCCGGCGGTTATCTCCAGCTCCTTGTTGGTGCTGGAGATGAGTTTTACAGAGCCTGACATCAGGAATGCAGAGTTATGCCCAGGGTCACCTTGGCTGAATATTTTGTCGTCGCTTGAGAAACGTTCAACCCGGGCCTGTTTCGCCAGCTGCATCAGGTTGTTTTCATAAAGGGCACTTATGGGAACCAGGGTGCGGAATTTATTCAGGTCGAGCTCCATATTTGTCCCTTTTACGCAATGCGGTGTAGACATGACTGTTTATTGTTGTGTTATGGATTTATTTAACAGGCCAACATCGTCTTTAGCATAACTGATTATTGGACTAGTGGGAAAGAACCGTATTTGAAATTACCACTAAAGTGCTGTTGTTGGTGCTTATTGTGACTAGCATAAAAATATCATTAATGCTGAAAAAATGGTTCAGATGCCCACGATATTAATGATTAATCTGATAAACCCTAGAGGTAGTTCTTAAATAACTTCTGTATCTGCTCTTCGGAAAACTCTTTCTCGCTGACCCTGATGGTTTGCAGCTCTTCCCTTATCTTATTTTGCAGGTAGTTGTGTACCACTCTTTTCTTATTCAACAGGGGAACATTGCATACGACCGGGCCGCGTATCCCAGTCAGGCTTCCGTCACTACCAGTTATCTGGATGTCAGACCACTTGTCTATGATGATTGGGGTTATTCCTATGCTTAGCAGGAATTCGTACGCCTTGTAGTAGGAGTTGGTTGTCTGCCACAGGGAAATGCCTTCGTCATTTGTTATGGTCTTGAGTTGCTGGGCAACTGCTGATGACAGTTTGCGCTGCATGTAGGCAGCGCCGTAGAAGGTGAGCGTATCCCAGCAGTGTGAATTGAGCGGGTTGGAGAGAACTCCAACTGGCACCAGTGGACCATCCAGACGAACGTTCTGAAATTGGGTGCAAAATCCCAGGTTCTCGTCTTGGGCATCTATGTATCCAAGTATGAGCTCACTGCCATTCCTGCGCGCAACCAGGAGTTTTTCCATACCGATTTCAAATAGGTTTTCCATTGCGCAACGATAGCCAACTCTTAGGGTTAAAAAGTTAAACCATCTTAATGCCTTTCAACCGGCACTGCCATTGAATATTTTGAACAGGATGGTAGGGGTTCAAATACCCGATGGCGGCGGACTGTGCTTTGTCCTGCCGCCATTACTGTTGCTGCATTGATCAGTTATGGAAATAGAAGGTGATGCCACTGCGTGGGTGCCTGTCGTAATAGTAATGGGGTGGTGGATAGCCCCATCCCGGTCCATAAAACAGGTCGTATGGTGAGTAGAAGAATAGGCTGTTTCGGTACCTGTTGTACCTGTTGTACCTGTTGTTCCGCCGGTGGTGTTTTTGTCGTTTGTGTTGTTTCTGGCCCCTGTTCCTGTGTTTTCTCACCTTATATAGATCAACTTTGGATGAGCCGGCCTGAGCCAAGTGCCTGGAACTGCTCAATCCCATTGAGCCAGCAGAGGCTGCTGTGGAATAGAGTGCGAGTAATAGCGCTGTGACAGCTAGCACATAAATGGGTTGTCGGTTTAACATATCTACCTCCTCATTGGGGATCAATGAGTTATTCTTGGTAGAAATGTTAGAGCCTGGTAGCTGAATCCAGGCTGAACAACCGGTTATTTTGAAATGTATTTAATGGGTTAAAACAACTAATTGTCAATAAATACAGGGTGTTACTGCTCTCTGCGCTGCATGTAGTTATGCACGATCCCGTCGATGGCCTCCTGGTCGTATGGTCTCAAACCGCGCAGAGCCATGTATTTGATGCCGCTTCCTATGATCTCTCCGTCCTGTTTCAGGCAAAAACCAAGGCGGGCACGACTCTTCTTTCCATTTACCTCCAGTGAGGTTTCGGTGAGCTCCAGTTCCGGCTGTGTGATCTCCAGATGGTTCAGATCTATCTCCATGCTCTCATAAATCACCAGGGGCCGGGCCGGGTTGATCATGACGTTCTCCTGCTGCATCAGTGGCACCAGGATATGTGGGAAGGTACGCCCGGAAAACTCCACATAACTCTGGGCCAGGCTGCAAATTGCATCTTCATCAGCGGATGTTGCTCCTGACCTCTGGATAGACAGATATACCTTGCCTGCGCGGTCCCTGGCCTCCACACTCTCTACCCCCTCAGAATGGAAGATGAGGTTGGTTTCATCGTTGACCATACCGGAAAAGGTGAACTTCATCTTCTGACTTAATCCGAGTTTGGCCAAGGCCACAGAGAACAGCAGATCTCCAGGGACGCAGAACATCTTGTTATCCGGGTCGTGCAGGGGATTGAAATCACCGGCAACCTGCTTGGCAAACTCACTTGCCTGCTCACGGGTAAATTGTATGCCTGATTCGGGCTCTAGATAGTATTTGGACAGGAACATATAAAAAATCTACGAAGTAAGTTTTGGAATTTTATTCTTTTATCGATGCAACTGACTCCATTGGTTTGCAGTGATATAAGATCGGGTTAGCCTGTTACTGGGAAGTGATTTTAACTGTAAATGAAGGTGTTATTCCACTCTTGATGGCCTGGTGGTTACAAAATATCTAGTTAATATATTAAATATCCATTATGCAGTAGGGCAGATACTACGAAATCTGCAGCCAATAGGCAGATTAGTGTTGCCGCATTACCTGGTTACTCCACTGGATTGCTTCGCGTTGGATTTCTGAAATATCCTCATGGCTCAGATTGGCAAAATAGATCTTGGACCACTCCGTATTTTCGAATGCCACAGCACATGAGAGAGCCTCACCTAGCACTCCTCGGTGCTCAAGAATAGCCTCCTTAATCTCCTCACATAGGGGTAGTTTGTCCAGAACAGTTTTAAGGGGTTGCTTCATCAACAGGTCGAGGGCAGAGAACATGCCTACGGTAAAATAGCTGTCACCTTGAAATCCAGCCCGTTTGGCAAGCAGTTCACATAGTTTTGCTCGAAGTACTGCTATTTCCACTATTGCGTCAGGCTCTCCGCTCATGCCTGCCAGTGCTAATAGTGATACCCATTTACGGATTTCGTCACGTCCCAGCAGCACCACAGCCTGTTTGATCGAGTCAACTTTTCTTGCGATTCCAAAGAAGGGGGAGTTAACTAGTTTGAGTAGTTGAAAGCTCAGCGATACATCGTTGGTAATCAGTTGCTCCAAATCCTCAGTTGGCGTGTCCAGATTGTGTATGGATGTGAGTAATCTAAGTAGTACAAGCTTATTGGTGGGGAAATCATTGGTGGCATATATCCGTGGCTTGCTGAGGAATTTGCCATGCAGGTACTCGACATCTTTAGCGCAATAGTTACGATATTCGTCCAGTGATTCAATGTTCAGTGCCATTAGTGAGAGATTTTTGTAGTTGCGCAGGAATGTGGTGAGTGCGGCAAACTGATTGTCATTAAACTTGTGTACATCCATGCGAAAAATGGTGGCGAGCGGCAGTAACCGCCGATCCTTCAGGTTTGTCAGTCCCCCTACAGATATGCCATAGCCCTGAGATCTGAGTCCTTTCAGCCTGGCTGGCAGTTTCGTATCAACAAGCAGGTTATCTGGGATATTGAGGATGACTTGCTCAGGAGGCAACTGAACTTCCGGCATGATATCAAGAAAGGCGCGGGTGACATTGATAACCGCCATGCGGTGGTTAACAAACTGGTCTAATCCGAACTCTAGAATCGCAGAGATAATAACCTGTGCGGTTGCCTCGTTCAGTTTTGGCCCACGGTCACTGCTTGGTGGACAGTGGATGAGTTCATAGCCGAACACACCCATTTGGCTGTTGTAGATCGGTTGCCGTGCAATCATAATCTGTGTTCAAGTAATGGGAAATCAGGTTGGACACAGTATGAAGAACAATTCAGCGAACGCCAAATCTACGCAAAGGTGGACCGATGCAAATTGACGCCAGGGCCAGCCTTATCCTGATCTTGTCGCTGATGCTTCCGGCTACCATTGCCATGGGGCAATCAGGCCCGGTATCTGAACAGGAGCTGCTTAGTAAGGTCCGGCAACTGACCTTTGAAGGCAAGAGGTCAGGTGAGGGCTACTTCAATGCCACCGGGTCACGTATGATCTTTCAGTCGGAACGGGATCGTGCCAACCCGTTTTACCAGATCTACCTGATGGACCTGGAAACCGGGGACGTGGAGCGACTCTCTCCCGGTCATGGTAAGACCACCTGCGCCTGGGTTCATCCCTCCGACAGGCTGGCGCTCTACTCATCCACCCATCATGACGTTGAAGCAAGATCCAAGATGCAGGCGGAGCTGGATTTTCGAGCCTCTGGCCAGAAGCGGCGTTACTCCTGGGACTATGACCACAATTATGACATCTTCGCCCATGATCTGAACAGTGGTCAACGTACAAATCTTACCAACACACTGGGGTACGATGCCGAAGCCTCCTACTCCCCAGATGGAAACAGGATTGTGTTCGCCTCAAATCGTCGTGCCTACTCGGGAGAGATGACGCAGGCTGAGGCCAAGATATTTGAACACAACAAGGCGTACATGATTGATATCTACATCATGGATGCAGATGGGAGCAATCTGAAGCGGCTCACCACTTCACCCGGTTATGACGGTGGTCCGTTTTTCAGTGCCGATGGCAGCACGATCACCTGGAGACGCTTTTCCGAAGATGGGAGCAGGGCGGAGATATATTCCATGGATCTGGCCAGCGGTGAAGAGAGACAGCTCACCCGTATGGGGGTGATGTCATGGGCCCCGTATTTTCATCCCAGCGGCGAGTATCTGATCTTCGCCTCCAACCGCGAGGGCTTTGCCAATTTTGAGCTGTTTATGGTGGATGCGGCTGGCGTACAGGAGCCAGTCCGGGTAACTCACACTGACGGCTTTGATGGGCTGCCGGTATTTTCGCCCGATGGAAACAGCCTCTCCTGGACCTCAACCCGCAGTGCCAATAAATCCAGTCAGATCTTTATTGCCGGATGGAACCATGCCCAGGCCATGGTGGCTCTGGGTCTGGATCAACCCAAGGCTCAGACTCCAACTACATCTGTCGACACCGACATCAGCAAAACCGGTGCCGGTATCGATGCGGCTGATATTCGTCTGCATGTTTCACGTCTGGCCTCGGATGAGATGGAAGGACGCCTGACCGGCACCCGTGGCGAGAAGATTGCCACCGATTATGTGGCCTCGGTGTTCCAGCAGCTGGGATTGGAGCCGGGCAATGAGGGGGGCTATTTTCAGCCCTTCAACTTTACTGCCGGGGTGAGATTAGGTAAGCGTAATTTGTTGCGGGTCTCCAACCAGGCAGCCCAGTTGGATCGGGAGTGGAGACCTTTGGCCCTCTCCCGCAGCGGTAGCATAAAGCCCGCTGAAGTGGTGTTTGCGGGCTATGGAATAGTTGCCCCTGGTAGCGACAAGATCCCGGATTACGACTCCTATGGCGAGTTGGATGTAACCGGAAAGTTGGTGTTGCTGCTGCGGTTTCAGCCAGAATCGGTACCGGCGCAGTGGCGACGGCACTTGGCCCACTATTCAGATCTTCCCTATAAGGCCGCGGTGGCCAAGCGACGCGGTGCGGTGGGTATGATTGTGGTTACCGGACCCAAGGCGCAGGCCCGCGACCGGCTGGTGGAGTTGCGGTTTGATGCAGCTTCGCAGAGTTCCATCGCAGCGCTGGCTGTGAGTGATGAGATGGCGGCCAGAATTCTGGGCCGGGATGGTTCCAGGCTAGGTCAGATTCAGGAGAAACTGGACCGGGGCGAGATGGTTGCCGGGTTTGCCATCCGTGATATCAAGATCTCGGGTGAGATCGATATAGTGCGGCAACAGCACTCAGGACGGAATGTAATGGCCCGACTGAGTAGCAGTGAAGGCAGGAGTCAGCCACCGGTGATCCTGGGGGCCCATGTGGACCACCTGGGACGGGGTGAGGTGTCGGGATCCCTGGCGCACGAAGATGAGCGTAATGCCATCCATTATGGCGCCGACGACAATGCATCAGGTGTCGCCGCAATGCTGGAGTCGGCGCAGTATCTGGCTGGCCTCAAGAGCAAAGGCAAGCTAGGGGCCAAGCGGGATATCTACTTTGTCGCCTGGTCAGGAGAGGAGCTGGGTACCCTGGGCTCCAGCCACTACACCGAGAAGCTGGCCGCTGGTGGTGATCTGAAGGGTAAGGTTGCGGCCTACCTGAATATGGACATGATCGGACATCTACGGGAGAAGGCGTATCTGCAGGGAACAGGTTCCAGCCCGGTGTGGAGCCGGGAGATAGAACGCCGCAATGTGCCGGTTGGGCTCCCCATCGCCACCAAAAAAGACCCCTATCTGCCCACTGACTCCACTCCCTTCTACATGCAGGGGGTGCCCATCCTTAGCGCCTTCACCGGCGCCCATGAAGACTACTCGACCCCACGGGACAAAGCAGAGAGCCTGAACTACGACGGCATTCGGGATATTGCCCGTCTTATGGCCGGTATCACCCGTTCCATTGCCAAGTCAGAGGCTGTTCCAGAGTATCTGCATGTGGAGCGCAAACAGAGCGGCATAGGGCGGAAACACCTGCGCGCCTATCTTGGCACCATTCCATCCTACGGCCAGGATGAGTCGGTTAAAGGGGTAAAGCTGCAGGGTGCGGTCAAGGGGGCGCCGGCGGAGGCGGCTGGTATCAGGAATGGCGACATACTGGTGGGGCTGTCCGGAGTGAAAATAGAGACCATTCACGACTTTATGAGTGCCATATCTGGCCTCAAGGCGGGAGAGAAGACCAGCATTGTGGTGCTGCGTGAGGGCAAGAGGGTGGAGCTTACGGTGGTCCCGGGGGCCAGAGAGTAGTTCGGGCGATCAAACGATTACGGGTACCAATCCCGATAAATGAGGAAAGATGCAGGATAAACTGAGTGAACTGGAGCAGACCCTGCACCAGGAGGTGCCGCTAACCGAGCAGATGGGTGTCAGGGTGGAGTCCCATGACGGGCATGAACTGGTATTGCATGCGGATTTTGCGCCCAACATCAATATCCATGGCACCGCCTTCGGTGGCAGCCTGTACAGCCTGTGTGCCGTCACCTGCTGGGGCATGCTGCATCTCAAGTTTGAACAGGCAGAGATAGATGCCCACAGTGTTCTGGGTCAGGCCAGGATCAGCTACATGCGGCCGGTGAAAGGAGATATCCAGGCCCGCTGTAGACTGCCAGAAGATGGCTCGTTTGAACTGTTTATCGAAAGATTAAAGCAGGGGGAGAGGGCCAGGATCGATCTGGTGGCCGAGATCTGTACTGAAGATGGGGTGGCCGTCAACTATACTGGGAACTATTCAGCCTTCTTCAAGCGCGACTGATTCTGACCTGTCCAGGCAAGAATGCGCCCGTATAGATTCCCCGCGGGCGGTCTAAATGCAACATCTGTCTACAGCGCTGGGCGATCGTCTTCTTCCATGCTTAGGGATGTCCTGGCCTGCTCCAGGAGCTTACGATGCTCCTCTTCCTCATTCGCCAATGCCGTGCAGTATTTTTTGATGGAAGGATTCTCAACTATGGTTGCCATTACCTGGTAGGTATCACGGGCGTGCGCCTCCATCCCGATGGCAAAGTTCAGTACTGCATTCATATCACCACTATTCAGCAGGTCGCTGTGGGATGATTTGGCGTCTTCATGCATATTTTCTTCAAGTTCACTCAGGTATGCCTCGGCATTAAATCCATCTAGTAATTCTGTCCCAACCGCTTTCTGCAGGAAGTCGCGGGCGTGATTCTCTTCCAATCCGGCCAACTCTATGAACAACATTCTGGTTTCATCGTCAGGCGTGATTGTGGATGCCAGATTGTAGAAGGCCGCTGCCTTAACCTCATTTGTGAGGGCGTTTTTTAACACATCGTTCGGTGCGTCCATATATTTTCTCCTGGGTAGCTGTTGTATCTCTGGTCAGGGCGAACAGCTAACAAGTGTCGTCTGATATCTAATCGGTATTTTTTTAATGTATAGAATTATAGTTGGTTAATGATTTTATGTGGGGTGTTAACGAGAATTGACACAGGATAATTGTGTGTATTCTCGCCGCTGGACGAAAAAATGGTCTCAGCCGGGCATATTGGATTAGTGTTAACAGGCCCTAGTATGGATTCGCAACAACCATGCAGTACTTAGTTTAGAGGATATTAGCAGCTGCTTTCACCCGGAGGTTACATACTGGTAGTATTGCGACTAGAATATACAATCTTTTGATCATGGCAGTGAGTAGTAAATGGTAATCAGGCACCTAGTATTTTCAATCACCGTAATTTTTGTGCTCAGCGCGTTTCAGGCGGTTGCCGCAACTGATGAGCAGCTAAATAGCATCAAGCGTATGGGGGAGTTAAATGGCGTAGCCCTGCAGTGTAAGTATCTTGCTGAGATGCGCAGGATGAAGAAGGCGTTGGTTGCCGCCCTGCCAAAACGGCGCCAGTTGGGACAGACCTTTGATGATGTGACCAACACATCATTTCTCTCATTTATTCAGGCCAAGTCGGTATGTCCCGCAGAGCAGCAGTTTGTCCTCGACGTCGACGCTGCGATTGCGGGGCTGAATCTGGCCTTTTCCAAACCTTAAGTCATCTTTTTTGTGAAGGTAGTAACTAGTGCGTAGTTTATTCGTAGCTCTATTTTTTGGTGCAGTGTTGTTGTTGCAGATTTCGCTGCTGTCCGCAGAAGAGAACTTCCGGGTGGTGGCCAGTATTAAACCCATTCACTCGATCCTCTCTAGCCTGATGCAGGGTACAGATGGGCCGCAGCTGTTGGTGAAGCAGGGGCAGAATCCCTACGGCTATGAACTGGATGCGCAGCAGAAGAAAGATCTGGCGCAAGCAGATTTTATCGTCTGGGTTGGTCCTGAACTTGAGAAGTTTCTGCTGGAGCCACTAACCGACGTAAAGGCCGGAACCAGGGTCAAGACCATACTGGACAATCCCAATATCAAGGTGTTGCCATCACGCTGGGACGAGTCGCGTAGAGATCCATTCTTTTGGCTCGACAGCAGAAACATCTTGATTCTGGTCGACGAACTGACGCGGGAGTTGATGGTGGCGGATGCCACACGCGCCCACCTGTACAAGCGCAACCGCCGTGCGCTGTATGCGCGCATGGCTGAGTTGGACCGCAGACTGGAGTACGGTTATCGCGGCCTCAAAAGCGGTGTGGGCATCGCCTATTACGATACGTTACAATATTTTGAACAGGCCTATGCCCTGAAGATTCGCGGGCTGGTGGCAGAGACCCCCATGCGTGCGGCGGATGCCGCCAGATTGCTGGATGGACGCGCCAAGCTGGCGGATGGCTACTACTCCTGCCTGCTTACCGAAGCCGGGACCAAGATGCCTGATCTGCCGCTCCTGATCGGTAGTTCTAAAATCAAGCGAGCCGAGTTGGATAGCTTTGGCAGTAAACTCACCCCAGGCCCGGATCTCTATTTTCAGTTGATGGAACAAAACACCAGCGCCATTAAGAATTGCCTGCACCAGGGTGCAGCACCGGTTGCAGAGGCCACGGTGCAGGAACCAGCAGCGCCAACCGAGATTGGTGGGAAGTTCCTACTGGTGGATCACAAAGGCAGGCTGGTTACGGAGAAGGATCTCAGAGGTAAGTACCAGATAATCCTCTTCGGCTACACTTTCTGCCCCGATATCTGTCCCACCTCCCTCCAGGTGCTAACCATGGCCCTGTCGCAACTGGGAAAGACGGCAGAGAAGATTCAGCCCTACTTCATTACGGTGGACCCGGAGCGGGATACGGTGCAGGTGATGCAGCGCTACGTTAGTTATTTCCATAACGAGCTAATCGGTTTGACCGGCAGTAAGAGCATGATTGAGCGGGTAGCCAAGCAGTTCAACGTAAGGTATGAAAAGGTGCTGGAGCCTGGAATGGAGCCGGATATGTACATTATGGACCATACCGCCAGTGCCTATCTTATGGCGCCGGATGGTTCGTTTATCACCAAGTTTGCCTACGGTATTTCCCCCAAGCAGCTGGTGGAGAAGATCAAGCAGTATGTGCGCTGAGCGGTTTAGATTTCAAGCAAATAACCATCTCTGAATAACAGGCACTCCCCTGGTTGCATCTTGATCCACTCCTCGTTCACTGTCAGAGGCTGAGTGGCAATTACTGCAACCCGGTCGTCGGTATTAGTCACCTGCTGGAAATCAATAGTCATATCCAGATCCTTTAGTTGGGCGCTGGAGAAGGGGTGCTGGCGAATCAGATAGTGTAGGTCACTGCTACAGTGGGCAAACAGATACTCTCCGTTTGAGAGCAGGAAGTTGAAGTTACCAAAGTCGCTTATCTCGCCCGCTGTCTCCTGGACCAGTTGATACAGCTCGGAAGGTCCGGGCTGGTTCCCATATCTGGAGTGCATGGTTTCCAGGATCAAGCAGAAGGCCTGTTCGCTGTCGGTGCCGCCAACCGGCAGGAAGCGGCCGGTCAGTTGCGGGTGGAAATCCAACAGGTCGCCATTGTGGGCAAACACCCAGTTCCGTCCCCAGAGTTCCCGGGTAAAAGGATGTGTGTTCTCAAGCTTGACCGCGCCCACACTGGCCTTGCGGATGTGGGCGATAACGTTGAGTGATTTTATCGGGTAGCGGGTAACCAGGTCTGAAATAACTGAACCGGCTGAGGGCTGCACATCCATAAAGGTGCGGCAGCCCCTGCCTTCAAAAAAGGCGACCCCCCAGCCATCCTTGTGTTCATCAGTTTCCCCTCCGCGTTTGGCAAAGCCCTCAAACGAGAAGCAGATGTCTGTGGGGACGTTACAGTTCATGCCCAGTAGTTGACACATGTCGCCTCAAACCTTAATTCTGTCGGTACTGTAAGTATACGACCCGGTGCGCAAGGCTACTGATGCAATTTAGAATCGTTACCAGGCAAGCTCTTTGCTGGAGCTAAAGCTCATTTTTTTGGATGTAATCGGGTCAATGAACTGCAGCTGTTTTGCCAGCAGTTGCAACGGATGCTCGAAGTTGTCAGCAGATTTTGCTTGCAGCTCAGGGTAATACCTCTCGTTCAGTAGTGGCATTCCCAACCCACTAATGTGCAGGCGCAGCTGATGGGTCTTGCCGGTTAGCGGATGGAGATGGAACAGGCCCATGCCGTTGCGTATGGCCAGGCACTGAATCTTACTGCGGGCATTGATTTCACCCGGAACTACCTCCATACGAAACCTCGGGTTGCCCTTAACCAGGCGGTTTTCCACCAGCCACTCTCTCGGAAGTTGAGCCGTGTCCAGGCTGGCCGGTATCCTGGCAACCCCATGATACAGCTTGGTTACCAAACCGTGCGTGAACATCTGCTGGTACTTTGATCGCACCTTGGTGTTGGTGGAAAACATGACAATACCAGCGGTCCAACGGTCGATGCGGTGTATTGGGGTGAGCTCATCCAGGCCGGTGCGTTCTCGCAGCCGGTACAGCAGGCACTGATTTACGTAGATGCTGTTGGGTGTCACCGGCAGGAAGTGCGGTTTGTCTGCCACCAGCAGGTTTTCGTCCTGATACAGGATGGTTTCGTTGCAGGGGATGAGCGGTTCCTGTTCCACCTCGCGGTAGTAGAGGATGCGTCGCTGTGGCCTGTATGCAGAGTCTTCGGCGATGGGAGTGTTATCGTCCCACAGCACCTTCCCATCCTGTATGCGCTGAAGCCAGGTGGCGGGCGTGACCCCTGGGAAACGTTGGATCAGAAACTCTAGCACGCTGCCGCATCCGGCACGCTCTTTCGGCATGGTTACAGTAGATGGATATTTGGATATTCCCACAGGCTGGCGGCTGCCCAGGCAGATTAATCAGAAGTAGAGCCTTAATACGGTCTCCGCCACACAGGCCGGGCGGCTTCTATCTTCAACCTCGATGCTGACCTCGTTCACCACCTCAATGCTGCGTTTCATCGGCGTCAGCCCCACTAGTCTGGTCCTGGCCCTGACCCTGGAACCGGCTTTTACCGGAAAGGGAAAACGGACCTGATTGAGGCCGTAGTTCACCACCATCTTGGCCTCAGGGTAGGGGTTGTTCTCCGGGTCCACCGTCTCGGTGAGGCTGGGGATCAGCGCCAGGGTGAGAAACCCATGGGCGATGGTGGATTTGAAAGGAGAGTCTGCCTTGGCCCGTTCCGGGTCGGTGTGGATCCACTGCCGGTCCCCGGTGATCTCGGCAAATTTATTGATGCAGCCCTGGTTCACGGTGAGCCACTCCCCCAGAAAGGTCTCTTCTCCGAGCTTTTTCTGGAGTGCTCTGTAGGTGTTTTCCGCAGCCAGGGATATGACCGAGTCTGGCTCGTCGTCATGACTATCATCTTCGAATGGGTTAAAGCGGGAGATCCAGGGGTTGTTGAGGGTGTTGGTGACTTTATGGTTCAGCAGATCTGACCAGTTGCGAAACTTTGGTTCCAGTTTGGCGATGAATTCGGCATTGTTTTGTTGGATGTTTTCTGTCTTTTCCCTGATAAATTCAATTACATTCATGCCCAATCCCTAATCAACAAAACGATAATACCCGAGTAAACTGTAGTAGTAATATACCTTGGTATGGGAGATGACTAAAGGACTTGCATCCCAATATGAATCTATGGCCGGATTAGCTGATGGGTATTATCTGGCAGTGTCCGTGTGTTTCTACATAGAATAGGTGGTGATGAGTGTGCGTATCTATGGGCTGGCGGATACTGTGCAGTCGGGGCCATAATAGCTGATTGAAGATCGCGGGCAGGGGATAAGTAAAAGTCGTTTCTGAACTATGAGATCAAACACACACTTTATCGAGAATAGGGGGCGCCAGTAGTGCGACCGGCAAATGTAGCCAGTCAGCCTGCCATTTTTCTGCTTGTAGCGCTGCTGCTTGCTGGATTGAGCCAGGCGGCGGATGGCCCCAAATTGCAGTATGGGCAGGCCCGCTGGGACCCGATTCATTTTCAGCCTTCCATTGGCTCCGCCAGCAATGGGGAATGCCTCACCTGTCACCAGGAGATAATGGCACACCAGGTCAAGGCCGTATCCCCAGCCGGGGTGAAGAGCGTGGATACCAAGGCGTGGTATCAAAACCTATCCACCTATGCAGGAGAACAGCAGACTTTTCATGTCCGCCACCTGGAGGGGGAATATGCCAGGGAGGTGATGGAGCTGAAGTGCCGCACCTGCCACCAGGGGCATGACCCTAGGGAACAGGCGCTACTTCCACCTGACCACAACAAGCGAGAGTTCACCCTGCGCAAGACGGTTAACCCCCAGACCTGCCTCATGTGCCACGGGCGCGACTTACACGAAATTTTGGTCCTGCCTGGCACCCAGTCACAAGTCCGGGATGTATCCCATAATAACTGCATGTCGTGCCATAACCTGATTCGTAGCAATCGACACCAGGTGAATTTCCTCAAGGCCGATGCCATTGAACAGGCGGGTGCCAAGGACTCTGATGTCTGTTACGGCTGTCATGGTGGGCGTCAGTGGTACCGTATTGCCTATCCATATCCAAGACATGCCTGGGATGGTATGGGTAAGAGTGTTCCTGAGTGGGCCAAAAATCGTCCAACAGAGTCCGATCCTAGATTTAGATTAAAGCAGAAACAGAGCGCAAAATAGAGTTGTTCTGAACGGATATATTTCATGGGTAGTGACAACAAATTTGGTTTTATAACTGAGCGTCTGAACCTGACACGCCGCAGCTTTCTGAAGACAACAGCGGCGAGTGGTGCTGCGCTGGCAGCAGGTGGGCTGGTTGAGTTAAAGACGGCAAAACAGGCCAGGGCCTTTGCCTATGAGCCCTATCCACGGGATGATCAACTGGAGACGGTGGTAACCAGTTGCGCTCACAACTGCGGCTCTCGCCATATGCTGGTGGCGCACAAATGGAAGGATGTCGTTGTGCGTCTCTCCAGTGATGATGGGCGTTATCAACGCGATGGGCACTTCGGCAAGGATGATGCCCAGGAACCGCAGCTGCGCGCCTGTCTACGGGGACGCTCCTACCGGCAGCGCCTGTACTCGGCAGAGCGCCTGCTTCACCCCATGCTGCGGGTGGGGGAGAGGGGCGAGGGGAAGTTTAAACGGATTTCCTGGGACCAGGCGCTGGATCATATCGCCACAAAGATGGTCCAGCTAAAGGAGAAATACGGCCCCACCGCTATTTTGGATCAGAGTTATGCTGGATCCACCTGCGGTGTGCTGCATAAGTCGGATCAGATAGGGGGGCTGCTGGGACGGTTTCTCGGCATGTTTGGTTGTCGCACCAGCTCCTGGTCGGTGCCATCCAATCATGGAACAACCTCCAGCTCGCGCTGGACCTTTGGCACTGCCTACGATGGTAATGAAGACGACACCTTTGCTGAGTCCCAGCTGATTATCATGTGGGGCTGGAATCCAGCCTACACCTTTCATGGCGGCAATACGGTCATGTATATGCGCATGGCCAAACAGCGTGGTTGTAAGTTCGTGCTTATAGACCCGCAGTACACTGACTCCGCAGCGGTCTATGATGCCTGGTGGATTCCCATCAAGCCGAATACCGATGCCGCCATGATGGCCGGTATGGCTCACCATATCTTTAGTAACAATCTGCAAGACCAGGAGTTCATCGACCGGTTCTGTCTCGGTATGGATGTGGGCACTATGCCTAGGGATGCCGAATATACCCCCAACGGGACGGAGAATTTCAAAGACTACATCCTGGGTGTGTACGATGGTGAACCCAAGACCCCGGAGTGGTCCTCCAGGATCTGCGGTGTATCTGCCGACGCTATCAAGAAGCTGGCTGATATGTATGCCACAACCAAACCTGCTGCGCTGAAGGCGTCCTGGGCGCCAGGACGCAACGCCTATGGGGAACAGTACAGCCGCATGGCCGCTGCCCTGCAGTCCATGACTGGCAATATTGGTAAAATCGGTGGTTGCTCCGAAGGTGTGGGCAAGGCCTGGCGTTCGGAGGCCATGGCCTACCCCCGTGACGAAAACCACAACATCTGGTTCCAATCCATCAAGTCAGATCGTTGGGCGCATCTGGTGCTTAACTATCCCCATGTGAAACGGGAGGAGATCGGTCTCTGGCCCAGAAATGAAGCAACCGATGGTGAGATACCAAATGTAAAGGCTATCTTCTGGCAGGGCTCGGACTGGTTTAACCAGCTCACCAACATCAACAAGGAGATCGAGGCGATCAAGTTGCTGGAGCTGGTGGTGTGTATGGATTCCACCATCACCCCATCGGGGCTGTTTGCAGATGTGCTGTTGCCGGTGGCGACCCACTTTGAACGCCATGACGTGGCGTTGCCCTGGAGCAAGGGTCACTACTATATCCATCGGCCTCGGGTTATCCAGCCCATGGGTGAGTCTAAGTCAGATTTTCAGATCTTTACCGAGCTGGCCTACAGGCTGGGGGGGGAGGAATTTGGCAAGGCCTACAATCCCAAGGCCAGCCGGGGCTATTTTGATGAGGACGATGCTGTTGATGAGGCCTACCTGAGTGATTGGTGGAATCATAAGGTGATTGCCAAGCAAAAGGCAGATATGTCATGGGAAGAGTTTAAACAGCACGGGGTGTACAAATTTCAGCTGCCTCGTCCACATGTTGCCTTTCAGGATCAGATAGAAAATGGTGAGCGCTTCAATACCGCATCGGGCAGGATCGAGATCCTCAGTACCGAACTTGCCATGATTTCTGATTGGACCAAGACCCGATATGGCTACCACATTCCATCCATACCCAAATGGATCGAACCTTGGGAATCACTCAACAGCTCCAAAACCAGCGACTATCCATTTCACCTCATCTCACCGCATCCACGTTGGCGCACCCACTCTATCTTTAATAACTGTTCCTGGTTGCGCGAGACCTATGAGCAGGAGATAACACTGAATGCCAGTGATGCCAGGAAGCTGGGCGTCAAGATGGGGGATATTGTCGAGGTGTGGAACGAGCGGGGCAGGGTGGTGGTTCCGGTGTATGTCACTGAACGCTGCATGCCGGGAGTGGTGGTGCTGTTTGAAGGTGCCTGGATGGACCTGGATAAAAACGGTGTGGATCGTGCCGGTAATCCAGATTTTCTTACTCTGGATGAACCAAGTCCGGCAGGGGCTTTTGCCTTCAATAGCGTGCTGTGCAATATCAAGAAGACCAATCTTGAACATCGTCCGGGCTGGGACAAACTGGCCACATCCCGGGCGCATGTTTTTCGGCGTGATCTTTGACCTTAACTGGGAGCAGAATAGTAATGACAGCAGTTAAGGATAAGGCCAGGATCAAAGCCGCAGTCAAGCGCAAGAAACTTGCTGGCTATGCCCCGGTAGATCCGGAGGTGCAACTGGGGTTTGTGCATAACAATGTGGACTGTATCGGCTGTCGTGCCTGTGAAATCGCCTGTAAGGACAAGAATGGTTTGGATGCAGGACCAAGATTCCGCAGAGTGCAATATATCGAAGGTGGCACCTTCCCGGATGTCTTCGCCTATAAGGTGAATATGTCGTGCAACCACTGCGCCCATCCCGCATGCATCGCAACCTGTCCCAGTGGTGCCCTGTTTAAACTCAAGGAGAACGGCATTGTCGATATTGACTCCACCCTCTGTATCGGTTGCCGTCGCTGTGAGGCGGCCTGTCCATATGGCGCACCTCAATTTGACCCGGTGGAAAAGGTGGTCAAGAAGTGCAACATGTGTGTGGATGAGATCGAGGCCGGGCGCAAGCCATACTGTGTCATGGCCTGCATGATGCGGGTGCTGGACATAGGGCCGATAGATAAAATCTGGAGCAACACCCATGACACCAAGGCCGTGGGTCCAAACGACCAGGTGGTGCGCCAGGTGAAAAACATGGCCGATATTGAATTGACGAAACCGTCCATCGGCTTTGTCCCGCATAGCAAGGGTAAGGTGAAATAGTGGATGAGACAGCCGCAGCCATGAACACAGCGGTTAACACCGATCCGTTGGCCGAGTTATGTAGGACGGTGGCAGAAGACTTGTCACTCCTCGCTATGCTGCATGATACAGAGCCGGGAGAACAACTCCTATCATTGCTACGTAAAGATGGTTTTTCCCAAGTGCTAGGGTTTAGGCTTAACTCGGAGCAGGGGCTCCACTCTCTCCACGCGTTTGACCAGGCGCTCTCCTCACTACCGGAGAAGATAGACAGTGAAACCATGGATGAGTTGGCTGCGGATTATGCCAGTATCTATCTGAATTACGGCATCAAGGCGTCACCTGAAGAGTCGGTTTGGATTGATGAGGAGAACCTAGCGTGTCAGAACAGTATGTTTCAGGTTCGCAACTGTTATGAGCATCATGGTCTGGGAGTGGAGGATTGGAGAAAACGCCCGGATGATCATCTGGTATTGCAACTGCAGTTTATGCAGTATCTATTTGAAACCGGACCAGGTTTAGACGCTGTAACAGAAGTAGCACAGTTTATGGATGAACACCTGATGCGCTGGCTTATGCCGTTTGCCCAGCGGGTCTCCAGCAGATGTGAAACCGCATACTTTGCCGTAGTTGCTTTGGTGACTGCTCACTACTGCGAAGAGTTGCGTGATCTACTGGCTGAAATTATATGCCAGCCGCGTCCCACAGCAGCGGAAATTGATCAACGCATGAAGCCAACCCAAGCGCTGGAAGAGGCAACACAACAGTACACGCCTGGAGTTGGCCCTGCGGTGTAGGACAGGAGGATGTACTAACCAGACCATATGAATAGAGTACCTGATGGCATCAATCAGTCGCTGCTCGAGACGAGACAGCCAGAAGTGGAGGCGCACCTATGTGTTCACTCCATAATCGGTAGCGCCAGCTGCACCGCCTGTGTGGATGCATGTCCGTTGCAGGCCTGGGTCCTGGATGATGCAGTGCTGGGACTCAACACCACAGCCTGTGATGGTTGTGGCCTGTGTGTCCCGGCCTGCCCTGAGGGGGCAATTCAGCCTCTGTACCAACCACTCAAAAGCTATTGGAACGGGCGTAATACTGTCATGGCGGCCTGTGAGCGTACCGGCCCGGGTGAGATTGATGGAGTGATACCCTGTGTGCATGGGTTAGGGGTGCGTGATCTGCTGATCTTCTATAGCCAGGGGATAACGGATCTAATAGTCAGCTGTGGCGACTGTTCCCAATGTGACCGTGCTCAGGCTCCCAGACTGGATGTAACGGTAGAGCAGATAAACCGTATGTTAGAACAGCGTGGGCTCCACCCTATACACTATCATCGGCCCACCCCGGAACAATGGCTCAATGATCGGAATACAGCTATGGTTCCGGCACCAGGGGTAGAGATGGGAAGGCGATCATTTTTGCGCCGGGCCATGGGGCTTTCATCCAGTGAGAAGCGGACGGAACAGCGTCGTACTATTGATAAAACCACCTGGCCAACCCCACCTGGACGCTTGATTCCAACCGGAGATGGCAGCTACATATTGCCATTTGTCCCAGAGATCGATATCCACCGATGCAATGGTTGTGATGTCTGTGTCAGGCTCTGTCCGCATCAGGCGCTGACATTGGAGTTGGATGAATCAGATGATATGTGCAGTTATCATATTAGACCGGAAAATTGCACTGGGTGTAATCTATGTATTGATGGTTGTGACGAGAATGCGCTGTCCATAATATCCTGGAACACGCCGGTTCAACTGAGCATAGATCTTACCAGGGCGAGATGCCCTGCCTGTGGCGCAGACTACCACACCCCTCATGCATACAAACAAAATGAGGATGGGCTCTGTCGTATTTGTACGGTGACAAACCACTATACTAGTCTGCATCAAGTGGTGGATTAGATTTAAAGGTGAGCAATGCTACTAGCGATATGTCAATGAAAGGGATGATCTGTTAAAGATGGGCTTGGCAATCAGCCTGCCATATTCCATCGGCGCGGGACGCGCCTCCCACAGGCTAATTGATGGGGGGTATATTTTGGCCCCTTTCAGAGGTCTTCTTCATACTACCAGCTTTGCGGGTAGTAGATGATCATATTCATCATCATGATTTGGCGTTCGCCGTATCCTTAATGAGTTTAGTAAGTAGCCCCCGGCTTTGCCGGGGGATACTTACTCTGTTGGCTCTGAATGCAGCCATTGAGGCGGCTCGAGCCGGTGAGCAGGGCCGAGGATTTGCCGTGGTGGCTGATGAGGTTCGTAACCTTGTCAGCAAGACCCAGGTGTCTACGGAAGAGATAAATCAGATGATCGAAAAGCTCTAGAGTGGGTCACGTAGAGCGGTGGTGGCCATGGGGCAGAGTCAGAAGATGGCGCATGGGGCAGAGGAACAGGCAACACTAACGGGTGCAGCCCTGACCTCTATTGTTGAGTCGATTGGTAGACTGAACAACCCACCGGCTAAAGCCGGTGGGTTCGAATTGCGGACTGAAAGTCCGGATACGCGTCGACTGAACGACGCGTCCTATTCAGGCTCCATTTTGAAATTGTCGCCAGATTTAGGCTCAAAATGATGTTCCAAATACTCCTTGATCATCTCTTCCGTCATCTGGCCGACCGTTGCACAAAAATAGCCTCGTGCCCAAAAATGCTGCCCCCAATACTTCTTCTTTACATGCGGAAACTCTTCAAACAGCTTACTCGACGTGCGACCCTTAATTCGTCTCATAATCTCACTTGGAGCCATATTCGGTGGACAACTCACCAATATGTGCACATGATCCTTGCTCACTATACCTCGAACAATCCGTATCTCGAAGGCTTCACAGGTTTGCCTGACAAGCTCCCGCACACGTTCCGCCAGTTCTCCTGTCAGTACCTTGTATCGATACTTCGTTACCCATACAAAGTGGTACTCTATCTGATAGACCGTATGACTCCAGTATCTGTAATCCATACCAACCTCCAAGGCTACAGATACAGTATCGCAGCTAAAGCTAACCGGCTAAAGCCGGTGGTTTAAACCTTATGATGGAAAATTAATGACATGAGCATCCAGATTTCCAGCGCCGCTGAGGAGCAGAGTGTGGTGGCGGATGAGATCAGCCAAAATGTCGTAAAGATCAACTTTATGACGGAACAGATCTCGACGGGTGCCAAGCAGACCTCTATAGCTGGTGGCGACCTGACCCGGCTGGCATCAGACATTCAAGGAATGGTTGCCAAGTTTAAGGTGCAGTAATGGCTATATAGTCTATTCAACCAGTGGATTGATAAAACGGCTGGTTGGCGCTGATAGGTGCTGACCAGCCGTTTCTTTATGGTGGAATAGCTGCTGCATGGTTGAAGAATGAGTGTTTAGTAAATGCGGCGGGACTATCCATTTTTTCAAATAATCCCCCAATATTTAGTGTGTTCAGGAATTGTTCAGATAATAACCGTAATAATGTTTCCCACAAGACGTGATGCAATATATGCCTTCATAGATTGAAGGCCGATGACCATCATATTTATTTGTATGTAGAGTTTATAGATTTTAGGACTGAACGTAGACTGATTGATTTCTGCCATCTTAAGTAGTGAGTAAGGGGTGCCGTTTCAGTTAATTAAAAAACAGCCGCGACTGTTCAGATATTATGAATGTCAGGTTATTATTAGGTTAGTTATCAATGGAGAATGAGATGAAAATCATAATGAAGAGGAATATTCAGGCAATATTGGTTTTGTTGTTGACTGTCCCAGTTACTGTGTTAGCGGACCTGACTGGGGTGTGGAGAGCGGATGATGGTGGTACCTATTATCTGCGACAAACGGGAAATAATCTCCACTGGTTTGGGGAGCGTTCCAAAAATAACCCAGCATGGTCCAATGTATTTGTGGGTAAGAAAGATGGTAATCGTATCAAGGGTAACTGGTATGACGTACCCAAAGGCAACGTCATGGGGCGCGGAAAGCTCAAGCTTGATGTTAGACACAGTGGGAATGTACTGGTGGCGCGCAGTAAGACCGGAGGATTTGGTGGCTCACGTTGGACCAGAGTTGGATATAACCCAGCACCGGCTCCCGCCCCGGCACCAGCTCCAGGAACTGCACTGAATGAGGATTGTGTTGGTTTCAGCTCGAATAATGCCCGGGTTCAAAAAAGGAATGGCCGTTGGAAGATCGTTGATAGTGGTCACTGGATGTTTGATTTCGGCAATAAGGTAAACGAAGCAAGAAGGGCCCTGCGGGTTATAAAACACTACGGGTTGGACAAGACCTGCTACGTAGGACGTCCAGGACCTTCATTTACCTATATGAAAGATGGTAACCGGGCTCCTGCTGGTCTCATGTCGGGAGAGGATTGCATAGGCTTCAACAACAACAATGCCAGTGTTAGACGCATTAATGGTCGCTGGAAGATTGTTGATGGTAGCCACATGATGTTTGATTTTGGTAACAAACAGCAAGAGGCCAGGAAGTCACTGCGCATAATAAAGCGTTACGGTTTCAAAAAATCCTGCTTTGTTGGTCGTCCTAACCCAAGCTTTAAATATCTGCGTAGATAGTAAGCTCTCTTAATCTCAGGTAAAGAAGGCGGCCAGGTAATCCTGGCCGCTTTTTTAGTTACTTAGATTTGGTATCAACGCTATTAGTAGTTCAGGTCGTCCGGCGTAAACGGATGTTTGGGGGCGGTACCCAGCACTCTTTTTAGAATGTGGTTCATGGTGAATATGTCGTTGTCAAAGCCACCGTGTGAGGTACTGCGCGTCCTCTGTCCCTCAGTGCCGTTGGAGTAGATGAATTGCGGAAGAGAATTTGCAGTCTTTACCAGGTCTTTAAACTTCTCCATACCAAGTAGTGGCCTCTCTTTCTCGCTTTCAAAGGCATTGGATACCAGGTACAACAGCGATTTACGGTAGACCTTGGAGACGTTGTCGTCCTGCTCCAGTTGATCCTTCAGGTTGTATACCACCATATCTCTTAAACTCAGTTTGGACTTCTTCTGCAATACTGGCA
>CAZVME010000011.1:53644-59876 GCA_964628835.1 uncultured Gammaproteobacteria bacterium | reverse complement strand
TGAAACCAAGACTAACATAACTGTGTAGCAGCTAAAGCCTTGCACTAAAGTGCATAGTTTTTACTAGCGAACTGGAACAATAAAAAGTGCTCCAGAGGGGTCTACGAACCTGGTGGCTGCCAGGTAGGCAGCGTCCTATCCTTTAACCTTCTCCAAACTAACCCCTAACTTAAAATATGGCGTCAGCCATGGCGGCATCGGTTATGGTTTCATCGTCTTCTATGAACATGGTAGCATCAGATGAGAATAATTAGCATTTAATCAATGGAGAATTCTCCCATGAAAAAAGTGATGATTGGAGTGGTTGCACTTATTGTATTAGTAATCGCAGCCTTAATATTTTTGGCTGGATCACTAGATACAATCGTGCAGACAGTCATTGAGGATGTCGGCACCAAGACCATCAAGACTCAAGTAAAGGTGGCTGGTGTCAGCATTAGCCTGAGTGACGCCCGGGGCGCATTGAATGGACTAACCGTGGCTAATCCAGCCGGGTTCTCCAGTAACAATGCGATCTCGTTGGGCGAGATCAAGCTCAAACTAGATGCCAATCGCTTATCCTCAGAAACCGTAGTAATCAAGGAGATCATTATCAACAAACCTGCGGTGAATTATGAGCTTGGCAAGGGTGGCAGCAACATCGACGTGATCAAGAAAAACGTAGCCAGCATAGGAAAGGCTGATGTTTCTGAGTCATCCGATAGTGCTAGTCCAAAACTGATCATCAACAACCTCTACATCAACGATGGCAGTATATCCATCACCTCTGCTCTGACGGCGGGAAAACCTCTAAGTGCGCCACTACCAAAGATCCATCTTAAAGACATCGGTAAGAAGAGTGGTGGGGCCTCACCTGAAGAGGTAGCCCAAAAGGTGCTCTCCAGTCTCACTAAGAGTGTGGGTTCAGCAGTTGGCAAACTAGACCTGAATAAGCTAACGGATGTCGGATCTGCACTAACGGAAAAGGTTGGAGGTTCCAGTGATTCGATCAAAAAGGGTCTGGATGGGGCTGGAGATAAGCTAAAAGGCTTTTTGAAATAAGCAGAAGCAATGGATGAAACCTATTTTCCTAGGACTGGATATTGCTGTCCTAGTCTGTCAGGGCATGACCTTTCTTAATATCATTTAATTACATTTAGAACATATATGCATACAGCCTGGAGAAAACTATGGAATTAACTAGAATTGGTGGACTCATTCTCCTTATCGCAGATATCTACGCGATTGTGATGATTCTACAGAGTTCGGCAAAAACCATTGAAAAAATAATCTGGACGCTAGTTGTGTTTTTTCTGCCGCTGATCGGCCTATTAATCTGGTACTTTGCGGGGCCGGGCAAAAAGCCATTTTGATCTTGTGATAAGAGTTACCTATATCCAGAATGCATGGTTTTCTTTGGATTGCCGTGTAGTGCATTTGTAGTACCGATATCGCCCACTTTTCCCCGTGACCAGTTTTATTCGTGCACCACAGCAACCACAGCGCAACAGGCCAGTAAGCAATGTGAGATTATTTACCTGCCGCGGAGGAGTTTTGAAGGTGCGCATTTCTCACGAAGGTTTTTGACTATTTCAAACGCTTCCCTATCAATAATGGAAGGGATTCCAGTCTTTACCATTCTTCTGATGGCTGTTGCTTTTTTGCCATTGAGTCATAACAATTGAAGTAATATTCGCCAATATAGGTAGGGCTTGAAAGGATCTTGTGTATCTTCTGGATGGTCCAGGCTGAACCACGAGATTGATGATTCTTCTTATTCAGATATTTGGTGATTTACTTGATGTCGAGGGCTCTTCCCCTATAGCCGGTCAGGTACAGATCATATATCTTGCGAACAATTTCCGCTCCAGTTTCATTGGTTACTAAACGTTTTTTCTTTCGTCCTCTACTCCCATGCACTTCAGTTACTTCAGCCTTGTAATCAAATGGAGCACGTGAGCCGCTAAAGAATCCTTGTCGTGCGTTTTCCAGCATGGCACGAAAAGTGTGTATTGAGTTTTCCTTGCTCTGGTATTCATCAAAGAAACTAAACGGACGACGGGCCATCTCACCTATGGGGTCATCGCTGGTCTGCTGGGTAATAGAGGTGATTTTAATATTATTGTTAGCAAATTTGCGTTCATACAAGCTAGACTTAACCACATCAGGGAATTGTGGCACATCTAAATGGTCGATGCAGATGACCATTATTGTTGGTGTAGTATGGTTCAGGAGATTAACAAATTAAAACACAGCCATACGGCGACATTTACACATATGTCTGCTCATACCTCAAAACAATCATCTAGACTTAGAACAGATTTTACGACTTTACTGTTTAAGCCGTAGGTGAAAAATGCGACTTTATTTTTTGATTTACGGTTTACGTAGCAGAAAATAACCACACATCGCACCAGTTCACAAGGAATAAGGGGCTTCTACGGATGTATTTAGAACTGAACACCGAGCAAACACGATCTTTCGACATCCGCGACCTGGTGCAGATGGGCCATCTAACTCTCAGCAGCCAAGGCCTAATTTTGCAAGCCAACCTAACCGCCACATCCCTGCTAGGTGAGGTTCGTAGCACGGAACTGCTGAAGCAACAGGTTAGCTCCTTCATCTTCAAGGAAGATGAAGACATCTACGACTTGCTGTGCAAACAACTTAATGAGACAGGTGAACCGCAGTCGTGCGAGTTGCGGATGGTAAAGAACAGCGACACACCAATTTGGGTGTGCCTCGTAGCCTCATTGATGCAGGATGAACACGATGAGTCTGTCTTGCGTGTTGTGCTGAACGACATCACGGAGCGCAAGCAAGCAGAGGCGTCGCTACGCAAGAGTGAGGATTTCATAAAGGCAATTGCCGACAATATTCCTGCGCTGTTCGGATACTGGACTTCAGAGCTCCGTTACACCTTTGCGAGCAAGGAATACATGAATTGGTTTGGCTACACAGAGGAGGAAATGCAGGGTATCCATATCCAGGAATTGGTGAGTGATGAACTGTTTCGGAAACGCGAACCATATATTCGTGCCGCTTTGCGTGGTGAACCCCAGATGTTTGAAGGCATGCTGGCAAAGTCCGACGGCCAAACCATGCATGTCATGGCCCAATACATACCACACAAAGTCGATGGCGACGTGAGGGGTGTTTTTGGATTGGTGACTGATATCACGGCAGTCAGGCAGGGCCAGGAGCAGATTCGTGTGAGCGACGCAGCCCTGAAAGTAGTCTCTCAAGGCGTGATTATCAGGGATTCCGACGAGGGTATCCTGTCTGCAAATGATGCCTTTGTATCGATCACTGGCTATAGCACGACTGAAATTCTTGGCAAGGACTACTGCTTATTGGAGGGGCCGCTTACAGATCCACAGCAGGCCGATCGAATACGCCTGGCCTTCAAGAATGGCACGGAATTCTCAGGCGATATCCTCCACTACCGAAAGGACGGCACCACCTTCTGGAATGAGTTGACGATCTCACCTGTGTGCAACGAGCAAGGGCAGTTGACCCACTTCGTCGGTATCACTCGCGATATTACCGAACGCAAATACGGGGAAGAAGAACTTCGCATTGCCGCAGCAGCCTTTGAATCGCATGAAGGCATGTTGATCACTGATGCCAATAGTGTGATTTTACGTGTGAACCGTGCATTTATCGAAAACACGGGCTATACCGCTGAAGAAGTAGTTGGGCAAACGCCCAGCATGTTCAAATCGGGTCGCCACAATGCGAACTTTTATGCTGAGATGTGGGAAGACATTAATCGTACCGGAAAGTGGCAGGGCGAAATATGGGATCGGAGAAAGAATGGCGAGATTTTTCCAAAATGGCTGACCATCACGGCAGTGAAATCAGAAGATGGTACTGTCACCCATTACGTTGGCGCACACACCGACATCTCTGCGCGAAAGGCTACTGAAGATGTGATCAAAAATATGGCCTTTTATGACCCGCTAACCCAACTACCTAACCGGCGATTGCTCGACGAACGGCTGAGTCAGTCCCTGGCTACCAGCAAACGCCATGGTTGTTATGGTGCACTGCTGTTCCTTGATCTGGACAAGTTCAAACCCATCAATGACATATATGGGCACGTGGTTGGGGATTTGCTGTTGATCGAGATGGCGGATCGCCTGAATAAATGTGTGCGTGAGACGGACACAGTAGCGCGCTTCGGTGGTGATGAGTTTGTGGTAATACTCAATGAACTGGATGTGGATAAAGCCAAATCAACATCACAAGCTGAGGTTGTTGCAGAAAAAATTCGACTCATACTATCGAAACCCTATCTGTTGACAGTCAGGCATGAGGGGAAAGCTGATACCGCTGTTGAACATCATTGCACAACGAGCATCGGTGTTACCCTATTTATCAATTTTGAGGCCAGCCATGACGACATCTTCAAGAGAGCTGATATGGCAATGTATCAAGCTAAAAAAACAGGGCCGAATTTGATTCGGTTTTATGACTAAAATCGAAAGGGACAGACTCTGAAGGATTCAAGCGGGCAGACAGGGTTGAACTTCTCGTAAACCATGGAGTGTTGAATAGCATGCTCAATTGATCCAGTTATCAGAATATTTGCATCAAAAAACTGGCCCACTATCTGTTTGATTGAGGCTGGGTCAAATTTCAGTACAAATCAACACTTTTGGAACTGTTCGAACGGCCGCTGTTTACCTCATAACGGAAGTACAACTAAGTCTGTTGGATAAGTTCGAGCCTGAAGCCTACTTACTCCTGCTTTGTGTCGGGTCCAGCTGTTTGGCCTCAAATTATGAATGTCCGTTTTCAGCTGATAGTAATTTTAATGAACTCTATCCAGTGCCCAGTTTTATCTCCTTGTGCGCGCCATATTCACACTTAGAATCAAGTGGTTATTGCTTTAGGCATAGCCGCTTTTTCTTTGTCTGTCCCATTAGTTTGAAGTTGTCCTGACCTTTCCCCTGCATTAGTATCAAAGTTTCGATGGGCAACCCTGCGAATTTATCGGATTTCAATGTTCTTGCAGACCGTAATCTTGTGTCTTTTTTTACCATAAGATAGTGATAGATCGAGGGCGGTCTGGGTCCTAGGCATTGTTTCCTGGCACTCTCTTGCCCTTGCGTTTCATCAGCAGGTTGTACTAATCAGCAAGCGGGTGATAAATACTGCCCGGTTTTGTATGAAATACCCCCCCCACCGGCTATAAATAAATCTGCTATTATTGTATGGTTGTTAATATAAAAAGTTAAACGAGCACCGATAGTATCTGTTCACCGCACCGAAGCTCCTGATAATCAAGGCGGTAAAGGAATGAAGGGGAACTACATGCCGAATAATACTCACCAAGTATCTCATATAAGATATTTTTTACTCTCAGCTATCTTAACTATAACCGTTGTTTCCGCTGCGGTGGGCACGTTTTTGCCAGTCAGGGTGGCCGTGGCGCAGGAGAGTGCCACAGATGCCGCAAGTCTGCTCTCGGCAGAGCAACTGGACAAACTAGTGGGGCCGATTGCACTTTACCCCGACAAACTGGTTGCCATAGTTTTGCCTGCCTCCACTTATCCCTTACAGGTTGTGCAGGCCGCGCGGTATCTGCAACAACGCAAGAGTAAGTCGGAACTTAAACCAAACAAGAGCTGGGACAGCAGTGTATTGGGGCTGCTTAATTACCCGGAAGTCATCGATAAGATGAACAATGATCTGGACTGGACCTCGGCACTGGGGAATGCTGTGCTAAATCAGCAGCAGGGTGTCATGGATGCCATCCAGCAGTTTAGAGACAAGGCCTACACGGCGGGAAATCTTCAGTCCACTAAGCAGACGGTCATCATCCAGGAAGAGGAGATCATCAAGATAGAATCTGCCAGTCCGGATGTTATCTACGTGCCGAGTTACAACCCAGCAACGGTTGTTGTGGTCAATCCGGTGCCTTACAGATATGTATACTCTACGCCGTACCCCTACTATTACAGCCCTGCGGCGACCTTCTGGACCGGTATGTTCGTTGGTGCCGCCGTCAGCTACGGGCTTGGCTGGCATGGGCATGGGCATGGGCATCACGACATAGATATTAACCGCAGCGTCAATATTTCCGGCAATAACATCAAGTGGGGTGGTAAAAATTCCTGGAATAAGAACAGGCGACGGGGTGGTCAGGTAGGGCGACCCGGAACTCGCCCTGGTACAGGGAAACGTCCAAGCACAGGGAAACGTCCAAGCACAGGGAAACGTCCAAGCACAGGGAAACGTCCAAGCA
>CAZVME010000011.1:0-53544 GCA_964628835.1 uncultured Gammaproteobacteria bacterium | reverse complement strand
CAGGGAAACGTCCAAGTACAGGGAAACGTCCAAGTACAGGGAAACGTCCAAGTACAAGGAAGCTTGCAAGTACAGGGAAGCGTCCCAGCACCGGGAAGCGTGCCGTGAAACAACCCAGGCGTAGCAGTAGTGGTTCGTTCGGTGGCTACAAGCGTGGCCGGACCGCCACTAAGAACAGTCAACGCGGACGACAGAGTCGTGCCGGCCGCTCCAGTTCCAGAACCTCTCGCAATTCTGGTGGTCGCTCATCCAGAAGCGGTGGTAGAAGTGGTGGCAGAAGACGTTGACCAGTGAATAGTGCAGACCTGATTCAGGCAACCACACAAGATTATAAATCTGCATGAAGGAGACCATCATCGTGTCCATGCAAAGCGAAAAATTCCGAATTAGCGGCCACAGGGTATTTTCTTATCTACTGTTTGCAACGCTGTTAACTTATGGTGTTCTACAGGGTGGCGTTTCGATAATCTCATCGGCTATGGCGGCTGATCAGAAGATGTATGTAACCCCGGAGGCAGCAGTGGAAGATCTCATTGCGTCTCTAGCCAAAGACGATATGGATAGTCTGCTCAATATCTTTGGGCGCAGTCATGAAGAGAAGTTAATAGGTGGAGATCTGGTTGCTTCCCGTGTGAACCGCAAACGAGTCTACCAGGAAACTCAGAACATGCATAAGCTGCGTGACGATGGCGAGAGCAAAAGGGTGCTGCTGATCGGCGCCAAAGCTTGGCCATTACCATTTCCACTGGTTAAGGAAGGCAAAAACTGGCGTTTTGATACCGAGGCAGGAATTGAGGAGGCAATCAATCGACGCGTAGGGAAGAACGAACTGAATGCCATCGAAAGCTGTCGTGCCTATATCGATGCCCAAGTGGAATATGCGAGTGCGGATCGCGATGGTGACCGGGTGCTGGAATATGCTCAGCATATTGCTAGCACAGAGGGCAACAAGGATGGGCTGTACTGGGAGGCTGCGGAAAATGAAGAGCTCAGTCCTTTTGGACCGTTAGTCGCAGATGCTGCGGATTATCTGGAAGGCCGTGAGCCTGGCGACCCGTTCAAGGGTTACTACTATAAAATAATCTCCCGCCAGGGCTCCAGCGCCGTCGGCGGCCGTTATGATTATATTATTAACAGTAACATGATCGCCGGATTTGCCATGATTGCCTTTCCTGCAGATTACGGCAATTCAGGAATTATGACCTTTACCTGCAGTCATCAAGGAGAGGTTTTCCAGAAAAATTTCGGTGCAGACAGTGACCTGATTGCCGCTGGTATAGATGAATTTAATCCTGATACCTCTTGGTCTAAGGTCAATGAATAACCTGGGCATATAATGTCGTCTGAAGTTGAAAGACAAACATAGTGAAATTTGAGGTTACTTGCCCTCAGTTTCTGATAATATCAAATAAACGGGTATTGATTAAGCTGTGTCGATACACCGGGAACTGGAAAATAATAACCGGGCTGTTTTTCGTGTGTCCGGTCAACTTGGCAAGGAGGAGTTTAATAAAATCCAGAGTGAAATTGATTCTCTGATCCAGAGTGTGGGAAATATAAAGATTATGGTTACCTTGGAGAACTTCACCGGATGGGAAAGAGTGGAGGGATGGGAGGATACATCATTTATCGATCGCAACGATCCGTATATTAAGAAGTTCGCTATTGTGGGTGACGAGAAATGGCAAGATCTAGTCACCGCCTTTACCTTGCAAGGTCTAAGGCCAGTACCTATTGAATATTTTCTTCCAGAACAGGCAGCAGATGCACGTTTGTGGTTGGCTGAAGACTAACAGCTTGTTTTTCAGGTGGTGTAACTAACTCATTTTCGTGTGCCATCGAACTAGCGCTTCGGCACCGGCGCATCGATTGTTTTTCAACGCGATAGTTGGCATATATACCATGTGAAATTCAGAATTATCAACGCTGATTGTATTTGTTCGGTCGTCTTAATAGTGGTTGTCCACATCGGCCCGATGAACAACACCATCAGCAATGCCGCCAGCATAAAGAGGTAGTTTCCCCTGCTGTGAACGACTTTGTCTGCGGTCATGACCACGGGAAACTAACCAGGAGCAGTGGCGCCATGCCGAGTACCGTGGTGGCTGCGGCGGCCCCAGCGCCAGATCACCGGATCTTCCTAGCCGACCGTGACCTCTTTGGTTACCTGCATTAGCGGCACCGTCTCGGTGGAGTACGCCGAAACGATCTGCAACTGAGTTGGAACCAAAGGCCAGTGAGGTCAGGCCTCTATTTTATTCCAACCAGTATCTCCAAGCCGCTCATTTTTTTACGACGATCCGCTAAAGTTAAGTGGGGAGTGACATTGAAAACTGGTGAAGAATCAAGATGAGCAGTAAAGTGACCACATAAGAAGTCCTTTTAGATTGCGTAGGTACAATAGAAACCATGCGTGTTTTTGTACTGTGGAAATCCTGTAGGTTAAGTTCTAGATAAATTTGGTCCCGAAGGAGAATTATGATGAAATTATTGGTAGCGGCTTGCTGGTTATTTGTGAGCTTTTTAATATCTTTGGTAACCCCTGTCTTTGCGAAAGATCACTCAAAATTGTCTGGTTTTATTTTTGAACCTCCAGTGCTGGAGTTTTCAGGAACAGAAGGCGTCTGGGGTTGGGACAGCAAAGAAAGCAGCTTAAAGAACTATAATAAAATCCTGTTGAATCCGGTGGAGATATGGATTGCACCTTACTCAGAGTATAAAGGTATCGAACCAGATAAAATGAAAGCGCTTGCAGATTCCATGCGAGCTGTATTGATTGAACAACTTGAACCGGCCTATCCAGTGGTAAGCAAAGGAGGGCCTGATGTGCTAAGCATAGGTATTGCGTTGACCGACGTGTATCTCAAGAAAAAAAAGAGCGGTTTGTTCAGCGACACACCTATAGGCCTGGTGGCGGGTGACGTCAAAATCCTGGCAGGGAAACCCAGGAATATATCTCTTGTGGAGGCATCGGTTGAAATGGAGGCGATTGATACGCAGACGAATAAACTAATAGTTGTTCGTTTTGATCAACGCCCCTTTCGCGGCGATAAGACTGATGCAGAAAAAATGTCTTGGGCAGCAATTCAAGAGACGTTCCGCTTCTATGGCAAACAAATTCGTGCACGCCTGGATAAGGCACACGCAAATTAATGACTGTAAGTTGGTGTCTATTCGGAATGAATATGTGAATGCTTAGGCCGGTGTTCGCTGGTAGCTGATGATGTTACCCCTATGAGGCAAAAGCTTGATTTGAAGTATTTCCTAGTATTTTTTATTGAAGGTAACGTACAAATAAAATCAGCATGGCTAATCATCTTCTCGAACAAATGGTTATAGGCATTGCTTTTCCTTCTGTTGATAATGCTTACCGGAGTCACCGCGGCTGAAGTCAATACGGCGGACGTTCAACAGGAATTGCTGCAAAAATTTGAAGGGGCCGAGACGGTTGGAGAGCCGACCGTCCTGGGCCACCGCCTGATGGCCGGGGGGCTCGGTATCAAAGAGTCGGTGGACCTGGAGATACTTTCAACAGCTGGCAGCTGGAGAGTTACGATTTATAACGAACTGTAACGGGCAGCGTAATCCACCAGGGACAGGTATTCGATAGTGCCGCTACCTCGTAAAACATTTTTGGCTATCCCTATCCAAAAATGACTCGCAAACGCGGCAGCCTTTCCTTTTGCCCCAGCCGTCCTGCGTACGTCACGATTCCGTATGCACATTGCAGCAAGCTGCTTGTGCTCACTACATCATGACTCCCTCAATGACTCTACGGCGATGATAGCCGCTGCTGTATCTTCTGCATCACTCGCTACCGCTCCTAATTCCGAATCTACAGACGGCATCGCCTACTGGGGACTACCGGCCTTCACGTTCGCTCTCCATGGCCGGCAGCGTTGGGAACACGTATGCCGCTTCACTCAACGGCAGGAAACTCGACTCATCCGGATGGTCGCGAGGCGCAACCAGAGACAACCGGTAACGCCACCATCATCAGGTGGGTGAAGGTTATCACCCCGGTACACGTCCGAGATGGGTGACCGTCAGCTGCAGGCATAAAAACACTGCTCACGATACAGTCAGTACCCACCCCGGTCATCAGAAGAACGGCTGTCCAAGGAATAGATAACCAGCACTACGTCCACCCTCAGCATGGCCGTAGCCTAGGTATACGGGTCCAATTGGAGTGTCTGCACCGAGGAATAGAGTCCCGCTGTAGATCAGGTCATTGGTGCTGATATCAGAGCGGTGTTCCCAGGTGTTACCCGCCTGCAGGGCGCCGCCGGCGAAGACCGGGAACCATTCACTGTCATACAAGCGCTTCTGGTACGCTACCGTGAGCAGCCCAGAATGCTGCCCCGACAGTTCGTTCGTCGCCAGTCCAGAGAGCCGCATGAATCCACCGAGCCGGAAACGGCTCTGTATAGGCGCATCGCTGTCGATGGTGGTATTGAATTGAACGCCACCGATCAAGGTATGATCATCCCAGGTCTTGGCCCCCACCAGACGTATCAGCGACTGGTCGTATGAGGTGTCTGAACCCAGATCCTCGCGCGCAGCTACCCACTCCAGCTGGCCGAAGAAGCCGGACCTGGGGAAATGCACGTTGTCCAGACTGTCGGCCCGCAGGCGGGCGAAGAACTGTCCGTCGTCGAAGTCAAAACCACTCATGGCAGGTGCGCCCACGCTCACGTCCGCATCCCCCATGGAGCGCCGCAGGCCGACGCGGAACTCGCCCCAGTTGCCGAAGTTCCTGCCTGCCCCCAGTTCCAGCCCGAGACGCTGGACATTGTATTCCACCTCCGCACGACCGTCATTGCCGGTGAACATGCGCACGCTACGGTTCTGCCAGAAAACTGCACCGTGAACGAAGTAACGGGCAGCCGGGTCTAGAGGTTGGTAGATCTCTGTGGCCAGTGCTGGCTCCTCGCCGATCTGCAGTGCGGTGCGCCACTCACCGTTGAGTGAGTTCAGCGGTATCATGGTGTAAGCGGCGCCGATGTTGAAAGATGAGTCCCCGTTGAAAGTGCTGGAGATCTCCAGACCGCCCTGCAGGGAGTCGGTACCCCAGGTTTTCTCTTGGGCATAAACCACGATGCCGGAGCGTCCATTCTCTTCCACCAAGTCGTAACGCACGCTCTCAAAGATGTCCAGACCGTAGATCCGGCCGATACCTGCTTCAAGTTTGGTCAGGTTCAGGATCTCACCAGTCTGCATACCCAGATGCTCTGCAAGCATGGCTTCACTAAGTTTGGAGCGGTTCTCGAAACGTATGAATTGGATGGACGGCGGGACCCAGATCTGCTTTGGAATCGTGCGCTTCTGGCCTTGGGACGTGGCCAGGTGTTGCAGGTCTGTATTTAGTTTGAGGCTGGCCATGCGGCCCACCTCTACGGCATCAAGCACACGGTCGAAGTCCATGGTTGAAATGGTGCCCAGTTCAGGCACGATCAGCAGGTCCCGTTTCGTGAGGGTCTTGGTCTGTGCATCCACGTTACGTCGAGTCAGCAATCCGGTAAGCTGATTCAGTACCGCCAAGGGGCTTTTCAGTTCGTCCCGCCCCAGTAGGGGGGAACTGATGTCGATGGCGATTACGATCTCCGCGCCCATCTTCCGTACCACAGAGATGGGCAGGTTGTTGGCGGCACCGCCGTCCACCAGCAACCGTCCGTCCATCTCCACTGCTGCAAATGCAGCGGGGATAGCCATGCTGGCGCGCATGGCCCGGGCCAGATCGCCAGAGCCGATCACCACCTCAGCCCCGGTGGTGATGTCCATAGCTACTGCCCGGAAGGGGATGGGCAGGTGATCAAAATCTCCGATTCCGGCCACCGGCAGGGTCAGTGCCTTCAGGATCAGGTTGAACTTCTGGCCCTGGACCGCTGCCTGAGGCAAGCGGACGCCCTGGTTTGAGACGCCGGCCTTACCCTTTACCAGGTACAACCGGTCATCCTGTTTGCGGCGCAGGGATCGTTCCGGGCGCGACGGTGGGTCGCTGAATACCCTGTCCCAGTCTATGCGGTCCAGTTGCCTCTCTATTTCGGCTGCGCTCATGCCAGAGGCGTAGAGGCCGCCGATCACCGCCCCCATGCTGGTGCCGGCAATGTAATCTACGGATATGCCTAGCTTCTCCAGGACCTTGAGTACACCGACGTGGGCAGCGCCACGTGCCCCGCCGCCACTTAGCGCCAGACCTATCTTTGGCCGCTCGCCGGTTGGCTCTATACCAGCCGCAGCGGGTGTAATCCAGATGTAGGGCAGTACCGCAATGATGGCAATTATGATTGTGCTCACCACTTTGAATTGGCCTCGGTTTGTTTGACTAGTCATGGTGAATTGGTTCGCTAAAGTGTTTATGGGTGAATTACCGGCCGTTGGCATGGGCTTTGTCCAGACGACCGCGAAAGCGTTTTGCATAGAACCGAAGGCTCTTCTCAATATCCTTCCAGGACATCTTCTCCGTTGCTTCAGCAATGCTGGTATCCACCAGGACCCCCAGCCGTTTGCTAGTACCCGCGTCAAGTAACTCAGCCTCGATGGTCGCATCCTTGAGGGTTATTTTTCTGTAGGCCCCGGTGGTTGCGCCTGCCACAAATCCTATTGGTGTGTAACCGAATAGTCCGCGCTTCTTCTTTTTTAATTTTATCCCGGTGATGGCCAGACGGACCACCATGGTTCCAGGGCCGGTCTTGTCGACTACCGGGTATGCCGGCTCCAACTCGTCCACCAGAATTTCCCTGAAGGTGTCTGCAAGAGCTTTTAGCTCGTCCGGGCTTATGCCATTGTATTTGGAGTTTGGATGTATCCATATCTCCACTGGCAGAATGACGATACGGTTGTAGCGTCCCAGGTCTAAACCGGCCTTATGATAGCTGTATGCGCCATGCCGATCTGGATCGGGGTTCAGCGCGACCTTACCCTCTATGAAGGCGCTGGTGGAAACATTGCTGCTACTCCAGACGGGGTTCAGGGTCATGAGACTAGCTAAATAGAGAAATAGAATGCCACGTAAAGAGTGCTTTTTCATTGGGTCAACTCCAGCTTAGTGATTTTCCAAACGCCTATATTTCGGCGTACCCTTTATTGTTTGTGAAATGCGTACAGTGTTGCTTCTGCGATAGCGCATATCAGTGTGCGTGTCATCGGCACACCGTAAAGTAATTTTGTATCTATCCTGGTTATCCCAGGTGATTTTTATGGTTATTTTCCGCCAGTCTGAATTCTAAAGCAATTTATATTCGAGTTTATCTCCATTCTAGACAAGTATGGCAGCTGGTTATATGGGAGTTACCTGTGTTGCGGCTATATGGATCCTTAGCCTTGCATTGCTTTGGGTCTTTGAGCGAGTACTTGAAGTGGATTACTTGTAGCCGTTATCTGATTGCTGATGTTACACCCTTGAAATAAGGAATGGAGTTTGAAACAACAGTTGGGACTACTCGGTTCTGGAAGTGAAAATGATCCTTGCCTTGAATTCTGTCATAAGGAGTTTTCCCTCAGACAGCTTCTTCATCTCCAGATCTGGTTTCAGGCTGGCAACTTTAATCTCAGCAACAATGCCACTGCCAAACTTTTGCCGGGATCAGTTCAGTACGGTTGTGCGTAGTACTGCAATATGCAACGGCATCCTGCCAATCAGTATAGTAAAACACTACTGTCCCGTTAACTTCCGATGAATTTGGTTAGAAACCTTAGTGATAAAAGCTAGAAGAATGCATAGAAGCCTGGGAGACATGAAAATCAAAACCCCCCCGTCATTCCGGACAGCGTTTTTTGCTGATCCGGAATCCAGGTTTTTTAAAGACTTACTGGATACCGGGTCAAGCCCGGTATGACGGATTTCAGTTAACTGGACAGCAATGATAGTAAAAACAATATGTTATGATCGCTATGGAGATCTACGAACCAGGTGGTCGTAGGCTCTAATCCTTCCGGGCGCGCCATATTAGCGTAAGCAAGTTAAGCGGTTATCAGATTGTCTGACAGCCGCTTTTTTTGTGCCAGGAAAAAGTGATACGGCAATTATTCCCTATTTGCCACCGCCTCAGCGAGGCGTGGTTGGAGCTGTACCCCAAGGTGTCACATAAGTCCCAAGGGGGCATCTACCAGCTGTACTCAGAGGAGTAAGCTCTACCGAGGCTCGCTATTGGTCCTGCCACAACCGTAATAGCAGCACCGGTAACACGAATAGCGTGGCCAATAGGGACACGCCGATAGCCAGGGCTGTGAACAGGGCAAAGCGCTCTGTGCCGCCCAGGGAGGAGGAGAGCGCGACTCCCAAGAATCCCAAGCCAAGAATCAGGGAGGTGGTGATGATGGGCGTCTGTACCTCATTCAGGCTGCGCCAGACCGCCTTGGGTACGCTGTTACCACGCCTGAGCCGGCGCTGAAAACGGGCCATCAAGTGGATGGCATGGTCCACCGCGATGCCGAGCGCGATGGAGGCGGTCATGACATTAAAAAAATCCAGCCGCACCATACTCAACCCCATCACCCCGAACACGGTCAGCACTGTAAGCATATTTGGTATGATGCTGAAGAGACCAACTCCAAGGGAGCGGAACACCAGCGCGATGGTCAGGAAGATCGTGACGCAGGCGCCCAGGAACGAGAGGATCTGCTGATTGACCAGGCGCCCGATGGCCTTGGTGTAAACGGCCATGGAGCCGGTGACATGGCCCATGAGCTCACCGTTGAAGAAGTGCTCGCTGGCGCGGCGGAGATCGCCCATCATCACCTTGGTATCTTGGGTGTCTGAGACCTTGGTGAGCACCGTGATACGGGCCCTGGAGTAATCTAGGTTGATCATCCTTGATAGAACCTTCTCCTTATCCTCAAACTTGGCCAATCTGGACCAGTCCCTAGCCGAGAAGCGGTCATTGGGTAGGCCGCTGCGCCCACCGCCACTGGCCCAGTAGGTGTTGACATCCTTCATGATATCTACCAGGGAGATGGTGCGTAGGACCAGGGGGTGGTGGTCCAGAGCGCGTTGAAAATTGTCGATGGATGTCAGCGCCTCGAGGGATTTCAACTGACCTGGCTGGCCCTCCACCATCATCTCCAGGCGTGCATTGCCGGCCAAATGCTGTTTCACAAAGCCATGGGCCACAGAGACTGGATGGTCATCCTTAAACATATTGAGTATGTCAGTATCCACCGCTATGCGGCTGACTCCAAAAGCGGCCATGGCACAGAGGAGCAGTGTGCCCCCAATGATCAGGTGAGCCCCCTTGCCGATGGCTACCCTCAGCACCGAGATGGATGGCATCTTCACCTTAATGGGATCGCAGAGCCCGCTCGACAACCTGGGCAGCAGCATGATCGCTGCTGGCATGAAGGTGATGGAGAGGATGAAGGCGGTGCCCACCCCAAAGGCAGCGCTCACCCCAAACCCCCAAAATACCGGGGTCTCGCCCAAGGTGAGCGACAGGAAACCCAGCATGGTGGTGATGCTGGCCAACAGACAGGGGATCAGGTTTCCCTGAAGCGCGTATTGGAGCGACGCAAGGGGCTGGTGGTGTCTGGCGCATTGGCCCTTGTAGTTGGCCAGGATGTGCACCAGCCCAGCGATGCCAATGACGAACAGCAGCGGCGCGATCAGCACGGTCCAGCTGTTGAGGGGGATGCCTAGAAAACCCATGAAGCCGGCCACCGCAATCAGAGACAACATAATGGTGGCCAGCGGCACCAGCACGGACCAGGGGTCCCGAAACAGATAACCCAGCACCACCACCACCAGCAGCACGACGATCAGGGTCACATTCAGGGTATCCTTCACCACGGCGTCCATCATGCTCTTTTTTATGGAAGGCGTGCCCACCAGGTAAAAACCATTGGCCTGTTGCTGGCCAAGCTCTTCAATGGACCCCACCAGGGCGATCAGTGCGTTGTCGTCCAGCCCCATGGAGGGATTGATGTGGATCGCCGCCACGGTGTCATCGCTGGAGACCAGAATATCCTGCACCAGCCTCTTCCTCAGTTCAGTCAGGGGCATGGGACCGGGTGCGCCATCTAAGGGGTTGGAGAGCCCAGGCATGGGTATGTTGGCCAGGCTGACCACCTCCTCGACCCCGGGCAAGGCGCCGAGGCGCTCGGTGAGCTCTTTCAGCCGCATATAGGCCCCGGGGTGAGAGAAAGTGCGCTGATCCTGCACTGCCACCACCAGCAAATCATCGTTGCCAAAGTCCTGCCGGAACCGCTCCAGAGTCTGCAAGGCCTCGCCGTCTCCCAGCAGCAGACGCTCCGTGGACATATCGAACCGCAACTGCCCGATCCCGGACCCCAGCAGCAAGGTGACGATTAGTGCTGCCAACAGAGTGGTCCAGGGACGCCGCAGGATCGAGTCGATAATCAGGGTTTTGTAACCGTTCACAGGAGGGTTCCCACTATATCTCGTTAGAATTATGTCCCACGCCAGGGCCCTGCCTCACCACCAGTAGAATCATCACGTCCAAGCTGTGCACGGTCTTAGAAGACAGAGTTTCAGCATATCAGAAATTAAGGAGTCAGACTCACCAGGGAGGACTAGGTATCGTAACTCGAAAACCCAGACTGTTGCCCCACCGCTAATAGCACCGACAGATGGGGGTGACTGGCCGGACTACAGACAGATTCCATCCTTAGGTTCGCCAACGGCACATCCATGTGCTGCTTCTCCTCTGACCTACCGCAAGACTTCTAATATGCCGATTTTCACACAAATAAGAACTTCCAGAACAGTAGAACAACAATAGGGGGCCAACAATTCTTTCTTCTTAAATATTGAATGAAATCAATACACGGAGTGCGGTAAAAAGGCGTAGGAAGAGTTCTGTGTGAACTATATTTTACCGTATAGGCTAAAGTTGATTTAGTGGTATACGATGATTAGTTGTATCTATAGGGCATAGATGATCCACCGTTACGCAGCATGGCATATGTGATTGGTTTTCAGAAAGAGAAATTGGCGATACGGATTTTCAGAGGTTATCTGTGGATAAACTAAAATTCAATGGGTGCTGTTGCTGGGCAAGAGGGAACCGTGAAAGTTCTGTTGTATTAGGTGAGCAGATGATGTTGGGAACAGGGTTTTACATCAGGAATGAGAAGAGAAAGGTTAGGGCTGGATGAGACTGGAGCGATTCAAACATTAGTTAGAGGATGGGTTTTATTAAGCGCCAGTTCGAGAGGTGGTGGTTGATGGCGACTATTATGCGTAGCCATAGCTCTAAGGAAAAGATAAGGAAATGAGTGAAGAGACAATCCTGATTGTGGATGATGAGCCGACAAACTTGACTGTTCTAAATCAGACACTGTCCGATAGTTATCGGGTGCGAGCAGCTAACTCTGGGGTGCGGGCGTTACAGGTGGTCGGAACAGAGCCTCGTCCTGATCTGATACTTCTGGACATAATGATGCCCGGGATGGATGGCTACCTGGTACTGGAAAAGCTGAAAGCAGACCCGCTTACCCGTGATATTCCGGTTATTTTCTTTACAGCTATGGAGGAGGCTGCGGATGAAGAGAAGGGGCTGGAGATGGGCGTGGTCGATTACATCACAAAGCCCATCCGACCGGCTATTTTGCTGGCCAGGGTCAAAGCTCATCTGACACTTAAGAAGGCACGCGATTTCCTCCGCGACAAGAATGCTTACCTGGAGGCGGAAGTTGCGCGCCGCATGGAAGAAAATCAGGTTATGCAGGACGTAAGCATACGTGCTCTTGCGCACTTAGCGGAAATCCGTGATCATGATACAGGTGACCATATCATTCGCACCCAGGCCTATGTCCTGCTGCTGGCAAAGTATTTGCGGGGCCATCCACGTTTCAAGAGCACTCTCACAGACCATTTTATCTCGCAGTTGGCCAAATCAGCACCTTTGCATGACATCGGGAAGGTGGGTATCCCAGACTATATTCTACTAAAACCAGGCAAACTATCAGACCAAGAATGGGAGATTATGAAGACTCATTCTGAGCTTGGTGCGCAGGCCATCGAACAGGCTGAGAATGATGTTGATCAACCGGTGGAATTTCTCACTTTGGCCAAGGAGATTGCGCATTGGCATCACGAACGCTGGGACGGCAGCGGTTACCCAGACGGACTGGCTGGGGATGATATCCCTATATCGGCCAGACTCATGGCCCTTGCTGATAAGTTTGACGCCCTTATCACACGGCGGGTATATAAGAAGCCCATGCCGTTCGACACAGCCAGAAGGATTATCATTGAAGGGCACGGCCGTCAATTCGATCCAGACGTGACGGATGCGTTCATGGAATGTTTTGATGAATTCACAGCGATTGCCATCAAGTATCAGGCTGGGACTGAACTGACTGCTATAGAGCAATAGAGGTCTGTCTCTAGAAAAAGCATGTTAATACGTCTGCTTTATAGTGCGCCGATGCATGTGTCAGCAGTGGGTAAGAAACAGTTCATAGAGAAGTGTTGTTGTACGTCCACAGTCTATGGAAGATAGAGAGGCGTTTTGTTGTCGTGCGATTGACAAATGTTAGACATATTTGTTGTGCAGATTACCTACGATATTTGTGTCGAAGTCCAGATGAGTGCGCACGGCTGATCAAGTCCGCCGCCATTAACGTAAGCTCGTTCTTTCGCAACATAGTGCAGTTCTTCCGGGGGGATCTCGTCTTCCCGGAACTTGTGATCAAAAGGGCCACAGCGGTTGGTCAACCGGATGGTTGTTTCGCCCTGCTAAATGTTCTGATGCTAGATGATTTGAAGATACTCTGCCATGAGATGGGCGGAAAGCAGCAGAGGTTCGATCATAGAAACAGCCTTGATCATAAGCTGCGGCGCAGGCGTGGCGCGCATCAGCAACAGAGAGGTGATCCAAGTGGCCAGTAGGTGGCGCTTCAAGAGTGTAAGAACTCGGCAGATATTCTGGTTCATGATTGTGGCATTGGCGCCTGTTGTTATCGCTGTCACCGTTCTGTACCACCAGCGCTCAGCGGTGATCGAGGGCCGAGAGTTCGAGAAGCTTCAGACAATACGTGATATCAAGGATAGGGAGCTCAACGGCTGGTTGGAAGAGCGGATGGGTGACCTCCAGGTTGCGGCTGGAGACTACGAAATTCGTGGAATGGAGAGTGTCTTCGTAAACCGAAGGGGGAAATGGACTCATGCGGAGTTTGAGGCCGTCGTTACCGCACGGGCGTTGCTGCAGCGACTTGTGGATAACTACGACGCCTACTATGAGCTGTTTCTTGTTGGTGCACACAGTGGTGAAGTGGTGATCTCCAGCGATGCGAACCATGAATGGAGTCAGAAAGGGAAGGACCTGTATTTTACTGAGGTGATGCGGACCAGGCAGCCCTATATCAAAGATATCTACCTCTCCAAGGAAGTGGGCAAGCCCGCGATGACCTTCTCGGCCCCCGTATTCTGTCTTGAACATAAAGGGACGCACCTCATCGGTGTCATGGTCGCACGAGTTGACCTGGAACATTCGCTGTACCCAATGTTGCAGGAACACACCAGCTATGGGAATACTGGAGAAACTCTAATTATTAACCGAGATGTGATGGCGTTGAATGAACTGCGTTGGCGCAAAGATGCGCCGTTGAAGCTGAAGATATCAGCGCAACCGGCGGTGCGGGCCGCTGGCGGCGAGACCGGTATCACCGAGACACCGGATTATCGCGGTGAAATGGTCCTCGCCGCGTATACCCACATCCCGCTCACCAGATGGGGTTTTGTGGCCAAGCGTGACCTGGCGGAGATCTACATGCCCATCCGGTCTATGCTGTGGGATATGGGGATCATACTGATTGTTTCCGCATGCATTATTTTCTTCATTGCTCTTGCTCTTGGCCGGGTTGTTGCCAGACCAATTATTGCTATTGCTGATACGGCGAGATGTATTCGCGAGGGTAATTTAAACGCGCGTTGTGAAGTGATAGGCGCTGATGAAACAGCAGACCTGGCCGTATCGTTTAATGACATGGCGGATACGGTGTTATCACAACTAAAGGTGCAGGGAGCTGGTAGTGACATTACCAGCGCAGCGGTGGCCGTTACATCCGTCGATGACTTCGCCACAGCGCTGGTTGCTAAGCTGATGAATTTTACCGGTTCCAACATTGGTGCATTCTACCAACGCAACCGCAACGGCTTGACTTTCGACCTGATAACCTCCGCCGGACTTAAGGGTGATGCACTGTCAGTGTTCGATGTTGATATTCGCAAGGGTGGGTTAGGACAGGCACTGGCCAGCCGGTCAATCAGCTATACCAGCGGCATCGCCGATGAGGCCGTTTTTGCCTTCAAGACCCAGGCAGGTATCGCGACACCGCGTGAGATTGCCATCATGCCTCTCCTCGTTGGTATACGAGTTATTGCTGTTCTTTCTCTGGCGACATCGGATGGATATACACAGGAGCATCGGCAGATCCTGGACCGAGTCTGGGTCGGTCTGAATACGGTCTTGTCCAATCTGATGGCATCTGAAGAGACATTGCGCATATCCAAGGAACTACAATTAGTAAATGAAGAGCTGAATGCCACCAATGAGGAACTGCAACATCAGGCTGAGGAGCTCAATGTTCAACGCAAACAGATTGCAGAGGCTAACCGGCTTAAATCAGAGTTCCTCTCCAACATGAGTCATGAGCTGCGTACACCGCTGAACAGTGTGATGGCGCTATCGCAATTGATGATTTCGCGCGGTCTGGGCAAGGACCTTGAGCAAGAGGCAGAGTATCTAAAGGTCATTGAGCGTAACGGCCAACAACTGCTCGACCTGATTAATGACATTTTAGACCTGTCAAAGATCGAGGCTGGTAGACAGGAACTTCTACTGGATGATATTGACCCTGGCGAGGTCGCAGCGATGGCGTTAATTACGGTTAAGCCACTTGCGGATAAAAAAGGACTTACGACAATATTTCTGGCGCCTGATGGTCTGCCGGCTATTTGCAGTAATCGGGATAAGGTGCGGCAGATACTACTCAATCTACTTGCAAATGCGATCAAGTTTACTGCTCACGGCAGTGTAGAGCTTGCGGTTTCGCAGAATGACCACGGCGTTTTGTTTAGTGTGACGGATACTGGGTTGGGGATTGATGGGTCTGATATGACCAAGATTTTCGATGAGTTTCGTCAGCTTGACGGCTCGGCCACGCGTAAACATGGTGGAACTGGGTTGGGACTGTCCATCAGTCGACGCCTCGCGCGCTTGTTGGGTGGTGATATCACCGTTGCCAGTGAGTTAGGCGCAGGTAGTATGTTTACACTCATGTTGCCGCAGCAGTGTCCTGCAATGGCATCTGAGGCGGTGGCGCTGGAGAAAGAGTGGCACTCTCAGACCAGCAAATTCGCAACTGCATTCAAAGGCAGGCCGAATATACTGGTGGTGGAGGGTAATGAGACCGCCGCGATACAAATACGCACTGCTCTTGAGGACTGCGGCTGCGAAGTGACTGTGGCAGTGGATGGAGCCGAAGGGCTCAGTGCTGTTCGTGAGGCCGTACCTGACGCGATAGTAGTTGATCTCATGATGCCAGATATCGATGGGTTTTTTGTTCTGGAACAGATTCGATCTGTCCCGGATACGGAGCAGCTGCCGGTCTTGGTGCTAACTGCAAAGAAACTGACCGCAAAGGAGTACGCCCGCCTGAGATATAACAATGTTCAGGAACTGGCTCAGAAGGGCAGTCTTAACCGGGAACAACTTATTGAGAAAATTGCCGAGCTTATTATGACGCAGGCGGAAACAAAATGGGCAACGCCGACCAATAAAAATCCTGCTATCCATATGCTGTTAGAAAGTACGGTCATCCTTATCGTTGAAGATAACCCGGACAATCAGTTAATCGTTGCTGCCATTCTCGATGAAATGGGTGTTGGGCACATCACTGCGGAAGACGGTGAGCTAGCTATACAATTGGCAAAGGGAGCCCGGCCTGACCTGATTCTGATGGATATCCAACTACCTGTTCTGAGTGGTTTGGACGCCACGAAACGAATCAAAGCTGATCCAGACCTAAGGCGAATCCCCATCATTGCACTCACCGCCAGGGCGATGGCCGGAGATCGTGATGAGATCCTTGCTGCGGGATGCGATGGCTACGTTTCGAAGCCGATCAAACCGAGCACGCTCAGCGAGGTGATTCTGAAGTGGCTCGTTTAGATGCCGATATGCTGCTCACATCCAAGAACACGGATGTCCTCTATGCCTGCTTGCTAGGATGGTACTCATGATGAATAGAGGCAAGGTTGTGATCACTGTTGCGGTGTGTGTCGTTACATTCCTCATAGTTGGATATGTGCTGGGGTGGTTCTCTTTACGTGAGATGTATGTAGCTGAAAATGCGGTATCTGACTATTCGATGGATCCGGTCTATAGCGAGTATGAGTTTGGGCGCAGCAATCAGATGATTGATGTAGGCATCCAACCGATGTGGATCCCAACTAACATAATCATGGAGGTGATGCGGCGTGATGCTGTGCTCAAAGACACTTTGGCGCGGAACAGACTGGAGATACGATTTCATGGGTTTCGTAAGGGTGTGGATATCAATAATTATCTGGCGCGCGGTGATCTCGAGGTCGGGGTAGGTGGTGATATGCCGACCCTTAGTGCGGTCGTGGAGTCGAACGTTGTCGTTACATCGGTTATCCAGCGAGGCCCCGTTGCCCTCGTGGCTGATCGTTACCTGCGGACAATGGACCTAAAGGGCTTGACCATAGCCTATGCCCCAGGTTCTCTGTCCCACTATATGCTCCTTCGCCTGCTGGCCTCTGCGGGAATCTTGCATAATGAGGTGAACATGGTCGCTATGGATGTTGGGCCAATGCCCGGTGCGCTGGCCCGGGGCGAGATAGATGCCTTCGCCGCGTGGGAGCCAACTCCGGCTATTGCTCTGGTTCAGAACCCGAAGGCAACCGTCATTCACCGTAGCACCTCCTCCGGCTACCTATACTTCTCTAGCCCTTTCGCTCGACACCATCCAGATACTCTACGCCAGATCTTGGCTGCCCAGATTCGGGCGATGAAGTGGCTGCGATTGAGCAAGGACAATCTTCGCACCGCTGGACGGTGGGCCATAAAAAACGTTGAGAGCATGTTTGGGGAAAAAATCACGCTTTCGGAAAGAGCCTATGCAGCACTGGCTCTGAAGGACATCCTCGGCGTCACATCCTTTCCAGAGATCACCGTCGATGATCTGGCTCTGCGCGGGCCGCTCGCGACGGAACTCGAATTTCTGAAAAAACTCGGCAAAGTACCGGTGGGGGTAAAATGGGGCGAGTTGAAGAAGAGCTTCAACACTTCCATCGTCGGTGAGATTGTGCAAGAGCATAAGAAATATAGATTGAACACGTTCCTTTACACGGAACCGGAGTGAGGCATGTCTGAGAACTTAACAAGTAAGTTGGTGCTACTGGTAGTCGATGATCAGAAGGACAATCTCTTTGTGCTCGAACAGCTGATCGCAGACGGGTTGCCCGGCTGTAGTGTTATCACTGCGACCAGTGCGAAGGAAGGGTTACAGATAGCTGCTACCATACACATTGACGGCGCTCTCATTGATGTACAGATGCCTGAAATGGACGGCATTGAGATGTCCCGGCGGCTTAAGGCAGATGCTGCGACGCGTGACATTCATGTGATCCTTGTTACCGCATATGAGTCTGGGGCAGAACTCAGGGCAGCGGGGCTGAATGCCGGTGCTGATGACTTCATCAGCAAGCCCATCGATAACACGGAACTGGTTGCGCGCACCAACGTGATGCTGCGCATCATAAAGGCCGAAGAGGGCCTGCGCCAGATTAACGAGCATCTGGAGGGGTTGGTGGAAAATCGCACCCACAGGCTCCTGGAAAGTGAGGAGCGGTATCACACCATGTTTGAATATGCGCCTGACGCAATGTTTATAAGCGACCGCAATGGAGTCATTGTGGACTGCAATAGGCAGTCTGAGCAGATGAGCTGTTATTCACGAGATGAACTTATCGGTAAATCGTTTGCTGATTCTGGCCTGGTTCACCCAAGGGATCTGCCGAATGTACTTGAGCTCATGGCTAAGGCTAGTGTCGGTGATCCAACCGAGACTGGTGAGGTAACACTGATGCGGTGTGGTGGCCAACATGTTGATGCAGAGATCAACACTTTATTGGTCGTTATTGAGGGTCGTGAGTTAATACTGGGTATCGCCCGTGATATTACCAAACGCAAACAGGCTGAGGTTGCTCTGGCCGAAAGCCATCGTCGATTGTCTGCGTTGATGGCCAACCTGCCTGGTATAGCCTATCGTTGCAAAAACGATCGTAAATGGACCATGGAGTTTATCAGTGAGGGCTGCAGAAGTTTGACTGGTTACCCGGTGACAGACCTGATAGAGAACCGGGTGATTAGCTACGTGGAGTTGATCCATCCTGATGACCGGGAACGGGTGTGGGATGAGGTGCAGGCCGGGCTCAAGACGTCCAGGCGCTTTGAGCTGGGCTACCGTATGCACACAGCTGGTGGTGAGGAAATATGGGTATGGGAACACGGGATAGGGGTATATGGGGAAGGTAGTGAGCTACTCGCCATTGAAGGAGTGATTCTCGATAATGAAGCCCGCAAGCGAACCGAGGAGAAACTTCAGGAAGCTCATGTGGAAGCCATGCGTAAAAACATCACTTTTGCCGCGATCAATCGCCTCTTCGAGGAATCCCTTGAGTGTGAATCAGACGTTGATGTGGCGCGGGTTTGCCTGTCTGTGGCCGAGGAGGCCACCGGCAGTCACTATGGGGCGGTTGCGGAGGTAAACAGCAATAACCGTTTCGACACCTTGGCCATGAGTGATCCGGGCTGGAAGGAGTGCCGGGTTGCCACCTTGGGCCTCTCCTGTATCCAGGATATGGAAATACGTGGTATCTGGAGGGCTGCCCTCAACAATGAACACGGCCTGATTGTAAATGATCCCGCCAATCACCCGATGAGTATTGGTGTTCCAGAGGGTCACCCGCAACTCTTATCCTTTCTGGGCATGCCGTTTCGGCACAAAAAATTCAACGGCATGATTGGCATTGCCAATCGGGAAGAGGGGTACACCGAGGCAGACAAGAGTATTCTCGAAGCTCTTGCTTTGGCATTTGCTGAGGTGATCAACAGCAAACGTGCGGAGGAAGCGCTACGGAAAAGTGAAGCCCACCTGCGTACCTTAGTTGGGACACTGCCCGATCTTATATGGTTGAAAGATCTAGCTGGTGTGTATCTGACCTGCAATCCAAAATTTGAGCGCTTTTTCGGGGCAAAAAAGTCAGAGATTGTTGGCAAGACAGACTATGATTTTGTGGATAGTGAACTGGCAGATTATTTTCGTGAGAAAGATCTGGCCGTTGTGGATGCAGGCAGTCCCAGAATGAATGAGGAGGAGGTTGTCTATGCGGATGATGGCCACAAAGAAATCCTGGAGACGATCAAAACCCCCATGTTCGATGACGCTGGTAAGCTCATTGGTGTGTTGGGGGTTGCCCGAGATATAACTGAACGCAAACGGACTGAGGCCACGCTGGCTCACCAGAACAAGCGCGCGGAGGCTTTGCTCGAGCTGCCAAAAGTTGCAGAGGAACTGGATGAGACCGCCTTTATGCAGCGCGGACTAGAGTTGGCGGAAGAGCTCACCAATAGCTGTGTATCGTTCATCCATTTTGTACACAATGACCAGCAGGCCGTAGAACTGGTTACCTGGTCACATAGCACCCTGGAACAGTACTGCGCTGCAGTCCATGATAAACACTATCCAGTCAACGAGGCCGGTATCTGGGCTGATGCACTGCGCCTGCGCAAGCCGGTGGTGTTCAACGATTATCCCGAGTATGAACACAAGCGAGGGCTGCCAGAAGGACATGCTGAACTGAAGCGTCTGATCAGTCTGCCGCTTATCGAAAATGACAAGGTTGTAATGCTTGCCGGTGTTGGCAATAAGGGTATGGACTACACTGATCTGGACGTGGAAACAGTACAGCTCATTGCAAATGAGGTTTGGCGCGTTGTGCAGCGCAAGCGAACAAATTCCCAACTACGTAAGCTGGCTCAAGCGGTGGAACAAAGTCCTGAGAATATTATTATCACCAATGTGGATGCCGAGATCGAATATGTTAACGAGGCGTTCCTGGATACAACGGGGTATAGCCGGGCCGAAGTAATGGGGCAGAATCCACGTATTCTCCATTCAGGCAACACGCCGCCCGCGACCTATAAGTCCATGTGGAGTGCGCTGAGCCATGGTCGGCCCTGGAAGGGTGAGTTCCACAATAGACGCAAGGACGGCAGTGAATACATAGAGTTTGCACTAATCACCCCGCTCCACCAGCCAGATGGAACGGTTACCCATTATGTCGCAGTAAAGGAAGACGTCACTGAGAAAAAGCGTTTGGAGAAAGAGCTGGACAGTCACCGTCACCATTTAGAAAAACTGGTGACAAAACGCACTTATCAACTGGAGGAGGCCAAAGACCGGGCGGAAACTGCCAGTAAGGCCAAGAGTGCTTTTCTGGCCAACATGAGCCACGAGATCCGCACACCTATGAATGCCATCCTGGGTCTTACCCACCTGCTACAGCGCGATGGGCCAACGCCGGAGCAGATGGAGCGGCTTTGCAAGGTAAATGGATCCGCCAGCCATCTGCTCTCAATCATCAACGACATCCTGGATCTCTCCAAAATTGAGGCCGGTAAGCTGATCCTGGAACAGTCTGATTTTCATGTTGACGCCATCTTCGACCATGTTAAATCCATGTTAAAAGAACAGGCCGGGAGCAAGGAGTTGGAGATAGAAGTGGATAAAAATGGAGTGCCGCAGTGGCTTAGAGGTGATCCGACCCGTCTGCGTCAGGCGTTACTCAATTACGCTGGCAATGCCATTAAGTTTACCGAGCGTGGCAAGATCTCGTTGCGGGCAAAGATGCTGGAGGATCGGGGTGATGAGCTTCTGTTGCGGTTTGAGGTGCAAGATACTGGTATTGGTATTGAGCCAGAGAAGCTACCCAATCTGTTTCAGGCTTTTGAACAGGCCGATACTTCCACCACGCGCAGATATGGCGGGACTGGCCTGGGTCTGGTCATCACTCGGTATTTGGCACAGATGATGGGTGGCGATGCTGGGGCGGAGAGTGAGCCGGGCCTGGGAAGTATCTTCTGGTTCACAGTCCGGCTTGGACATGGTCATAATGTCCAGACTACTGTACCTGAACCCAAAATAGGGGATGCGGAGACGATGCTGCGCACCCAACATGCCGGTACGTGCATCCTGCTGGTGGAAGACAACGCCATCAATCGTGAAGTGGCGTTGGAACTGTTGTATGGAGTTGGATTGACGGTGGATACAGCGGAGAACGGCCTGGAGGCGGTGGAAAAATCCCAAGCCAATGCTTATGCCATGATTCTGATGGATGTCCAGATGCCGGAGATGGATGGTCTGGATGCGACACGTTTGATCCGCTCTATGGGTGAGAAGGGAGAGCTTCCAATCCTGGCCATGACAGCCAATATCTTTGAAGATGATCGCCGGGCCTGTAAGGATGCTGGTATGAATGACTTCATTGCCAAGCCGGTGAATCCAGACAATCTCTACTCAATGCTCATTAAATGGTTGCCGAAGTGCGATGGTGTTGTGGGAATCGCACCAATCCTGGCTCCACCCGCGCTCACAGCAGCAGAAGATACCGCCCTGCACATACAGCTTGTGACCATTGATGGGGTGGATGTGCAGATGGGGCTGCGCAACATGCGTGGTGATGAGGTTGGATATTTGCGGCTATTACGCCAGTTTGACGCCGGCTACGGTGAAGATATGGATAAATTGAGTGCACACCTTGCAAATGGAAAGAACGATGAAGTACGGCGGCTGATCCATACTCTCAAAGGTACAGCCGGTACCTTGGGTATGACCCAACTCAAGGAGGCCGTTTTGGCGCTGGAACAGAGCCTGCGCAGCCAAGGAGATGGAGGTGAGGATACTCCTCGCCTCATGCAAGTTGTAAGCGCTGTGCAGAACAAGTTCCACGCAAACCTGGCCCGTATTGCTATACAGGCAACGCCAGTACGAGTTGTTGCGGCGGACCTGGGAAAGGCGCGGCTGGTGCTGGATCGCCTGGAAGCGTTGCTGGCTAAAGACGATGCGGCGGCCAATGCATTATTAGCCGAAACCAAGGTGCTGTTGAGGAACACATTTGGAACAATGGCGGAGCAGCTTGGACAACAGATTGAGGCCTTTGATTATCTCCTTGCATTGAAGACAATTAAGATTTTATCTGTAGCTCCTGTTGTTGACCACAGTGAGCGGGAAACTGATGAGTAGGCCTAAGGAAGCAATAAGGTAATGAGCAACGAAACAATACTGATTGTGGATGATGAGCCGGCAAATTTGGCAGTTCTGAACCAGGTGCTGTACGGTCGTTACCGGGTGCGGGCAGCCAACTCAGGGATGCGGGCACTGCAGGTGGCCGGAACAGAGCCCCGTCCTGATCTTATATTGCTGGATATAGTGATGCCGGAGATGGATGGTTGCTCGGTGTTGTCGCGATTGAAAGAAGATCCGGCTACCAGTGACATCCCGGTTATTTTTGTTACTGATCTGGAGTCGATTGCGGATGAAGAGAATGGGCTTGAGATGGGTGCGGTGGATTACATCACCAAGCCCATAACTCCAGCTATCCTGTTAGCGCGGGTAAGGAACCATTTAGTGCTGAAGCAGGCTAGTGATTTTCTCCGTGATAAGAATGCTTATCTGGAAGCGGAAGTCGCGCGGCGTGTGGAGGATAATCGTATCATGCACAAGGAGCGTAGCGACATGGAGCGGCAACTTAATCAGACCCACAAAATGGAAGCGATCGGTCAGCTTGCGGGTGGTATTGCCCATGAGATCAATACTCCGATTCAGTATGTTGGTGACAACCTGAGTTTTATTCAGAGATCCTGGGGTGAATATAGTGAGTTACTAGTGCGTTATGGGCAGTTACTAGAGGCCGCCCGTGAAATTCCAGTGCTACACTCGTTGATCAAGCAGGTGGAGGATGAAATTGAACAGTGTGATATGGACTTTCTGGAGGTAGAGATACCAACTGCTCTGCAGCAGTCTATCAATGGCGTCATACAGGTAGCTCGTATCGTGCGCTCCATGAAGGAGTTTGCCCGCCCCAGCAATGGCAAGATGGATCCGACTGATATCAATAAGGTTATTGAAAACGCGCTGACTGTTTGCAAAAATGAGTGGAAATATGTAGCTGAAGCGATTACTGAATATGACTCCCAGTTACCACAAGTCCCCTGTCTGGCGGTTGAACTGTCACAGGTAATATTTAATCTGGTGGTGAATGCGGCGCATGCTATTGAAGCTGCGGAACTTGATCAGAAAGGGCAGATAGCTATTTCTACCAGAGTGCACGATGGTATGGCTGAAGTCCGCATAAGCGATACCGGAGCTGGAGTTCCAGAGGCTATCAGGCAGGATATATTTAATCCATTTTTTACCACCAAGAGTGTGGGCAAGGGTACAGGCCAAGGGTTGGCCATTGCGCAGGATATCGTTAGAAAGCACCACGGAGCACTGACTATGGAGAGTGATGTGGGACGTGGTTCCACCTTCATTATACGCCTGCCACTTACCCAACAGGGTGCTGAGAGTCAGGAAGGCTGAGTTTTTGTACTATAGCTTATTCCAGGCATAAGCTTGACAAGTCCATCTCGGATTAATATTTCAGGCTACATCTGATGGGCTCTGACTATGTAAATGCCTGCTTCTGTTTAAGTAAAATCTCGCTGAATTCAGTAGCGGGTAGTGGCTGCCTGAACAGATAATCACTGCAGTTGTGGCAGCCTAGTATTTGCGGATATCGTAACTGTTATTCGCTCTGTTTTCCCAAATTCTGTGCTATGGCTTTTATGCTGGTATGGCCCTCGATTCTGGGTGAGCAGTTTTTTGCAAATGAACGGTCAATCTTCAATTGATCAAAGGGGATCTGGTTTTAGCTCAGGGATGAATAACCGGTACCAAAACCATCAATTGGGAAGTGGATGCCGCTCTTCTCAAGTGTGATTCATCAGGTCTTCAGCGACATAAAAAAAGATGTTCGACCAGGACCGTAAGTCCGTAGCACGAGTGTAGTGAGTAATCCTTCTGGTGGGATATATGACTCTGTATCAGTACCTCCCGCAGTCTGAGATATGAGTGAGGCAATTAGCATGGCAACGGGAGCGTGGCAATTACTCCGCCATCGGCAAAGCGTCGCATCTGTAGACGACCGATCTTCTCCATAAAATTCAGGCCGTAATAACTGACAACTTGGGCTACATGCTCATCGGAAACCATGGATGCCGGTTTCGGGGAGATAGGGGGCGTGGTTAACACAGCTCTGTGGGTTTTTAAGCTGTCATAGTGCCCCGTGTTGTTTGGTCAGCTACAGATTGTAACTAAATCCCCTGATGCTCTGAGTATAGCCTCGGCGCTGCTCTCTAATTGGGTGATATTTCGTCCCTGAGAGCTAAAAATAGTGCCGGCATGGGTATCACGTAACTGTTTCACTAATCAGATAAATGGGAAATATTCTTGATTTCCTGCTAATTTCTGTTGTACACACCTTTGATGATTATCTCCCCTTTAGAGATTTAGAGAGCATGCCCTCTGGTAACCAAATGGACCGAGCATATGCCAAATACTGAGGGGCTTTCCGTAGTGTAGTATGGGATGGCAATGAAAAAAAACAGATGGAAAATGTGGTGGCTGCAGTTGGTGATCTTTCTGGCCATTGTATTGGTGGTGGGTGTTGCCTGGACGATTCAATCCGCAAACGAAGGGCGGATGCGCAATGATATCGGAAAAAGTCTGCAGACGATCCTGAGAGAGACCAAACACTCCCTGCATATCTGGCTGCGGCTCCATGAAGAAAAGGCACTCATTTGGGCCCATCATGATGACATACTCCGTGTTATGGGCGCCCTGCTGGAGCTGCCGCCCACCCGGCAGGCACTACAGGAAGCACCGCTACAGACATATCTGCGTGAAGAACTATCCGGGCCTCTTGAAATAGGCAGGTATTTGGATTTCTTTATTGTATCCATGGAGGGGATAAACATGGCTTCCAGCCGTGATAGTAACCTTGGTGAAGCCACAGCGGTTCCCGCCGCGTTATTGAAAAATGCCTTTGCCGGAAAGGCTGGTACCAGCCTGCCGCAGGCCGCCAAAATACCCTTGCCAGACCTGCGCGCCGAACTGGCTACCAAACAGCCAACCATGTTCTCAGCGGCCCCTGTCCGGGACGAAAACGGTGCGGTGATTGCAGTGCTCGCCTTCCGTATCGATCCGCAACACGAATTCACCCCCATCTTGCAGATGGGCCGGATAGGGGAGACCGGCGAATCCTTTGCCTTCAGCCGGCAGGGCCAACTGCTCAGTGAGAGCCGGTTTGATCAACACCTGCGAGATGTCGGTCTGATAGCAGCGGATCAGCGGGGTATCCTCAACGTGGATATCCGTGACCCGGGTGGGAATCTGATGGATGGGTATCGCTCTGGCATCCTCCGGGGACAACAGCCGTTGACCCGCATGGCTGTGGATGCCACCGTCGGTGGGGGGCGGGACGGTATGGATCTGGATGGCTATAGAGACTACCGTGGGGTGCCAGTCATCGGTGCCTGGACCTGGCACGAACCCTTTGATATGGGGATTGCCACGGAGATCAATGTCGATGAGGCGTACAGGAGCTTGCTGGTATCACGCCATATGACAGTATTTGCTGTGGTCCTAACCATTATCATTATCCTTGCCCTGGATGTCCTGTTTGTGGTGAGCCGACGGCGGATTGCCAAGAGTGAAGCAGGACTCGCTAACGCCCAACGCATCGCGCATCTAGGCAGTTGGGAGTTGGTGATTGCAAGCAATCGTCTCTCCTGGTCCGGCGAGACCTACCGTATCTTCGGTCTTGACCCCGATCAATTTCCCTCCACCTACGAGGCATTTCTGGCCCTCGTGCACCCTGATGACCAGGCGCGTGTGCGGGAGGCTACGGGGCGTGTCCTTCAGGATAAGGCACCTTGTTCAGTGGAGCACCGGGTGGTGCGGCCGGATGGTTCTGAACGGATTGTCCTCGAACAGGGTGAGGTGATCCTGGATAAGGCTGGCAGTCCGGTGCGTATACAGGGGGCCGTGCTCGACATCACCGAGCGCAAGCAGGCGGAGGTGGCGCTGTGGGAGGCCAAGGAGCAGGCCGAGAAGGCTAACCTGGCCAAGTCCCAGTTCCTGGCCAACATGAGCCACGAACTGCGTACGCCGCTGAATGCCATTATCGGCTATAGTGAACTAATAGTGGAAGAGGCAGATGATCTGGGGCAGTCGGAATTTATCCCGGATCTGAACAGGATAAACACCGCCGGGCGGCAACTGCTGAGGTTGATCAACGACGTCCTGGACCTGTCCAAGATTGAGGCCGGCAAAATAGGGCTTGAGTACAGCACCTTTGGCGTGGGGGATATGCTGGAAGAGGTGGTCTCAACGGCACAGCCTTTGATGGCAAAGAACGCTAACCGGTTCACGTGCTCCCTGGCCGAGGATGTGGGCGAGATCCATTCAGACCAGATGCGGCTGCGCCAACTGCTGCTCAACCTGCTCAGCAACGCGGCGAAATTCACCCATGAGGGGGAGGTGACACTGGATGTGCGACGTGAGGTTATAGAGGGTGGAGAGTGGCTTCTATTGCGGGTGAGCGATAGCGGTATCGGGATGGATGCGGAGCAGCAGGCCTTTGTATTCCATGATTTTGAACAGGCGGACCCATCCACCACGCGGCGCTACGGTGGCACAGGGCTCGGTCTGGCCATCAGTCGCAAGCTGTGCCGGTTGATGGGGGGTGAGGTCGATGTACAGAGCGAGCCAGGAACGGGTTCGGTATTCAGCATACGGTTGCCGCTGCCGAAATCCACGGCAACACCGGTCGAGTTACCGTCCAGCGATTCGGCAGGCGGGCCGTTGGTGCTGGTGATCGACGATGATCCATCGGTGCGGGAGCTGATCTGCCGACAGCTCAGTGCCAGCCGGGAAGATTACCGGGTGGTGGCCTCAGACAATGGTGAGGCTGGTCTATGTCTGGCGCGGGAACTGCGTCCGGCGGTTATCCTGCTGGATATCCAGATGCCCGGCCTGGATGGATGGGCCGTGCTGGAGGCGCTTAAAACCAGTAATGAGACGGCAGATATCCCGGTGATCATGTGCAGCATCCTGGAGGAACGGCAAAAGAGCCTCACCCTTGGGGCTGCGGACTACCTGACCAAGCCGATCAACCGGAAACGTTTGATCGCTGCCGTGGGCAAGTACCGGTGCTCGTACCGTACTTGTCGGGCGCTGGTGGTTGAGGATGAGGGGGCGACCCGGGAACTGCTACGGCGCACGTTGGCGCAGTCGGGTTGGACTGTCGCCGAGGCCGAGAACGGGCTTAAGGGACTGGAACGGTTCGATGAGCAGCGCCCGGATGTGATCCTGCTGGACCTGATGATGTCTGAGATGGATGGATTTGGGTTTCTCGAGGAGTTGCATACAAGGGAGGGGGGGCGTGACGTTCCGGTGATCGTGGTGACGGCCAAGGAGTTGATCGCTGAGGACCTCCAGCGGCTGAACGGATATGTGGAGCGTATCGTGCAGAAGGGCGACTTCAGAGGCGACGCATTGTTGCAAGAGGTGAACCAGGTGGTGAGTGGCTTGGGACAGTGCGGCAAGGTAAGTGATTCGGAAGGAAGCGACATCAAAACCAAAGAAACGTTAAATGAATGACAGGTACCTTTGTTGAAGGTATACGCGCACTAGCAGCACCCCAATGGAATTAAGGTGGAATGAGGAGCGTCAACGATGCAAATATCCTCTATTCGAAATGGTCTTCTGGTTTTCATGTCGATGCTGTTTCTCTCTTTGCCGGTGCAGGCAGATCTTGCTCTAAAATTTGTAGTCTACACGGCGGACAAGCCGAGTAGCGTGGTCAGGCAGTTCCGCCCTGTTCTAATCGAGTTGGAGTCACTGCTGGAGAAGAGGTTTGGTGCACCTGTACATATTCAGCTTAAGATAGCCTCGAGCTATGCAGAGGGGATTCGGCGCCTCGAAACTGGACAGGTCGATTTTGGTCGCCTGGGCCCCGCATCCTATGTGGAACTCAAGGCCAACGAGCCTAATGTCTCTATCCTCGCAATGGAAAGTAAGAAGGGCAGGAAGCAGTACAATGGCATTATTTGCGTGGCCCGTGACGGCCCCATCACCAAGGCCAAGGAGCTAAAAGGCAAGGCGTTTGCCTTTGGTGACGAACGCTCGACTATCGGCCGTTATCTATCTCAAAACTATCTGTTGCGGCAAGGGATTAGGGCAACCGACCTTGCACGTTACCACTACCTGGGACGGCACGACAAAGTGGGCAGTGCGGTTGGCGCTGGCTTGTTCGATGCCGGTGCACTCAAAGAGAGTACGTTCAAGAGGCTTGTGGCCAAAGGGGTCCCGATCCGGGAGATTGCGTCGTTTCCGAATGTGACTAAACCCTGGGTCGCCCGTTCGGGGTTGGAACCCCGGATTTTTACGGCATTGTCGGAAAGTCTATTGGAGGTTGATGATGCCGGGGCGCTGAAAGCATTGGGTAAGAGTGGATTTGTCGGAGGGGCTGATACAGATTTTGCCGTGATCCGGAAATCGATGGAAGAGAATCCGCAGTTTTTTGGGAACCAGTCCAAGGAAGATCAAAATGTATCTGAAAAAGATATCTAAATTTGTTTCATCCCTCTCCTTATGGGTACAGCTCTATTCGGTTTTTCTCACCGGTTTCTTGCTTATCATATTGGGGATGGGCTGGGTGATTCACGAGGTGGTGACAGAGCAGCTGTATAATGAGTTACAGCTGCAAAATGAAAAGAAATTTGCACTATTATCAGGAACTGTCCTTGAGGCGTTAATCTCCGAAGATATACCTGTGCTGGATACGATAGCAAAACTGGTTCTGGAAAACGAACCTGCCGTACGCTCCATACGTGTAGAAGACGCGTTGGGTAAATCGCTGATACAGCGGGGACAGGCTACAAAAAAAGAGCACACGGTTGCTTCGTTCGAGCAAGATGTGCTGCTTGACGGAGAGTTCCACGGAAAGGTTTGTATTGAATGGAGCACGGCCGGTATCGAAATGCTGTCCCATCAAATGATTTATGGGAATTTACTCTATGGTGGTGCGGCATTGGCTCTTCTGATTTTTATTTTATACGGTTCAATTTACCGGGTCGTTATCCGTCCATTATTGGTGATCAAGGAACGTATTGAAGCCATATCTGCGGGTGACTATCAGGGACGCTTGAACATCCAGGCTGCTTACGAATTTGTGCTGATGGGAAAGGCTACAAACATATTGTCGGAAACCCTCGCCAAGGAGGAGCAGCACCAAGCGGACCTGCACGATAGCAACCAACAGCTCAAGCATGAAATTATCCAGCGTGAGGTGGTGGAGGAGGAGCTGCAGCACTCCAACGACAACCTGGAGAAGATGGTCGAAGAGAGAACACTTGAGCTGTCAAATACAAACACCCACCTGCAAATGGCCAAGGAAGAGGCAGAACTCGCCAGCCGGGCCAAATCGTGCTTCCTGGCCAACATGAGCCACGAACTGCACACCCCGCTCAACGCCGTCATCGGTTACAGCGATATGCTGCAGGAGGAGGCGAAAGAACTAAATCAAGAGTCCTTTGTGCTCGACCTGAAGAGGATCAACAGCGCCGGTCGGCATCTGCTTTCCATGGTCAATGATATCTTGGATCTGGCCAAGGTCGAGGCTGGCAGAATGCAACTGCAGGTGGAATCGTTTTCTGTGATGGAACTGGTGGCTGAGGTGGCCGATACTGCCCGGACACTGGCGAAAATAAACGGCAACAAACTCATCCTTGAATCCAGCGACGATCCGGGTGAAATGAGCTCGGATCCAGCCAAGGTGCGCAAGGTGCTGTTTCATCTGCTCTCCAATGCCGCCAAGTTCACCCAGCAGGGGTGTATTGAGTTGAAAGTGAACCGGGAGATGGATAGCCAGGGTGAAAAGATCATCTTCACGGTCATAGACAGTGGTGTAGGGATGAAGCTGGATGATATGGGGAAAGTATTTGAGGAGTTTACCCAGGTGGATTCGTCCTCCAGCCGCAATTTTGAGGGGGTCGGCCTGGGTTTAAGCATAACAGAACGGTTTTGTGAACTTATGGATGGTGAGCTGCGGATTGAGAGCAGACCGGGCGAGGGTTCCACTTTCACGGTGCGGCTGCCGGTAGAGGCGTAGCTTATTAACCCGGCAACCTTATAGGTGACGTTCAGGTGTTCAAGAAAATGTCAGATCAAGGTGCGCCTTCTGACCAAAATTAAAAATCTTATCACCAACGGTGTAAGCAATGAGTGATAGTGCATCTATCCTGGTCGTAGATAATCAGGTGGGTATGCCGCAGCCGTCTCTATTCAAAACAGGTTGTTAAGAATGCCCCTGCTCTGCGTTGGTGTCCTTGCCAGGGGAGTGGTAACCGTCAGCTGCGAGCCGCGCCTTTACCCAGGCCCTTCCTGAAGCTTTAAATCCTGGGTGTTGGACCGCCAAGTCTAGCCTGTTGCATATTGCTGTGCCAGAGATAGATGGCATCTGTGGCTGTTTCAGTATGGTTTGTCGAATTCGGCTTATAATTAGACGATTGTCGCTTTAGTTTCACGTTCTACTGCCGCTAACAGACGGAGTGCAACTGTTAAGCAGTCAGAGAAGTGAGGTTGTACACCATGAAAATCGGTACACAGGATGACATCATATTCCCCATGCCAGCCATATTGTGCTCTGGACAGGGCGGGTATGTTCGCGGCGATGGTCAGACCGGCGCCGACTGTCGATGCCGCTACTCTCACCAATATCTATCAGTACACACTGACGCCAATGGCCCAATCTACAATAGAAGTCTGGGAGATGTCAGGCGTATTCCTGTGACTGCTCACCCCTTGAGCGGCGACAGGGAAAGAGCCATGGCTGCAGGTTGCAGCAACTTTGCAACCAAATCGGTGGAGCTGAACTACCTGGTGGCCAGGATTGAAAGCTCCATCACCGGCGATGTCTCCTATGGACGATAGAGCTTCCATCCTGGTTGTAGACGATCAGGAGGTCAACCGTGATCTGCTGCAACGCCGCCTGGAACGCAAAGGGTACCATGTGTGGGTTGCAGCGGGTGGTCGCCAGGCGTTGGAACTGATTGGTGCGGGTCAGTTTGAACTGGTGTTGCTGGACATTATGATGCCCGAGATAGATGGCTTTGAGGTTCTGAAGTTGGTGCGCAGGGACCACTCCCCATCGAAGCTTCCCATCATCATGGTAACTGCCAAGGATGAGAGCAGTGATATAGTTGAGAGCCTATCACTCGGCGCCAATGACTATGTGACCAAACCCATTGACTTCCAGGTATTGTATGCCCGGCTTGGAACACAGCTCGCGTTGAAGCGGGCGGAAGATGATCTGCGCGATCTTAATCAGAATCTGGAACAACGGGTTAAGGAGCGGACAGCGGATGTCATTAGATCCAACAAGGCATTGCGAGCAAGCGAACACCGTTATCAGGCCCTGTACGACGAGAACCCGGCCATGTTTTTCACCCTGGGAGTTGATGGAACTATTCAATCACTCAACTACTATGGGGCGAATCAGCTGGGGTATGAGGTGGAAGAGCTGCTGGGGCAGTCGGCCTCCATGCTCTACCCGGAAACTGAGGTGGATACCTTTTATTCGCGCCTGAGTACGTGCCTGCGACAACCGGGCGAAGTGCACCAGTGGGAGCTGCATAAGATACGCAAGGGAGGGGGGCTGATCCGGGTCAGGGAGGTGGTGCGCATAGTTATGGGCCCTGAAGAAACGGTTCAACTGCTGATGGTGTGTGAGGACATAACGGATGTATATCAGCTTTCCGAACAGATCTCCTATAAAGAGCGCCATGACGAGCTGACCGGCCTGATAAGTCGGCAGGAATTTGAGCGCCGCCTGGAACAGGCACTTAGGACAGCCTGTGAGAAAAAAAAGCAAAGCACATTCTGTTACCTGGATCTGGACCAGTTCAAGGTGATCAATGATACCTGTGGCCATGATGTTGGTGATGAGCTTCTACGGCGGCTCGCCGGCGTAATGTCCAAGTATGTCCGCAGGGAAGATGCCTTGGCCCGTATGGGTGGAGATGAGTTTGGTCTGCTGATTGATGACTGCCCACTAGATAGAGGAAACCAGATTGCCAATGAACTGCGCAAGCGCATTGAAGAGCATCAATATTATGTTGGAGACAAGCTGTTTCGTACTGGAGTGAGTATTGGCCTGGTGAATATTGACGGTTCAATCAAAACTGTCAGTGAGATACTCAGTGCGGCGGATACCGCCTGCTATACGGCCAAGGAGGAGGGTCGCAACCGCACCCATATCTACAGGGAAAATGACAGGGAGATGCAGCAGATATACGGCGAGATGCGATGGGTGGCGCGTATCCACGAGGCCCTGGAGAAGGATCTGTTCCAGCTCTATTTTCAGCCGATTGTTTCAGTTCGTCCCGACCGGGGTGAGGGGGCACACTACGAAGTGCTTCTGCGTATGCGGGAGACAGATGGAAACATTATTCAGCCAGGGGCGTTTCTGCCGGCAGCGGAACGCTATTTCCTCTCTCCCAAAGTAGACCGTTGGGTAGTTGCCAACGTTTTTAGATGGTTACGCAACAACCCTTCCCATTTGCAGCAATTGGGCCTCTGTTCCATCAACCTGTCGGGCCATTCACTGGCGGATGAGGAGTTTGCCGGATTTCTTCTTAAACAGTTTAGTGCCACCGCTATCCCTCCCGAAAAGATCTGTTTTGAAGTCACCGAAACGGCGGCTATCGCCAATATCGGTGCTGCGACGCGGCTTATGGAGGAGATGCGGTCACTGGGATGTCGTTTCTCACTGGATGATTTTGGTAGTGGCCTTTCCTCTTTTGCCTATCTTAAGCGTCTGCCGGTGGATTTTCTGAAGATAGACGGGCAGTTTGTGAAGGAGATGGTCAACGATTCCGTGGATCGGGCGATGGTGAAATCGATTCACGATGTGGCGCAGGTCATGGGCAAACGCACCATAGCCGAATTTGTGGAAGACGATGCAATTCTCAATGCCCTGCTGGAGATTGGGGTGGATTATGCGCAGGGCTATGGCATCAGCCGTCCGCGGCCGATGGAAGAGATGACATTTTCTGCGGCGACAGGGTGGCAGGATCTTTGTAAAAGTGAGGTTAAAAATGTGTGAAACAGCGGCATTGATCCTGGTGGTTGATGATCAGGAAGACAGTCGGAATCTGCTTGTGCGACGCTTGGCTAAGCAGGGCTATTCCGTCACGCAGGCGCAGGATGGAGAGCAGGCGCTATCGCTGATTGCTACGCAACCATTTAACTTGATTCTGCTTGATATCATGATGCCGGATGTCGATGGGATGGAGGTCTTGAAAAGGGTGCGTCGTACCCACTCTCGAACGGAGTTGCCGGTGATCATGGTAACCGCGAAACGGGATTCTAACGACGTAGTGGAGGCGCTGGCTCTGGGTGCTAATGATTATGTCTCTAAGCCGGTTGACTACCCGGTGCTGTTGGCCCGGATTGATGTTCAGATGGCGCGTAAACGGGCCGAGGATGCGTTAGTTAAACTCAATCTGGAGTTAGAACAAAAAGTTGGAATGCGCACCATTGAGCTAGAGAAAAGCCTTGGCTTACTTAAAGAGGAGGTAGCGCAGCGCAAACTTGCTGAACAGGCAATTAAGGCAAGGGAAGAGAAGTTCAAGGACTTCAGTGAAGTGGCGTCCGATTGGTTCTGGGAGACCGATGGGGAGCACCGCCTATCATTTGTATCCGAACTTTTTGGAGAAAAACTCGGTATCCTGCCAGAGGAGGCTATAGGCAAAACCGTTTGTGGGCTGATGGGAGGTGATCCAGCACAGGAAAGGTTCTGGGGCAACTTTAGATCCAAGCTAAATGCCCACCTTCAGTTTCGGGACTACCAGTACACACTCACAGACTCTGACGGAAGATCTCACCATATGCGGGTCAGTGGCAAACCGATATTCGACAATGCCGGTGTGTTTCAGGGGTACCGTGGTACCGGCAAAGATGAAACGGAAGCGGTGGTGGTTCGAGAGCGTATTCGTGCGGCGGAGAACCAGCTTGTAGGGATAACCAAAAATCTCCGGGGCGTCGTCTTCCGAAGAGTACTGAAAGTGGATGGAGCTGTGGAGTATCCATTTGTCAGCGGCGGTACAGATAAATTGATAGGGCTGCCCCAGGAAGATGTTTTTGCCGGTGGTTTTTTAGCCCTTCAGGCCATATATGGCAGTGATGTTGATTGCGTGCAGGAGGCGATAAATCGTTCAGCTCAGGAGCTCATGCCGGTAGATATTGATTATCGTATTGTTCTCAGTGAAAACGAAATCAAATGGGTGCATTGTAGCGCCCATCCTTACCGATCAGATTCGGGTGATACGGTGTGGGATGGATTGTTGCTGGATATCAGTGAGCGCAAGGATATGGAAGCGCAACTGGTTCAGGCCCAGAAACTGGAATCAATAGGCCAGTTGGCGGCGGGGATTGCTCACGAGATCAACACACCAACCCAGTTTGTCAGTGACAATATTCGGTTTCTGCAGGAGGCTTTTGTCGATCTGGGTACGGTACTGAAAGCGTATGCGCATTTGCTTGAGGCAGCCCAGGCAAACTCAGTAACCCCTGACATGATTACCGAGGTTGAAGATGCGATGGAAAAAGCAGATCTGGAGTATCTTAACGATGAGGTGCCCAAGGCGGTGGAGCAGGCAATAGAGGGGGTGCAGAGAATCATCATCATTGTGAGCGCGATGAAACAGTTCTCACACCCTGGTGGTGATGAGAAGGAGACGGTTGACCTCAATCAGATTATTGAAAATACCATCACGGTGGCGCGCAATGAGTGGAAGTATGTGGCGCATATGGAGAGGAATTTTTCAACAGATCTACCGCCTGTGCCCTGCTATCGAGACAAGCTTAGTCAGGTCTTTCTCAACCTTATCGTAAATGCCGCCCAAGCTATTGGGGGACAGGAGAGGAATGGATCTGACAGCCTGGGCACCATTACCATCACTACGCGTCGGATTAATAATGAAGTTGAAATTCAGGTCTGCGATACGGGTCCGGGGGTTCCGGAATCACTGCATGCGCAGATCTTCAATCCGTTTTTTACCACCAAGGAGGTGGGTAAGGGCACCGGCCAGGGGCTTGCTATTGCCCGTTCTGTAGTCGTGGACAAGCACGGAGGGGATCTGAAACTTGAGTCTGAGCGTGGAACAGGGGCAGCATTTGTGATCCGTCTTCCATTATTGGATGAGCAGGGAGTATCGGGGTGAAACAGATTCTATTTGTCGATGATGAGGAGTTGATTCTCAATGGCCTGCGCCGGATGCTGCGCCCCTTACGGAATGAGTGGGAAATGACGTTTGTGGAAGGCGGGCAGAAGGCGCTGGAATGGCTGGAAAATAATACTTGCGATGTCATTGTCAGCGATATGCGCATGCCTGGGATGGATGGAGTGGAGTTGCTTGGGGAGGTTAGGCAACGTCATTCACGCGTAATTCGTATTGCTCTGTCCGGCCATTCCGAAATGGAGATGTTATTGGAATCGGTGCGGGCTACCCATCAGTTTCTGGACAAGCCGTGTGACGCTGAGACACTGAAGTCCACCATTGATCGTGCCTGTGGGCTAAGGGAACTGATGGAGGATGGCAAACTCAGTACACTGGTCTCCAAGATCGACTCGTTGCCAAGCCTGCCCACGCTGTATGTGGAGATCATGAATGAAATTGCCTCGCCCGACGGGTCAATGATGCGGGTGGGAGATATTATCGCCAAGGATGTGGGGATGACAGCGAAGATACTGCAAATAGTCAACTCGGCCTTTTTTGGGGTGAAGCGCCATATCTCTTCGCCGGCCCAGGCCGCGACCATGCTGGGTCTGGATATCATCAGAAGCCTGGTCTTTACCACCAAGGTATTTTCCAGTTTTGGTAAGGACACAGGCGGACTTGATATGGCTGCTTTGTGGCAACACAGTACCGAGGTTGGGGCCTTGGCAAGGCAGATTGCCGTTACAGAGGGGCAAGATACCAAGATCTGCGACTATGCCCTCATGGCGGGTATGTTGCACGATGTGGGCAAACTTGTACTCGTTGCCCACCTGCCAGAAGCGTACGCCCAGGCACTGGCGTTGGCTGGAGAGAGAAATATCCAAGACTGGGAGGCGGAGTATGAAGTATTTGGCTGCACCCATATGGAGGTAGGGGCCTACCTGTTGGGGCTGTGGGGACTTCCCAATCCTATTGTGGAAGCTGTGGCGTACCACCACCTGCCGAACAAATCGGTGGGTAACGGTTTCAGGCCCCTAACGGCGGTGCATATGGCAGACAGCCTATTACAGACTGGAAATGAGGCTGGGGAGGAGCAGGGGTTGCTGGATCATGATTATCTGAACCGGCTGGACTTGGCGGAACGCATACCTGTCTGGCAAGAGGTTTGCGCGCAGCTAGAGCAAAATGGAGAGGCGGAATAATGAAACACAAGGTGCTGTTTGTTGACGATGAACCGCATGTGTTGCAGGCCTATAAGCGGGGCCTAAGAAAAAAGTTCGACATGGATATTGCCTCTGGAGGGACTCAGGCGCTGGAGATGATTGACTCCAATGGTTCCTATGCAGTCATTGTCTCCGACATGCGTATGCCAGAAATGGATGGGGTGGAACTTCTCGCCACGGTGAAAGAGCGTGTGCCTGAAACCGTGCGCATGATGCTCACCGGTAACTCCGATCAGCAAACGGCCATAGATGCGGTCAATAAAGGGGATATATTTCGTTTTCTGAACAAGCCCTGTTCACCGGAGAATCTTGCCAAGGCGCTGGATGCCGGTCTGGAGCAATACCGTCTCATCACCTCAGAGAAAGAGCTATTGCAGAAAACCCTGGCCGGCAGCATACGGGTATTGGCGGAAGTGTTGTCACTGGTCAACCCCGAGGCGTTTGGGCGAACTGCGCGGCTGCAAAAAATCACGCGCAAACTTGCTAAGCAGATGGGGCTTCCAAGTGTCTGGTGGCTGGAGCCCATGGTGCTATTGTCGCAGATCGGGTGTGTGATCCTGCCGGAAAAGGTGTTGAGTAAGGTTGCCAACGGTGAGTCCCTTAACACGGAAGAGCACCAGTTATATGAACAACATCCATGTGTCGGTTCTGACCTGCTGGCGAAAATCCCCCGCATGGAGGAGATCACTGAGTCGATCCGCTATCAGGAGAAGAATTTTGACGGCACCGGCGTACCACGGGATGGGGTCAGTGGCCGCTCAATCCCACTGGGTGCCCGCGTTCTCAAGGCCGTATTGGACTTTGATAAAATTGAGGCAAAGGGGTTGCCTGCCGCTGCTTGTCTGGCCAGGATGAAGCGACAATCCAAATGGTATGACCCGGATATCCTGGCCGCACTGGATAAGACCATGGTCCGGGTAGCATCTGTGAAAATACATCAGATCAATCTATCCAGCCTGGAAGACGGGATGATTCTTGCCGCGGACGTAAGGGCGAAGACCGGTATCCTGATTGTGTGCAAAGGCCAGCGGGTAACGCCATCGGTACGGCAACACCTGGCGAACTTTAGCAACAACGGGAATCTGGAGGAGCCACTGCAGGTGGTAATAAAAAATGGTGCCAAGTCTGTTTCCCGGCAGACGTAATTCAATCTGGATAAATCCTCCCTTCCCTGGTGAGGCGCGTTAATAGTACCGAATAACAAATGAAGGAGTGCAGATAACCACAAGTATTCTGGGATTACATGTGTCACTGGAAAGGGAGAACCTAGATGAACAGTAAAACGATCACCGGAATTGCCATGTTGTTTTGTAGCCTGCTGCTGGCCCCCCACCTATCCTGGGTACAGGCGGCACCCCTGAAGTTTGAGCATGTGATGAATATCGGTAGCGAGGGGCGGGGCGCGGGTCAGTTTAAATGCGTGGAGGACTTTGCCTTTACCCGTGATGGCCGCCTGCTGGTAACGGATGCCTCTCACTCCTATGTGCAACTCTTCAACAAGACCAGCGGCGCCTATATTGCCCGTTTCGGCGGCAAGGGTGATGACGATGAGAGCCTGGAAAAGCCAGAGGGGATAGCGGTGGACCCCCAGGGCAATATCTTTGTGGCCGATTACACCACCGGCTATGTAAAAGAAGTACGACAAGGATTTCAACTGGCTGCTGACCTTCAGCGATTATGGTTCGGCGCCGGGGGAGACCATGAAGAGTGAGTTTGCCGATATCCACCGGGGCCGCTTCTATCTGCCAGAGGCGGGAAACCACCGGGTGTCGGTGTTTGATCTGAGCGGCAGGTTCCTGTTCCTGTTTGGCGCCAGTGGGCCGGGGAAGCTCAACAACCCGGAGGCGGCCAAGGTCAACAGCGAGGGCAAGGTCTATGTGAGCGATCTCAAGAACGACCGCATTGTGGTGTTTGACTGGGATGGCAACTATCTCAGCCAATGGGGCCAGACCGGCAGCGGCCCGGGCGAGTTCAAGGCACCTGCGGGGCTGGCTATCGACCGGCATGATAACGTCTATGTGGCAGAGATCGGGAGCGAGCGTATCCAGATATTCGACAAAGAGGGTAACTTTATCACCCAGTTTGGGCAGAAGGGTTCGGGCAATGGGGAGTTTGGCAGCCTGCACGGCATCAGCGTGGACAGGGCGACCGGATGGCTGTACGTGGCCGACACGGCGAATAACCGTATCCAGGTATTCAAGTTGGCCCAATAGTGTCCGATAAACCAGCAGAGCCTGGAATACGCTAATAATCAGAATAGGGGCGAATATGATGACCAATGGCAACAGAACCAGTGGGTGGTGAGGCGATATAGGCTTGCAGACCAAGCCCGACCCAGTTTGGGCTGAGGGGTTCGGACAATGGGGAGTTTGGCAACCTGCACGGCATCACCGTGGATGGGGCGAGCGGATGGCTGTACGTGGCCGACACGGTGAATAACCGCATCCAGGTATTCAAGTTTGCAGAATAGTTGCCGATAAACTGACAGAGCTTGGAATACGATAATAATCAGAACGGGGGCAAATATAATGACCAATGGCAACGGAACCGGCGGGCGGTGGGGCGATATGGGCTTGCAGACCAAGCTCCTGTCGGGTTTTCTGATGCTGGTGGTGGCGATCGGGATTGCGGGTGGCTCAGGGGTCTACTTTAGCTCCCGGATCGGCGCTTCGGTAGGCACCCTCACAGGAGTCGCATTGCCGCTGTTAGAGGAGGCGGTCGGGCTGGTCGAGGAGACCCGGCAGGTGCATATTGAAATGCTGGAGGAGATGGGCCATACCTACACTGAAGACGAACACGAAGGTGAGGACGAAGGCGAAACTGAGCCGGCAGATCATGCTCATGAAAGCGTAACAAGTCATGCTCAAGAAAGCTTAAAAGGGGGCCACGTCAGGGCCGGCGCAAGGCTTAACGAGGAAGAGGAGCATGCTCACTGGAAGGTGGATGAGAATTTGGCTGCGTTGGCTAAAAGTGGCAAACAGGCCCTCAAGAGACTGAGCCGACTATCGGCTGAAGGGGGGCTGGCGTTTGATGTTAAAACCGTCCAGGAGCTGGCGGGTGAGTTTAGCCGTCTGGGGCGCGAGATGTTGGCGGCCCATCAACTGGATGAACTAAAGAGCGCTCTGGCCCGGCAACGCCAGGTGGAGTTTGAGCAGGAAAGGCGTCACATGGGGGCAAGGCTGGATGGACTGATCCAGCATGCAGAGGCGGGTATGAATGAGCGGGAGGATGGGCTCCGCAGACTGGCCAATTCCGGCCGGGCCACAGTGGCTGAGTTACAGCTGGGCGTCCAGCAGGTTTTCGATGAATCCTATCCGATTCTGCACGGGGGCTATAAGCTCCAGGACTACCTCATGAAAATGGAAAACAAGGTGCGTGGTGCTCTTGCCGAACGGCGTGTGGATGCCCTTGCCGGGTCCGAGCAATCCTTCAGTAAGCTGGCAAAAAAATTCATGTTACGCCTGCGCAAGGTTACGGGGCGCGTTGAAGACCAGCAAATAAAACAGGCTATTGCCGAGCTGCTCAAGGAGTTCCTGGTGTTAGAAGCCATTGTAGGGGATAAAAACGGACTTTTTGCCGCACATCGGGCCTCCCTGGAGGCGGCGGCGCAGTCCGATGCCATACAGGTCTCTCTTAATCAAACAGGTGAGCGATTTGAAGCAGTGCTGGGGGGGATTGCCGGGCAGGCCCGGGAGCTATATCAGCATGTGAAACAGGAGACCGCCACCCAGGTTAACTTTGCGCAGGTGGCCATAAGTGCCATTGTTTTGGCTGGGACGATGATTTCCCTGCTGTTTGGGTTTATGTTCGCACGTCGGATCAGTGCCCCGGTAAAGCAGTTGACTGCAGCCAGCAGAGAGATGGCAGGTGGTACGCTCTCGGTGCGTGTGCCGGTTCTGGACAACAGTGATCTCGGCCAGATGGGCCAGAGTTTCAACCAGATGGCCATAGATCTGGGGGATATCGTCAAGAGTGTCCAGGGCTCTGGCATCCAGGTGGCCAGTTCCACCACCGAAATGGCGGCTACCATGAAAGAGCAGGAGGCCTCGGCCACTGAGCAGGCGGCCACGGCCAGGCAGATAGTGGCCACCTCCAAGCAGATCTCCACTACCGCCAAGGACCTGTTGCGGAGCATGGACCAGGTGGCGCAGGTGGCCACCGAGACCGCCAGTCTGGCCGAGGAGGGCAGCAGTGGACTTACCCAGATGCAGGCCAGCATGGGGCAGATGGCGGAGGCCTCGCGCAGTATCACCGAGAAGCTTACGGTACTCAACGACAAGGCCAGCACTATCAGCTCGGTAGTCACCACCATCAACAAGGTGGCGGACCAGACCAACCTGCTCTCTCTGAATGCCGCCATCGAGGCGGAGAAGGCAGGCGAATATGGCATCGGCTTCGGGGTGGTGGCCACCGAGATCCGGCGTCTGGCAGACCAGACGGCGGTGGCGACCTGGGACATCGAGCAGGTGGTGCAAGAGATGCAGTCGGCAGTTTCGGCAGGGGTGATGGGGATGGAGAAGTTCAGCGATGAGGTACGCATGGGGGTGGTGGATAGCGGTCGCTTGGGTGGGCAACTCAGCCGTATCGTGCAGCAGGTGCAGGCCCTGGCGCCGCACTTTGAAAGCGTACACGGAGGGATGCAGTCCCAGACCCAGGGTGCGGAACAGATTGACGAGGCTATCGTCCAGTTGAGCGAGACCGTGAGCCAGACGGCAGACTCCTTACGGGAATCCAGCCGGGTGATCGAGCATCTCAACCAGGCGTCCGAGCAGCTGCAAGAGGCGGTCTCCGGTTTTACGCTAGGTGAGGGATCATGAACCTTGGGCTGAATGCGTCATGTACCACACCCCACTGATCTACACCTATTGAATGTAATTTAACAGGTAACCCAGAATGTTATGCCTCTCTTTTTACATCGGCCAGGAGCGTTACGCACTGCCGGCCCAGGCGATCATTGAGGTACTGCCGCTGGTCCACCTCCAGCGGATACCCCGGGCGCCAGATTTTGTGGGGGGGGTGTTCAACTATCGGGGGAGCTCGGTGCCGGTTATTGACATGGCTCGGCTTGGCATCGGGAGCCCGTGTCAGCAACTGTTCAGCACCCGGATTATTCTGGTCGAATTTTCCTTGGCCGACGCCCCGTTGCGCTTGCTGGGACTCCTGGTAGAGAAGGCCACCGACACCCTGCGCCTCTCGGAGGAGCTGCTGCAGGAGGCTGTGGTATCGCTGCGGGAAGCGCCCTTCCTGGGTAAGGTAACCACCGAAGCGGGTGACGTGGTGCAACTGATCAACGTAGCGGGGCTGCTCACGGATGATGTGCGGGACCTGCTTTATGCCAATGAAGAGAAGGAGCAGGCATGAGCTTCGGGGCCATTGCCGGAATCCTCACCAAGGTTATCGGGCTGAATCCTGACTCCATCGGTCATCCTGCTATTGAACGGGTGGTGCGTCGCCGTATGTCCGCCACCGGGCTGGTCGATATGGGGCGGTACCTCAAGCTGTTACACGGCCCAGGTGGCGAACTGCGGGAACTGATAGATGCCGTGACGATACCGGAAACCTGGTTCTACCGTAAGCCGGAGGCCTTTGCCCTTCTCAGGAATTTTGCCCTCGAGAGATGGCAACCTCAGGCGGCAGGTAAGTTGCTGCGCCTTGCGAGCCTGCCGTGTTCAACCGGCGAGGAGCCGTACTCCATGGTTATGTGCCTGCTGGACGCCGGGCTGGAGAGTGATAGTTTCCAAGTTGACGCCATTGATGTTAACCGTAATGTGTTGGCCCTGGCCGACCAGGGGTTGTACGGTAAGGTTTCGTTTCGGAGCAAGGACCTTGGCTTCAAGCGGCGTTATTTCGAGGCCATGCCTGAAGGTTACCAGTTGCATCAGCGGGTGCGCCGTAACGTCACTTTGCGTCATGGAAACATACTGAAGCTGGCCACCCTGCTTGCCGGGCGCAGTTACGATGTGATCTTCTGTCGTAACCTGCTCATCTACCTCAATCAGGTTAACCGCAAGCATACCATCGAGCAGTTGAAGCAGCTTCTCTCCCCGTCAGGCCTGTTGTTTGTCGGCCATGCAGAGGCATCTCTATTCATTGATGCTGGGTTCCATAGGGTACCCTACCCGCAGGCCTTCGCCTTCACACTCGCTGCTCCGAAGAATGCAGTCCAGAAAACGAAGCGGCCCAGGCCCGTAACATTGGCAACGGCTGCGGCTACTGGGAAAAAGAGAGCTAAGCCGGCCAGTCTCACCCCATTACCAGAACTACTGGTTCCGGCTGCGCAGAGTGGTGCCAAAGCCACCTCTTACAGCTGGGAACCGGATGCTGCCAGCCAGAAACAGAGTAGCGACCTGAATAACGTGCGGCGTCTGGCTGATCAGGGACAATTGGAACAGGCCCGGCAGTTGTGTGAGGAGTACCTGCGCGGGGGCGAAGTAGTGACCGCCGAGATATACTTTTTACTAGGACTTATTCATGATGCCGAGGGGCAGCGGGAACGGGCCGTGGAGCTGTACCGGAAGGCGAGTTATCTGGACCCTGCGCACGAGCCGACTTTGATCCAATTGGCGCTGTGCGCTGAACAACAGGGCGATACCCAGAAGGCTCAGGTTCTGCGCGAACGTGCAGCTCGCGCCGGTGAGCGTAACGGTGGTCATATCCAGATAGCTGGAGAGGGAGATGGCTAGATGGAGTCACTGTTTCCGGTTAGCGGTTTGCAGGTGATGCTGTCACCTCATAGTCAGATGGCCAAATTAACTGTGTCACTACACAGTAGCCAAGCGTATCGCCCTATGCGTATTGATAACTTATTAGTAGAACAAAAGATATTTGCGTTCGTTTGTGGAGTGAATTATTGGCAGGTGATCTTGACTGAGGAATATGGATAACAAGCTATGTTATGGGTGTTAATGTGAACGGAAATGATGACTGCTGGAACCGGATTGGGTTATGGGCCAAAAATGGCGCAACCTGTCAGGAACTTAAAACGCTGGTCCATTGCCGCAACTGCGAAGTCTATGTCGGGGCGGGCCGCCGGATGCTGGAACGTGAGGCATCGACGGATGTGGTTATGGAGCGCACCCGCTTGTACGCTAGGCAAACGGATGAAGCCGGGAAAGCAGAGTACTCCGCCACGGTGTTCAGAATTGGGGATGAGTGGCTGGCCATCCCCTCCCGCAACATAAGCGAAATTACCGGACCAAGGCCGGTGCATAGCCTACCGCACCGTAGTGGCTCCATCCTGCTGGGGGTAACCAGCATACGGGGTGAACTACACCTGGCGCTATCGATTGGGGCGCTACTGGGCATCGATGCAGGAGAAGAGCGGCTGCGCGATGGAAAGCGGCTGGTTTTCCCGCGCCTGGTACTGATGAGTCATGATCAGAACACCTTCTCCTTTACCGTTGACGATGTGCTTGGCGTGTATCGCTATCGGAAGGGGCAGGTCCAGGATGTGCCTGGCACCTTAGCCATGGCGGGGGCGCAATATGTCCAGGGTTTGGTAGAGGTGGGCAGCAAAAAAGCCGGGATACTTGATGCAGGCCTATTGGCCTACGGATTTGAGCAGGCATTAAATTGAACGGAAAAGACCAAGACTCCCTTGCTAACTCCTCCATGCGTGACCTGTTCCGTATGGAAGTAGACGCCCAGAGCCAGGTTCTTACAGAGAACCTGCTTGCGGTTGAGCAGGGCACTGCCACGGCCTCGCAGTTGGAGGCCCTGATGCGGGCTGCCCATTCTGTAAAGGGCGGGGCGCGTATTGCCGGCTTTAACGAGGCCGTGGAGCTGGCCCACGCTATGGAGGATCTGTTTGTGGCGGCCCAGGACGGCCAGGTGGTGCTTGCGCGTTCCCATGTGGATGTACTTCTGCAGGCGGTGGATACCTTGGTGGCTATTTCCCAGTCCGATGAACCACAGGCAGTGGAGGGGGTGGTAGGTACAGTCAAAAAGATCCTCGCAACTGGTGGTCAGGTGGGTGACCTGGAATCCCCACCCAGCGCAGGTGAAACAACTGCTGCCGGCTCAGTCGAGTCACAGCCACAGCCACAGCCGGAGCCGGAGCCGGAGCTGCAGGGTGCGGATGGAGTGGTGCGCATCAATGCCGAGAGCATGAACCGGCTGATGGGACTGGCTGGTGAACTGTCAGTGGAGACCCGGCGTCTGCATGGAATGCGTCGGGAAATGATTCGCACTGGACGGCGGACGAGAGAACTTGCACATATCATCGACGGTTTGAAGGAACGCCTCTCCGGCCAGCGGTTGGATGAGGATACACAAAGCTGGTTGGACGAACTGGGACACCGGGCCCACAAAGTTGGGTCGGACTTCGGTCAGAACTTGACCGCTCTGGAAGCGTATGAGTATCAGACCGCCAGTCTTGCTCAGCGTATGTACCATGAGGTGGTCTCCCACCGCATGCGGCCGTTCGGTGAGGGGGTGCAGCGCTATCACCGTCTGGTGCGGGATATCGCCCACTCCCTGGAGAAACAGGTGAGACTGGAGATCATCGGGGAGAAGACGCAGGTGGATCGGGAGATCCTTGAAAAGTTGGTAGCCCCACTTACCCACCTCATCCAGAATGCCATCGACCATGGCATTGAGTCTCCCGAGGAGCGCCGCGCGGCTGCCAAGCCGGAGTGCGGGCGATTGTCCCTTGAGGCGCGCCATAAGGCGGGCCGGCTCTCGCTGGTGATTGAAGATGACGGCCGCGGTATCGATGTGGCGGCCCTGCGCCGGACCATTGTGGAGAAGAAGCTTGCCGGTGAGGAGATGGTGGCGGAGATGGGCGAGATGGAGGTGCTGGAGTTTCTGTTTTTGCCCGGCTTCACCCTGAAGCAGGAGGTCAGCCCTATCTCCGGGCGTGGCGTGGGGCTGGATATTCTGCTCTCCATGTTGCAACAGGTGCGGGGCAGAGTGCATACCACCAGCAAACTGGGGGGCGGCACCCGGATGGAACTTCAATTACCTATCACCCTTTCCATTGTACGCAGCCTGTTGGTGGAGATTGCCGGTGAGCCCTACGCGTTTCCCATCGCCCGTATCCAACACACCATGCGTCTGCCACTGGAGCAGATATCCAGTGTGGAAAACCGGGAGTATTTTCAGTGGGGTGGGCGTTCAGTCGGCCTGGTGGATGCACACCAACTGCTGGGGGTGCCCCCCCAGAGTGGGTATGGTGAAGAACTGGATGTGGTGGTGATCGCAGCCGGCCCGGAGCGGCTCTTTGGTCTGGTGGTGGATCGGGTTCATGGTGAGGGTGAACTGGTGGAGCGCAGTCTGGATCCGCGCCTGGGGAAGCTACCGGATGTCACTGCGGCAGTGTTTCTGGAAGATGGACGCCTGGGGCTGCTCCTGGATGTGGACGACATCATCCGCAATATCGAGAAAATCGTGGCTGGTCAGGGGGTGCGCAGGGTGGAAAGAGGCGCCGGGCCGGAGAGCGGGGAGGTGAAAAAGCGCATCCTGGTGGTGGATGATTCAATTGCGGTGCGCGAGATGGAGCGCAACCTGCTGAGTACCCGCGGCTACCATGTGGAGGTGGCGGTGGATGGTATGGACGGCTGGAATGCGGTGCGCCTGGGCAACTTTGACCTGCTCATCACCGACGTGGATATGCCGAGGATGGATGGTATAGAACTGGTTGGCCTGCTGCGGAAGGACAGCCGCCTGAAGGACCTCCCCGCCATGATCGTCTCCTACAAGGACCGTGATGAGGACCGCCGGTTGGGACTTGAGGCAGGTGCGGACTATTACCTGACCAAGGGCAGTTTCCAGGACGAGATCCTGGTGAATTCGGTTATCGACCTTATTGGTGAACCGGAATGAGAATTGCGATCGTCAATGACATGGCAACCAGCGCCATGTTTTTGCGCCAGGTGGTGGAGAGTGTCGGTGGGTGGCGATTCGCCTGGGAGGCGCGCGATGGAAAAGGGGCGGTTACGAAGTGCCTGGTGGATCGGCCAGATCTCATTCTTATGGATCTGAACATGCCGCTGATGAACGGCGTCGAAGCCACACGCCAGATCATGCAGCAGGCCCCCTGTGCGATCCTGATAGTGACGGCCGGGGTGGAGGAGAACACAGCGCAGGTCTTCGAGGCACTTGGTGGCGGGGCATTGGATGTGGTGAATATGCCCCAGCCCGGAGATGATTCCATCGAGACGCTTATCCGCAAGATCAGAACCGTCGACAAGCTCATCGGTGTCCGGCAAGGGAACGGGGCGGCCGCCAAGCCGGTGAGGCGCAGCCGGGTCTCGGATGGCAAAGCCCCCCTCATTGCCATCGGGGCCTCGACCGGTGGACCGGCGGCGCTGAAGGTCATTTTGGCCGATCTCCCGGCCGATCTCCCGGCTGCCGTGGTGATCGTGCAACATGTGGACCGGCAGTTTGCCCCCGGGATGGCTGGGTGGCTGAATGCGGGCAGCCCCCTGCCGGTGCGGGTGGCGCAAGAAGGTGAGTCACCGGCTGCCGGTGAGGTGTTACTGGCCGGTACCAATGATCACCTGGTGCTCACCGAAAGGCAGGAGCTTACTTACACGCCGCATCCCGAAAAGGCGATCTATCGTCCATCCGTGGATGAGTTATTCGCCAGTGCCGCCTTGTACTGGAAGGGTGACGTTATCGCCGTGCTGTTGAGCGGGATGGGCCGTGATGGTGCCCGCGGACTATTGGCGCTCAGTAGACTCGGTAACTACACCATTGCCCAGGACGAGGAGAGCTGTGCGGTCTATAGCATGCCCAAGGCCGCGCAGGAACTGGGCGCGGTGTGCAAGCAGTTGCCGCCCGCTCAGATTGGAGGAGTGATACGGTCTTTAGTCAATGGATGTGGCCCCGTGGCTTCGTCTAGAATGTGGCGCGAGAGCTGTTCCAGTAGAGGTATTCTAAATGACAGTTGAACAAGATATACAACAGCCCGTGACGGAAACAGATATACCAGGTATGCAGTTACCTGAGAACTGTCTGGTCATGCTGGTGGATGATCAGGTGATTGTGGCTGAGGCCTTGCGCCGCATCCTGGAGCCGGAAGCGGATATCGACCTGCACTACTGCTCAGAGCCGGGTGAAGCGGTCAAGATGGCTGAGTTTATCAAACCAACGGTGATCCTGTTGGATCTGGTGATGCCGGATATTGATGGTAAGACCCTGTTGCGTTACATGCGCGCCAACCATAGAACGAATAATATCCCCATCGTGGTCCTCTCCAGCAAAGAGGATCCGGCGCTCAAGGCGGAGGCCTTTGCAATGGGTGCAAATGATTACCTCATCAAGTGGCCGGACAGCGTTGAATTGCTGGCCAGGATACGTTACCACTCCCTTTCCTACCTCCATGTGCTTGAGCGGGACGAGGCCTTCAGGGCCTTGCGTGTAAGCCAGAGAAAGCTGTCGGAAAGCAACCTGAAACTGCAAGAGCTGGCCTCCCGGGACGGGCTGACTGGTCTCGCCAACCGGCGTTACCTTGATGAGTTTTTTGAGATTGAGTGGCGCCGGGCGCTACGGGATAAGCACTGGATCTCCGTGCTTATGATCGATATAGATTTCTTCAAGAGCTACAACGATAACTATGGGCATCAGGCTGGCGATGAGTGTCTGAAAAAGGTGGCGCTGGTCATGAAACAAGCTCTCAAGCGTCCGTCGGACCTGTTGGGCCGTTACGGGGGCGAGGAGTTCGTGGTAATACTGCCGGAAACATCTCCGGAAGGCGCTCTCCAGGTGGCGGAGCGAATGGTGGAGTGTGTGTGTGAATTGCAACTCGAACATGTCTACTCTGACGCCGCAAAATGCATCACTGTCAGTACGGGAGTGGCGACTACCGTACCCAGTAGGGACTCTGAGCCGGATCAGTTGATCGCACTGGCTGATCGGGCACTCTATGATGCCAAAGAGGGGGGGCGGAACCAGGTGGTATCAGCACCCATTATGCAGGTCTAGGAGCCCACTATGTACCGGATCATGCTGGTCGATGACGAACCCAATGTACTTGAAGGTTTGAGGCGGGTGCTAAGGGTGGAGAATTACCAATGTCTGGGTTTTACCGATCCCCGTGCGGCCTTGGATACCGCCCGGAACACGGAGGTGGACCTGGTGGTTTCCGATTACTGTATGCCGGAGATGGACGGGGTCCAGTTTCTGGTTCAATTCAAACAGCTCCAACCTGACGCCATGCGTATTATGCTGAGTGGGAGGGCTGGCAACGAGGCGCTGATCAAAGCAGTAAACAAGGGAGAGATCTATCGCTTTATCCTGAAGCCAGTGGACCCAGCCGAGATTAAATCCACACTGGCCCAGGCGCTTACCCACAGGGAACAGCAACTGGAGAATCAGCGCCTGGCTGACCAGGCCAGGAGAAAGGGTGATTTGATCAATCAAAAGGATAGCCTGCTGGCCAGGTTGGAGATGACCTATCCAGGGATCACAGATGCCAATGCCGAACCCGAAGAGAAGATTTAATCACTAACTACTGACACATATGAACAATTATTCTACAAGTTACCCAAGCGAACCGTCGCCTCTTACCAATCCTGGTATCCGGGTTCTGGTGGTTGATGATCAGCCCATGGTGGTGGAGGGGATACGTCGGCTCCTGGCCGAGGAACAGGATATAACATTCCAAGGTCTATCGGACCCGGGCCAGGCCATGGATATAGTTACCAGGTTCCGGCCCACGGTGATCCTGCTGGATCTGGTAATGCCGGATATTGACGGTCTGCAGTTGACCAGTTATCTGCGCGTCAATCCAGCCAGCAAAGAGATACCCATTGTTATTCTTTCATCCCGGGATGAAGCTACCACCAAAGCGGAGGCGTTCAGTGTCGGGGCTAACGACTACCTGGTTAAACTTCCTGACCAGCTGGAACTGGTGGCCCGTGTTCGTTACCACGCTTCTGCGTATATCGATCACCTGCAAAATCAACGCTTGCAGGAGGAGTTGTCCCAGGCGCAGAAACTGGAGTCGGTGGGACAACTGGCGGCAGGTATCGCCCACGAAATCAATACTCCCACCCAATACGCAAATAACAACATCGATTTTTTGCAGAGTGCGTTCGCGGATCTGCTCAAGGTATTGAGCGCTCATCAACCTCTGCTTGAGATAGCGCGGGCTGAATCCCTGGCGCCTGATCTGATTCAACAGATTGACCAGGAGGTGCAGAATGCTGATCTGGAATACCTCCGCGAGGAGGTGCCGTGCGCGATCGAACAGGCCTTGGAGGGGTTGCAAAAAATCGCTGGCATCGTGGGTGCGATGAAGGAGTTTTCACACTCGGCCGGCAGCGAAATGGAGTCTGTTGACCTAAATCGGCTAATTGAGAACACCCTTACGGTCACAGGTAACGAGTGGAGGCAGGTGGCTACAGCTGAGACCGATCTGGCCGCCGATCTGCCCACTGTCCTGGGTTACCGGGACCAGCTCGGTCAGGTGTTTCTGAATCTGATTATAAATGCCGTCCATGCCATCGGTGATGTAGTGGGAGATGATGTTGATGCGAAGGGTATCATTAGAATCACTACGCATAGGAAAAGTAGTCAGGTCGAGGTGCGGATCAGCGATACCGGTACCGGTATCCCGGACTCGGTGCGGGACAGGATATTCGATCCGTTTTTCACCACCAAAGAGGTTGGTACAGGTACCGGTCAGGGGCTGTCTATAGTCTGGTCGGTGGTCGTCGATAAGCACGGAGGCACCATAGAGGCGCTCTCTGAGCAGGGAAAGGGGGCTCAGTTTGTAATCAACCTCCCCATGGGGTGATGTCGATCAGATTGAGATGTCCACCCCACTAAATCACTCTGGGCGCGCGCGGTTTTTCACGACTGCACGTGTAACGAAGAGGGCGATTTTAGTGAATACCGAGCAAAAATAGCGAAAAGTCATAGAATTGACGCTTTCTGTGTTAATAGTGCTACACTTGGAGCGGGTAACAAGCTGAATGATGGGGAGGTAGGTCAACCAATCATTAATTGGGGAATATTCGTGTTACACCGCAATGATGGTCCATGTTTCGATCTGCATTTGTAGAGTGGCTTGTAGTGGAGGCCTCCGCCACCTTACCTATAATCCGTGTAAACCATGTCATGGCGCTTATATCATCTATAGTTAGGAGCGGACCTAACGTTGATAACGTATGAGTAGGTTCAGTAGGGTGTTGAATCCCGGGGCCGCGCCGCGCCAGGATGGCACTATTTTAGAATTTGTGCGCGTTTCTGGATGCTTAAATTCTTTCGCTGTCCACTAAGGAAGCTACGCGAAGACGGGTAGTCTCCAGTGGGAGCGTGCAGCAATGTGGTGTGTTGTAAGGTAGCGGACGCAGGGCGTCCAGAGTACATCAGGTTGTCAAAGATTGAGTGCAAAAATGTGACTTTGACGTCATGTTTTGTACCGTGATACCGAAGAAATACTTATTCTTTGTGGGGGTAGTAGGCATGAGTAAGGGTAGAGTTCTGGTGGTGGACGACATGGAGACAAACAGGATACTCCTGCGTCGAGTCCTGCCTGAGTCTGACTATGAGATCTACGATGCCGGCAGTGGTGAGGCGGCGATCAAACTCCTCCAGGAGCAGGAGGTGGACGTAATCCTGATGGATGTGATGATGCCGGGCATGAGCGGTTTTGAGGCCTGTACATATATCCGCCAGGAACTGGGAATGGAGTTGGTACCGATTCTAATGTTGACTGCCCTCGATAACCCCGACGATGTGGCGCAGGGTATGGATGCAGGGGCGAATGATTTTCTGACCAAGCCGTTCAACAAGGTAGAGCTCAGGGCCCGCGTACATGCCGCTCTGGAACGCAAGCGCCTAACCGACCGGCTGGATAACACGGAATCGGTGCTGTTTTCCCTGGCACGCATGGTGGAGGCCCGGGACGGGGGTACTGGCGATCACTGTGACCGGCTTTCCCATATTGCGGTTTTATTTGGCGAGGTGCTCGGGCTTGGTTTCGAAGATCTGGAGGCCCTGCGCCGCGGTGGGGTCATGCATGACATCGGCAAGCTTGGTATTCCTGATGCCATCCTACTCAAGCCGGGTCGACTGGACCCGGACGAATGGCAGGCCATGAAGCAGCACGCAACCATCGGTGCAGCCCTGTGCTCCCCCCTTAATACCATGAAAAAGACCGTGGACATTATCCGCAGCCACCACGAGAAGTGGGATGGCAGCGGCTATCCAGATGGGCTCAAGGGTGAGGAGATCCCCATGCTGGCCCGAGTGTTCCAAATTGTGGATGTGTTCGACGCCCTGCGCTCCGAGCGACCTTATAAGCCTGCCTTCTCCCTGGAAAAGAGTCGGCAGATTCTCTCCGAGGAGGCGGAACAGGGCTATTGGGATCCGCAACTCACGGCGGTGTTTTTAGATCTGTTGGATGAAGGAGGGGAGTCTCTTGCCTTACCCGCGGGAGCGGGGCAGGACCGTAGCGCCAGGATTTTCCAGGATATCCTGGATTCTGGGGTGCTGAGCTGGTACCTGGAGCCACTGGAAGTATCATCCTAGACTCCTCAGTTGACTGCTCAATTTATCCACTTATGTACTGGGGACATGAAAATTTTCTTCAATACGGCACTATACCTGCTGGGTGGAACCAGCTACACGGTGGATGGCGCACCTGCGGGGGCGTCATCCACCGTGCCCAACAGTGGATTCTAGGATCATGAAGTCAGAGGAACCGTGCGGGTCAGGTGATTTTGAGACGATGCTAGAGGTTCTGAATGTGCGGGTGCAGGATCTGCTGTGCAGTATTGATCTTCAGCACGTGGAGCGGGCATTTTTTATCCTGGATCTGCAGCCGGTGCCGGGAGGCCCCGATTATCTGGCGGGGCTCATGAATCTGCACGGGACCAGTATCCCGGTGCTGGATCTGGGATTGCGGCTCGGCCTGATGCATCCCCAGTCGTATCATGGGGAAACGCCCATGGTGCTATGTCGGAATGGTGAAACCAGGGTGGCTTTTATCGTCGACGGCATACCGGGGGTCGAGACTGTGCATAGCGCAGACCTGCAGCGCGGCGCCAGCTTTAAAGAGAGTGGTCTGCCCTATCTATCCTCGGTCAACACCTCCCACGGATTGTCACTGTTATTGGATTTGGAGACGGTGATGAGCGTCGATATGGGGCATACGGGCGCTGTCCAATCCCATGCCAAGCCCGGAACCATTCCCGAAGCGCTGGAAAAAAAGGAGGCCCCGTGAGTGCGCCGAAAGAGCCCGCCGGATATCTCCCGTCGGCGCTGGGTGTGCCGTCCCTGTGTATGGACGACCTGTGTCGGTATCTCAGGCAGCAGACCGGAATCGTGGTGCAGGAGCACCAACTACACAATCTTGCAGAGACGGTTACCAAGGCCGTCACAAGGTTCGGTTACCAGGACTGTGGCTCGTTTCTCTCCGGTCTTTGGGCCGCCCCTAGCCAATCTCCAGAGGTCGAGTTCCTGATTGCCGGTGTTACGGTTGGTGAGAGCTATTTTTTTCGGGACACGGAGCAGTTTACCCTGCTGCGGGAGCAGTGGTTGCCAGAGGCGATTCGACGCGGGCGCGAGTCCGGGCTGAAGACATTGCGTATCTGGAGTGTCGGTTGCTCCGACGGCCAGGAGATCTACAGTATTGCCATCCTCCTGGATGAACTGCTGCCGGATGCGGCGGAGTGGGGATTACACCTGCTGGGTACGGATATCAACACCCACTCCCTGTATCGCGCCACCCAGGGGCTATACCGGCCCTGGTCGCTGCGCGGCATACCGGAACCGCTGCGTGACCGGTACTTCGACTTCGATGGTACTCACTATCTATTGCACAGACGGATTCGCCATCAGGTTAAGTTCAACTACTTGAATCTGATGACAGACGGCTTTCCATCCCTGCTCACTGGAACCTCGGCCCTGGACATGATTCTGTGCCGAAACGTTTTCATCTATCTGGACCGGGAGGTGATCCAGAGGGTACTAAGGAATTTTGGAGCCAGCTTGGC
>CAZVME010000010.1:0-60198 GCA_964628835.1 uncultured Gammaproteobacteria bacterium | reverse complement strand
ACACAGAACGTATGGGGAGATTTGAGGCGGCTCACAATGGCACCATTCTTCTGGATGAGATCGGTGAGATCCCCCTCAATATTCAGGTAAAGTTGCTGCGCGTTCTGCAGGAGCGCGAGGTGGAACGACTGGGCGAAAACGAGCCCCGTAAGGTAAATGTAAGGATCCTGGCTGCAACCAACAAGGATCTGAGCCGCATGGTGCAGCAGGGTACGTTTCGTGAAGACCTCTACTACCGCCTGCGGGTACTGCCGATCGAGGTGCCAGCACTAAGAGAGCGTCAAGGCGACGTTCCACTGCTGATAAATAAGCTTCTGGAGGAGCTTATGGATCGTTACAACCGGGGCGACATACAGGTCGGGCGGGAGTCAATTGAACTGATGGAATCATACTCCTGGCCGGGCAATATCCGTGAAATGAGCAACGCCCTGGAGTACGCCATGGTCCACCTGGATGGCACCGTCATTCTTCCGTGCCACCTGCCTCCTGAGATTACCCATGCCAGGATGGAAGTAACCCGGAGTATCACTACGGACCTGACAATCCCTGCCCCCGCCCTCCAGGAACAGCTCAACAGTTCCTACTACCGGCCGGCTCATCCTGATACGGAGAAGAGCCAGATAATTCAGGCCCTGGCAGACTCTGATGGCAACCGCTCCAAGGCGACGAAAATCCTTGGCATGTCACGCACTACCCTGTGGAAACGGCTAAAGGAGTATGGACTGGATCAATAAATCCAGGGGTTGTCTCATCCACCAGGCAGATCAAGCTCAACCAGACAATTCAAATCAACCTTCAAGCCTAAAGTTGGCCATATGCTGATCCAGATCTCTGGCTATTTCAGTTAGCTTGCGGTTACTGGACTCGATCTTCTGGGCACCTTCAGCAGAGCTCTCTGCCACAGAGGCAATGGAGACAATATTCCGGTTTATCTCTTCAGCCACACCACTCTGCTCCCCGGAAGCGGTCGCGATCTGGGCGTTCATTTCATTGATACTGGCAACGGCCTGGGTGATTGTCTGTAATGCCGTGCGCGCCTCAGAGGCCTGATCGGCACTACCCAAGGCGTTCTCACGACCACGATTGATTGCCGCCACAGCATTTTTGGAACCCTCCTGCAGACGCTCGATCATGGACTGGATCTCCTGGGTCGACTCCTGGGTACGACTGGCCAGCGCTCTGACCTCGTCCGCCACCACCGCAAAACCCCTACCCGCCTCACCGGCCCTGGCAGCCTCGATGGCGGCATTGAGCGCCAGCAGATTGGTCTGCTCCGAGATGCCGCGAATCACGTCCAGCACCACACCGATCTCTTCACTATCCTTAGAAAGCATGTCCACAGTGTCTGCGGCACTGCCGATCTCCTGGGTCAGCAGGCCAATATTCTCCACCGTCCTGGAGACAACATCACTACCACTATTCGCCTCGGCATCTGCACTGCTGGTTGCCTCCGAAGCACAACCGGCACTGCGCGACACCTCCTGCACCGTTGCGGTCATCTGATTAATTGCGGTGGCAACCTGTTCGGTTTGCGCCTGCTGCTCAAACACACCCTCCCGCGTAGCAGCCACCACCTTGCCCAAGGTATCAATCTCAGTCATGAGAATCTGGGTCGATCGACCCACTTCCCCAATGATCTGGTTCAGTGACTTTCTGACAGCCTCGGAACTCTCAGTTATCTGCCCAAACTCATCGTTGGTGCGGGCCTTTATGGATTGGGAAAAATCACCTGTGGCGAGCCTGCCCATGACGCTAACCAGATATTTTGCCGGAGCCAATATTTGTAGCTGGATATAGGCATAGAACACTACGAAAGCGATGACCACACTTATGCCCATCAGCACCAGCCCGGTGACAATATCACTGTGGGCGCGGTCTTTATTTGCGGTGAATTCATCTACCACCTGCTTATGCATCAGATTGGAGCCCTGCCTGAGCAACTTGGCCGGCACCCGATCAACCCCACTTACCGCTTTGTCGCCAACTGAGTGATCAAATTTACTCTGCTTAAAGGCGTCCAGTCCCTTCCTGTACGCCTCACCGGCCTTTTTATGAGTAGCAAGAAATAACTCTAACTTCTCAGCAACCTCGGCATTGTTAACCTTAGCCAGAGTCGCCGCTCCATCCGCCAGAATCTTTTTCTCAAGCGCCTGAAAGGACCCCCAGTATTTTTCCATCTTTGCAGGATCAGACCCACGCAGCAGAACATTTTTCCACTCCTGGACCTGTACCTTGAAATCGGTAGCCATGGTCTCAATTGAACGTTCTACCACTACACCTTGTTCCATAAGTGCGGTAAACCGTTGCAGACTACTCTCAGCACCCCAGGTCATGAACATGGCAGAAAAAAGAACCAGGGAGGTACCGGTACCGGTAATAAGAAGGAGTTTGTTCCTGATGCTACTCAGTATCCAGATCATTTTATTGACCTTTTCCAATGAATACAGACTGCAACCAGACAACAAAACACGTTACCTAATTGATTTATCAAATAATTGCAGCCTGACGGTTAATTATAATATTATCCATATACGTCAGTTACCAGATAGCGACAATCCTGCTGTATTCTTTAGCAATTTAGCGACGGAAGATTGATACGAGACAAATGAAACCCGCAAACTAAATTGTAGACCGATGTCTGGTAGTATAAGACTTGCCAGTTGTGCTATTAATCAGAATGGAGTCCAATACTCAATATACAAACAACCAATAATCGCACCATTATCCTGGGTTTTAGGGTTAGGAGGAAGTATGGAAAAAGCCATTGAGATCTTTAAAAACGCACTAGAACTAGAAGTAAATGCAGAGATTTTCTACGAGAAGGCGGCAGAAATAACCGATGATGATGAGTCAAGAATGGTATTTCTGGAACTATCCGATATGGAAGATGGCCACGCCCACCGCATCATTGAACGCTTTAAAAACACCCCCTTTGGCCAGGCATTTGATGCAGACAGCTGGCTGAAGGAGCTGGAAACAACCAGTGAGAAAAACATGGAAGTAAAGGTCAGTGATCTGATAAATCAGGGGGATATGCGGGCAATTCTTGAATCCGCCATCAAGATGGAAGAGGAAGCTCGTGACAATTACAAGCGTCTATCTGAGAAATTCAGCGACCCAGACGACATTGCATACTGCTCCGACCTGGCCAACGAAGAGCAGAAACATGTAAACTCATTGATGCAGTTGTTACGCTCCATCGATATGGAACCGGAAGACCGGCCGGAACTATAGGGGACCTCTGAATAAATCAGAGCCCATCCAAAAATATCCAGGCCCCTTTTCCACTGGGTGTCCTGGATATTCTTTTCCAAAAAATGTTTTAACTGATCCATCCCATGCGCTCACTCTCCATATAAACTAAACATGCAGAGTTGAAGTTCAGCCATCTACTTGCGCCATTAAAACCCCTGCGCCAACCAGCGGTCGGTTAACTATAAAACGTAATATATGGACAGATGATGTCAGACATTGAGAGTGACCAACTACGCCCAGTTTTGCACTACCTGGCCGCCCTGCTATTGATTGGGATCTACGGTATACAGGTGTGTCCATTTATCGACAGCTTGACCCCACAGCAACTTGCCGCACCACTACTGATAATCATTGGATTTCAATTTCTGCTCCGGGTAGCCATTACCCCAAAGCTGATTGTAGCCAGCAGCCACAAAGATCGGGTTAAACGCAGCTTTCAGGCGGAGCTGGGGCTGTTTATACTCTCGGGGCTACTCCTTACTGCCAGCAACTCCATCCTCTACGACTTTCCCATCGAGAGCGGCCTGAAAATGATCCTGGGATTTTCCACGCTGGGTTTTTTTGCCGCCACCGACCTGGCACTGCAACAGGAGCGCAAACTGGCACAGCTGCTGCGGGCCAAGAACATAACTCTAACCCCAGATAGCAACTACTTCCCCCTGGTGGGCAAGTTCACCTTGTTCTCCGCCACCTCCACCCTGTTCATGATCGGAATATTCTTTCTGCTAATAAATAAGGATCTGGACTGGCTGACACACATAGGACAGGAGCTGACCACAACCCAGGCCCAGCACACCATCCTGGCAGAGTTCGCATTTGTGGGCCTGGTGCTGCTGGGCTACATGCTAAACACTATCTACTCCTACTCACGCAATCTGAACTACTTCTTCAGCAGTGAAAACCGGGTACTGGCAGCAGCCACCGGCGGCAACCTCACGGCATCGGTAACCGTCAGCAGCAATGATGAGTTCGGCGAAATGGCCCACCACACCAACACCATGATAGAGAAGTTATACCTGCGCACCATAGAACTGCAACGTACCCAGGACGTCACCATCCTCGGCTTGGCATCACTGGCCGAGACCCGGGACAACGAGACCGGCGCCCACATAATCCGCACCCAGCACTACGTAAAAGCCCTGGCCAACAGATTAAAAGACCACCCCGGATTCAACAACTATCTGGATGACGAGACCATTGACCTGCTGTATAAATCCGCCCCTCTGCACGACATAGGCAAGGTAGGTATCCCGGATAATATTCTGCTGAAACCCGGCAAGCTGACCGATGATGAGTTCAAGATCATGCAAACCCACGCCGCCCTGGGCGGTCGCGCTATTGAGGTGGCGGAAGAGAGACTGGGTTGCAGCACTGGCTTTCTGCGCTTCGGCCGTGAGATAGCAACCACCCATCACGAAAAGTGGGACAGCAGCGGCTACCCCAATGGCCTGCAAGGGGAAAAGATCCCCATATCCGGCAGACTGATGGCGGTGGCGGATGTATATGACGCCCTAATCAGCAAGCGGGTCTACAAACCCGCCTTCTCCCATGAAAAGGCGATGCAAATTATCCATGATGGGAGCGGCCACCACTTCGACCCAGACGTGGTGGCGGCCCTGGATCAAATCGAAGATGAAATCATACAGATAGCCGAAAACTACGGCGATGCAGTCCAGCCACAACAGGAAGATTAGTTGACGCCGAATCGATAGAGACCAATCAGGTTCGGGACGCATTGGCAATCACCGCCTGCCCCAATGCCAACCCACCATCATTGACAGGTAACAACTGGGGTGAGAGAACCTTCAGCCCCCTGTCACGCAATAAGCTACTGCTCTGCTCCAGTAACAGGCGGTTCTGAAACACCCCACCACTGAGCACCAGGGTCTCTGTCTCATGCTGCTCACATAGCGTGGCTGCGGTATGGACCACTGCGGCCACGACTGTGTGATGAAAACGTGCGGCGATCACCGCTGGCTCTACCTGGGCTTGCAGATCATTCAATATGCCCCGCCACAGCCGCGCCCAGTTCACACTGCCATCCCGCAACTCAAAACCATAGGCCTGATCCTCCTGACTCCGGAACTGTCCGCTCGCCAGCACCTCCAGCTCTATCGCCGCCTGCCCCTCATAACCGGCGCTCTCCCGACACACCACGACTGCCGCCGCCACCGCATCAAACAGCCGTCCGGCAGATGAGGTAAGGGGACTGTTCAACCCCTTCTCCGCCATACTGCTCAGGGTCTCTAATGGCTTGCCTTCGAGGAAGCGAACAATATCCAGGTCGCCATGATTCATAGTCACCCAGTCCCAGCCAAGGGCAGTGAGCAGTTGGGCAAAGGTGTTGCGCCAGGGCTCGCGCATGGCCTGAGCCCCACCCAGCATGGGCGCATCCTGAAAGTGCGCCAATCGCTCAAAACCGTGGTAGTCGGCCAGCAGAAACTCCCCGCCCCAGATGGAACTGCCGGCACCATATCCCATACCATCCATGGCCACTCCAATCACCTTGCCACCCTCCAGTGGCAATCCATGTTCCGCCATACAGGCAGCGATATGGGCATGGTGATGTTGCACCTCAACCAGGGGCAGGTTTTCCTCTGCCGCAAGGGCGTATCCAAACTGGGTTGAGAGATAACTAGGGTGTCTATCCACCACGATCAGCTGCGGTTGAAAATCGAACAACTGCCGGTAGAGGCGCAGATTGTTTTGGAACTCCTGGTAGGTGACTGCATCCTCCAGGTCACCCATATGTTGCGACATGGTGGCCCGCCCCTGCTTCAGCAGACAGAAGGTGTTTTTCAGCTCACCACCCAGCGCCAGAACATTTTCACCAGCAAAACCATCCGGCAACAGGATAGATTGCGGGGCGTAGCCTCTGGCCCGGCGCAGAAAACGTGGCGCTGCATCCAGCACCCGCACCACAGAGTCGTCCAGCCGATTCAGTATGTCGCGATTGTGCAGCAGATAGTAATCGGCAATCTGCTCCAGCCTTTTATGCGCTTCCATATTATCGATAGACTGCGGCTCGTCACTGCGATTGCCAGAGGTAAGCACGATGGGACGTTGCAGCTCCTTTAGCAGCAGGTGATGCAGTGGGGTGTATGGCAGCATAAAGCCCAGGGTGTTCTGACCCGGCGCGATCCCGCTGGCCAGTGATTTTCCAGCAGCATTTAACACCACAATGGGGGCGGCGCGATGTTGCAGCAGCTCGGCCTCGGCCTGACTCACCTCGGCATAGCTGGACACCATGGCAACATCTGCAGCCATCATCGCCAGCGCCTTGTGGTAACGATGCTTGCGCTGGCGCAGGGTCTGTACCGCCTCCTCATTTCCGGCATCACAGGCCAGGTGGATACCACCTATACCCTTGATCACCACAATCCTGCCCTGGTGCAGCAATTGCGCGGTGGTTTCGATCACATCACAACCATCCGCATTTTCCACACGATTACCTTGGGAGTCTTCCAACCACAATTTTGGGCCACATGCCTGGCAGGCGTTGGGCTGGGCATGGAAGCGTCGATCAGAAGGGTCTTCATACTCCTGCCGACACCGCTCACACATGGGAAAGGCAGCCATGCTGGTATTGGCCCGGTCATAGGGGATGGCTGAGACAATAGAGAGCCTGGGGCCGCAGTGGGTGCAGTTGGTGAAGGGGTAACGGTAACGCCGGTCAGCAGGGTCCAACACCTCACGCATACACTCTGGACAGGTGCCAGCATCCGCTGTTACCCCACTGCGCACCTCGCCACCCTGGCTCTGGCTTATCTGAAACTCCTCAGGAGTGTTTTCCGTGGCAGGCAGCGCTGTACGCACCATCTCCTCAACGCGGGCAAGCTCCGGCTGTTCTGCTTGTATACGCGCAACAAACTCATCCAGAGATGCCTGACTGCCCCAGGCCTGAATCGTCACGCCGCTGGCATCGTTCCACACCTGACCGGTGATACCGCACTCCTGGGCCAGACGCCACACCGTGGGGCGAAAACCCACCCCCTGCACAATGCCGCTTATTTGGATGCTCTCTCCAGTCACAGTCGTATTTTCCACACCATACGCATCAACACTCCACCCTACCCTTTACAACAGTCTAGCCAAGGGTGCTGAAGAGAACACCTGCAATATTGTCTAACCAGCAAACTCTGGTGACCGGTCCACATAGGCATGGCGATGCTCTGTAAGGGCAGACTTAACGTCGTGGTAGTCCTGCTCAGAGAAGCTGATCGCTTTATCAGCCGCCATATCATCCCGAATAAAATCTTCCAGCATATTCGTAGCCACTACAGGAAATTTGGGCAGGCTCTCACCCCATGCCATATCTATACCGGGATGGGTCAGAACCACCATGGAGTAGACCGGCCAGCGCAACAGGCCCTTGGACTCCAGCAGTTCAGTAAGAAGATTGCTTGTGCGCTCCAGCTGGATGCAGGGGTTTTTCTTCGCTGTATTGGTACCATCTGACTTGATGTTATCCCAGTGCGGCAGATCGGTTGGATAGACCTTTCCAGAATAGAATTTCGCCTCCATCACCACAATGCCCAGATCGGGAATCATGGCATAACCGTCGATCTCAAAATTGCGGTTATTGAACACCATATTGTCCGTTGTGCCGTAGTCTCCGATCGCGCCTTTGGTCTTGAGATGCTCCAACTCTTTGATCAGAACCGTCTCCCCATAGGCGCCTGCCTCCTCATGGTCATTAAACTGAAACCTAGTACTGTCATCCAACTCATACAACTTGGCCTTGCCCAGCTTATTTTCAACCCCCTCACCCAAGGTAAGGGTAGTCCCCTTAATGATGTAGTCATGTAACGCCTTGCCCTTGAAGTACACCATAACGATAGACACCAGCAGCAGCGGCCAGGCAGTGAGGCTGATCCATTTTACGGCATTGCGGATAAGGGCATCCTTTAGTGACGGCTGCGAATTGGCTCTATCCGACACCGCCATGCGCATCAGGATCTTACCCGGGGTGGCGCGGTAGGCAGAGCTTTCAAACAGCGTACTGACAATAACCGGGATCGTCAGCATGAGGAGTGCATTAATCGGGGCGTATACCAGACCATATCCAAAAAAGAGCTGGGGAGATGGCAGATAAAACAGGTGCATAGTGCTCGCCAGCCAGACAGATCCAAACCCAAAAAAGATCGCGGCATACAGCTTCATGACAAACAGCAGCAGGATTAGATCTATTGCCAGCGCCAACAGGCGACGTGACATATGAAGACTGGAACGCCATAGCATAAGCCCAACAGCGGCAATTCCAACTATGACCACGAAGGTAGTACCTTGCATAACTTAAATTCCTCATTGATTCTTATGTTATGCAGCTATGCAAGGCATTGTAAGGACAAAACTTATGAACACAACCGGCAGTTAACCCAAGGCTGACAACTACCACTGTTACGCCGAGTACTCATTCCTATCATCTAGAAACCGAGAAACCGGGTCAGAGAGCAATTGTTTCTAATATTAGGAAATAATGCTCTATGACCCGGTTTTAGGGTGGAAGCAAGTGAGTAGAAGATACAGCAGTGGCTATCATCACCGTAGAGCCACTGTGGAAATCATGATGTAGTGTGCACGAGCAGCTTGCCGCAAGGTGCATACGGAGTCATGATGTACACAGGACGACCGGGGCAAAAGGAAAGACTGCCGTGTTTGTGAGTCTTTTTCGGATAGGGATACCCAATAATGTTTCACAAAGTAACGGCACTATCAGAAGTATGATACTCGCCATTCTGTTATTTATCTGGAAGAATGACAGATAATAGAGTTATCTAATGTAGCGAGACGAAAAAAAATGGTTAAATACGTTGGCATCCATCATCCGGCTTTCGGTACCTGTGACCTGAATAAAACTATCCACTTTTGGCGTGACCTCCTAGACATGCGGCTGGTTTATACCTCCAATGAAGGTGGCTCTCGGCAAGTCTTCCTATCCATGGGTGGTGACAACTATATAGTTTTTTTCGAATGGCCCAATGCCTGTAGCCTCCCATACAAACGTCATGGAGAGCCCAAGTCAGGCGAACACGCCTTCGATCACGTGTCGATCCAGGTTGCTGATGAAGCACAACTCTGGGAACTAATGAGCCGTCTTGATGCGGCTGATATGCCGGCCACTGACCTTATCGACCATGGGTTCTGTCGCTCACTCTACACCTACGACCCCAATAACATTCCGCTTGAATTTCTCTGCATGCGTGAGGATATAGATCTCAATGCCAGACCAGTATTTGCAGATCCAGACCCGTTGCCAGCAATGAAGGATGGAAGCGATCCAGCTCAGGGTTACTGGCCAACACCAGAAAAGATACATGAGGATGAACGTGAGGTTGTTCCTGGTGCAAGTTTTAAGGATTTTCCACTGCCGAGTCGCGGAGATAAATAAAGTAGTTCCGCATCAACATACCATTTGGGCTCTGATGCAATATAGGACAGCCACGGTATTTTTAAAACTACAATAATGGCCGCAACATCTCCCTAGAAATGTTCACTTCTAAGCTGAACATTCATCCCTATCATCGGTATAGGGCCCCTTGGGCGCCCCTTCGTCCTCAAAAGTAAGTACTCCCTCTTTGCTCAGCCTTCCCTGGAAGCTTCCACCCTTCTCTTGTCCCGGATCAAAGATAATCTCCACGCCATTATCAGATACCGAATACTTTCCGCTAACCCGCTTTTGGACCACGTCATCACCTATCACCAGGAACCAGTAGCTAAAGGTGCCATCACTGTTGAAATCAAAGCCACCTATGGGACCAAAGCCCCCCCTGGCAGGACCAAACCAGGCCACTGCCATCAGTATTTTCTCTACATCTTTAGTGCTAGAGGTAGTCAGACCTCGGATCTTCTGCCATGCAAAGGTATCATGCACTGGCGTCAGGTCCGGGTCGGCGAGCATCTTTTCCAATTTTAATGGGAAATACTTCAACGTCTCATGCAGGGAACGGATAATCTCATCCAGATACACCTCATGATCACCACAGGGGCCTTCCTGTTGCCGTAACACCCCCATGGTACTGGCCAGATTGTAATGGCCCTGCCCATAGGTTGGATCGGTCTCTACAGACCTCTTAAACAGGCCCAAGGCATTACTGAACTCTCCTGCCTTGTAGGCACGGTAACCCTGTGTATTCAAGGCAGAGGCTGCCTGGCGTACAGAGTAATCTGAAAAACCAGTCTCAGGTGAAATATATATCAATCCAGGCAACACCAGATAGATCAAACACATCCTGAGCATCTCGACACCTCATAATTTACACTTGCTACTATTATATTTTGATTACGTAAGTAAGGTAATTATATGCCAACTAATGTTAGAGTTAGCAGCTGACAAGCCTGTCATATCCCAGCACACAGGATAGAAAGCACATTTATTATTTATGTTTCTTTCATTCTCCACACATATTCTAAATATATTGACTTGAGACTGTTGGCAAATTAGCCTCTTGATGGACAAAACAATAAAAACTACATTTATTTTTCCCTGAATCTAATAGCAGTGCAGCACTATAGAAGTGGACCCCATCACTGATTAAAATGGTAGGCAGCCGGTTCATGACACCCTCCGCAGATTTTTGGCTATCCGGCGATGACGCGCTATGGTCATGGGCGTGCGCGACTTCGGGATCTTGTAAACAAAGTTGTACCTGGCAACGTGATAGCTGGGATCAAAGCCGTAGAAGTTTAGTCGCATATTTTCCAGCTCCTCATCCCGGTAGTTTTGCAGTGGTTTATACACCTCATCAGCAGCCCGGCTTCTGGTCTTGGATTCCAGACGTTCAGCATAGGCGACAGCACTTGCCAGGGCAGTAGCACGCACCCTTGTTTCAGACACGAACCCATCCACACTCTGTTCAAACACCCCATTGACCAGCCCCAGCTGTTGCGCCTCGCTGGTGGACATGGGCAGGCGCGCCTGGGTAATGCGCCTGGCATTCTCCTCACCGGCGTAACGGGGTAGCAGGTAGCTCCAGTATTCGGAGCCGTACAGGTTACCCATATCCTTGTAGTGTGGATTGAGAATCACCCCTTCCCGCGCCCACACCTCATCACAGCTACGCGCCAGAAACACACCACCGGCACCAACATTACCCTGCATGGCAGCCACGGTGAGATGGGATTGAGTATTGATGATCTCCAGAGCCAGATCGTCGATGGCGTTGATGTTGCACCAGGACTCATCGGCCGGACTTTCGGCCGCCTCAATCAGATTGAGATGCATGCCATTGGACCAGTAGTTGGGACCACCCATAAGTGCAATCACTCGGGTATCCCGTTGACATGCATCTATGTAGGCCAGACGCAGACGCTCACACTGATCTGCGCCCATGGCGCCATTATAGAATGGGAAGTGCAGATAACCGACAGCACCTTGCTCCTCATACCAGATGTCACGATAGCCACTGCCTGCCTGCGGCTGCACCTCTGGCAGGTCTGTTATCTCATCTTGCAGCAACATAGTGGCTGGTAACTTGAACGGATGGTCCGCCTGCTTATCCCGCAAATGACCAATCCATATCGCGCCATCCACGCTGGCACGACAGATGGAGCTGCCGCAGCGGGCGATCACCTCACCCGGTTCGCCGCGAAGTGTCTGCTCTGGGTGGGCGTCATACAGAAACAGCTCCCGCCCATACAGCCGGTCACGTACCCCAGGGAATCCATCGGCGCTGCGAATCTTGGTCAGGACGGTCTGGGTATCATCCTGCTGCCAATCTATTTCCCGCTCTGACTGCTGCATCAGTGGCCGCAGTTGGCCATGGACTTCAGGGTCACTGTAATCCAGCGGCTGCGGCCTGAACTCACCATCCTGATAGTGTCGCACTGCATTCAACACCGCATCCACAGCGGCCTGGGTCACTTCATTTCGATATAGGCTGGCCTTGGTGTCATCCCGCATCCTGAACTCACTGAAGGCCCAGATGTCACCGGCATCCATCTCGACATTGGCTTGCAACACCGTCACCCCCCAACGCGGCTCGCGGTTGAGGATGGCCCAGTCCAGGGTCGAAGGACCGCGGTCGCCACGAATCCCTGGATGCACCACCAGACATACGTGGTTGCGCCACATCTGCTCCGGGATGGCGCGCTTGAGAAAAGGTGCAATGATCAGATCCGGTTTATACAGCTCCACCGCATCCAGGCTAACCTCGTCGTTGATATCAAACTCCACCGACACCTCATGCCCCTGCTGGTGCAGCTCCACAAACAGCCTCTGGGTCAGACTGTTGAAGGCATGAGTCAGAAACAGTATGCGCATCAGCACCTGACCCTGGATTGCTGGGTATTCAAACTGCTGACTACCTCTCGCAAAGACGCCAAGGGCGCAAAGAAATCACTCTTATGAGACAGAGCAGCAGTTGCTTTTCTTGGCGTACTTTGCGTCTTGGCGCGAGTAATATTAAATCTACATGCCATTAACAGATCCTCGGCAACTGCTCACCCACCAGCCAGTCCACCACCCGGCTGCCGCCAAAGCTGGTCTCCATCTGCACAAAACCGTGTTGGTCCTCAGTCACTTCACCAATAATCGCCGCTTCCTGCCCCAGTAGATGCGCCTGCATCACCTCCAGCAGACGCTGGGCCTCCTGCTGGGGGCAGATGCAGATCAGCTTACCCTCATTGGCCACATACAGCGGATCCAAACCCAGCAGTTCACAGGCAGCCTTCACCGCCGGTCGCACCGGGATTGCTGACTCCATCAGCTTCATGCCGACACTGGATTGGTGCGCCAGTTCATTCAGGGTGGTGGCCAGACCACCACGGGTGGGATCACGCAGACAGTGGATCTCCGGCACCGCCGAGACCATCTCGGCAATCAGGGTGTGCAGGGCGGCGGAATCGGATTCTATGCTGGTCTCAAACTCCAGGTTTTCACGGCTGGACATGATGGCCACACCATGATCACCCATGGTTCCGTTGACCAGGATGGCATCACCCGGACGTGCCAGATCACCGGATATGTTCACCCCCTCCGGCACTATCCCCACGCCAGTGGTGGTGATGAATACACCATCACCCTTACCCCGCTCCACCACCTTGGTATCACCGGTTACTACCGGCACCCCGGCAGCCACTGCAGCCTTGCCCATACTGATTACAACCCGTTCCAGATCGGCCAGGGGAAACCCCTCTTCCAGAATAAAACCGGCGGAAAGATATAGTGGCTTGGCACCAGACATGGCCACGTCATTCACCGTTCCATGTACCGCCAGGGAGCCGATATCTCCACCAGGAAAAAACAGCGGCGAGATCACATGACCGTCGGTGCTCATCACCATACGTCCCGGCGGTACATCAAAGGCCGCCTGATCGTTGGCTTGTCGCAGCAGCTCATTATCAAAGTGCTTAACAAATATTTCATCAATGAGTTGAGCCATGGCGCGGCCCCCGCTGCCGTGGGACATATCCACCACACCATCACTGATATTCAGACCAACTGGAAAACGTTTCATATCTGCACTCATGCCGCCGGTTCCTGCTCAGCTTGGGATTGTGATTCAGGTTGCGAAAAACGGCCATAGCTCCAGTAGGCGGCACAGGCCCCTTCCGATGACACCATGCAGGAGCCCATGGGATTCTCCGGAGTGCATACGATGCCAAACAGTTTGCAGTCGGTGGGTCGTTTTACTCCGCGTAAAATCCTGGGACACTCACAACCCTTAACATCAGACACTTTGCTCTCTGGTATATCAAAGCGCTTCTCGGCATCAAATTCAGCAAATGGTTTTTTAATCTGCAAGGCGCTGTAGGGCACCAGACCCAGGCCGCGCCACTCAAAGCTACGCCGCAGTTCCAACACCTCGGCCACCAGGGATTGAGCCTTGCGGTTACCTTTACGGGTGACCACGCGGGTGTACTCATTCTCCACGTCGTGCCGCCCCTGATTCAGCTGGCGTATCAGCATCAGGGTGGACTGCATCACATCCAGTGGCTCAAACCCGGCGATCACCACCGGCCGTTGAAACTCCTCGGCAAAAAACTCATAGGGTTGACTGCCAATGATGGAGCTGACATGGGAAGGACCAAAGAAACCGTCAATCAGAACCGAGCCGATCTCCCGCACCTCAGGTGACTCCAGGATATTCTGGATTGCAGCTGGGGTCAGCACATGGTTACAGAACACACTGAAATTTTTCAGCCCTTCAGTCTGCGCCTGCTTGATGGCAACGGCACTGGGAGGAGTAGTGGTCTCAAAGCCGATGGCGAAAAACACCACTTCACGATCCGGGTTTTCGCGCGCAATCTTGAGCGTATCCTGGGTAGAGTAGACCATGCGCACATCGGCGCCCTCTGCACTCACCTTCAACAAGCTCTTGCGACCGCTGGCCGGCACCCGCAACAGGTCGCCGTAACTGCACAGGATCACATCGTGTTTTTGCGCCAGTTCGATGGCGTTGTCGATACGCCCGATCGGCAGCACACACACCGGACAGCCCGGGCCATGCACAAACCTTACATTTGGCGGCATCAGATTATGTACGCCGTAACGGAAGATGGCGTGGGTGTGACCACCACAGAACTCCATCAGATTGTAGTTGCGATCCGAGTTGGCCTCGCGCTTGATATCTTTGGACAGTTTCTGCGCCAGGTCGTGGTTTCTGAACTCATCCACATACTTCATGGCTGCACCCCATCCAGTTCAGCCATCTCTGCGAACAGTTGCAGCGTGCGCTCCGCCTCTTCCGTACTGATCTTGTTCAGGGCATATCCTACATGCACCAACACGTAATCCCCCACCTGCACATCCTGCACCAGTGCCAGTGATACATCTTTTTTCACCTCACCCAAAGCCACAGTCGCGGTATCGGTCTGCTGGTCTATCGTAACGATCTGCGCCGGTATTGCATGACACATACTCAGGCTCCAATCATTGACAGCTGTTTTGTAGCACGCAGCCACTGATACCAATTGTCCATACCTTCACCACTGGTTGCCGACAACTGCATCACCTTGATCTTGGGATTGACCCGACGCGCGTACTCAATGCACTTCTCCACATCGAATTGCAGGTATGGCAGCAAATCAATCTTGTTCAATAACATCAGGTCCGCCGCATGGAACATATCGGGATATTTGATCGGTTTGTCTTCACCTTCAGTGACCGAGAGTATCGCCACCTTATGCGCCTCTCCCAGATCAAAGGCTGCCGGGCATACCAGATTTCCCACATTCTCAATAAACAGAACACTGTCGTCATCTGGCCTCAGGGTCTCCAGGGCGTGACCAACCATATGCCCATCCAGGTGACACCCCTTGCCGGTGTTAATCTGTAGCGCCTTGACTCCGGTCTCACGGATGCGCTCGGCATCGTTCGCCGTCTGTTGATCGCCCTCGATCACCGACAACTTCAACTCACTCTTCAGGTCGTTGATGCTGCGGGTGAGCAAGGTGGTCTTGCCCGAGCCGGGACTGGAAACCAGATTCAGCGCCAAGATGCCATGCTCACTGAACCAACGCCGGTTGGCAGCGGCATACTCATTGTTCTTGCTGAGGATGCCCTCCTCGATCTGCACCATACGCGACTGACTCAGACCGGGCGCATGGGCATGGGCCGGACCCTTTCCATAGTCATGGCTTGCATCATCGTGATGATGATGGTGCTCATGTTCGTGCGAGTGCTCATGCCCTTCAATCCGGGTCTCGCCCTCACCGCATCCACATACTGTACACATTACTCAACCTCCAGTTCTTTAATCTGCATCTGATCACCACTGGTGACCTGTAACTGATAACTGCCGCAGTCCGGGCAGGCCTCAAACAGCTGTTTGATCTGAACACTCTTTTCACATGGCATACACCAGGCCTGTCCCGGCACCCGGATAATCTCCAGTTTGGCCCCATCTGCCAAGCTACCTTTCATCACCACTTCAAAACCAAAACGCATGGCTTCGATCTCCACCCCGGAGAGTTCACCAATCTCCACCCATACAGTTTTAACTCGTGCAAAGCCCTGACTTTTGGCGTGATCCTGCAACACCTGCAACACCCCCTCATTCAGTGACATCTCATGCATCGGTTACAGAATCCTTAATGGTTAGCTCATAACCCACACAGGGGTCGATGGCATCAATCAGCAGACACGCCTGACGTCCTATTTCTGTTACATCACCCTCCAGAGTAGCCAATGCTGCGGCCACCAGACCATGGGGGTGAAAGTTCCACTCAGTGGGGGCGAGGATCTGGTAATTGGTGATAAGTCCCTCCTGCAACTCTACCCGATGCACCAGTTGCCCACGGGCGGCGGCCACCTGGCCTATACCGGGATTCTGCACATCAACAGATGCAACTAGGACGTCTTCATTTGGTGCCGATAACAGATTGACAGAGAGCTGGGCGATCTCGGTGAGGCGCGCCACCATCCTCACCAGCAGACCGTTGCCATACTGCTCACGTAGTTGTTGCAGCAGTTGACTGTGCACCCGGGAACAAGAGGTGGTTTCGCGACAGCTACTCAGCCACTGGGGCTGCGCTACAAAGTCATCGTTTTGCAATAACTCATGCAGCCTTTCCGACTCCAGGACAGGCAAGCTCTCAACCTGGCATCGTCCCAACTCACGCCAATCCTGGCCCATTACAAAACCCAGGGTACGGGCGGCCTGGGTCTGACCGCTTCCGGCCCAGCTTCCCAATTCCTGAATATCAGTAATATCCAGCCAGCGCTGTAGCGGCATGCCAAACACCACCACCTCCAGAAAACCGCCAAGCCGTGTAACCAGACCGCGCACATCTGCCGCGGCCTGCACATGCCCGTCTCCCGGCAGGAGAAATGGGTTGCGTCCACCAGTCAACACATCACGATAATCACGCTGTAGCGCCATGGTCATAGCCATACTCTGTCGATCTGGAGTCTCACCCAGAAACTCAGGCCACTCCAGCAGTATCCGCCATAGCTGTTCCCGCAGATTTTCCATGCGCACCAGGCAGGCCCGCTGATCTTCAATCTGAGGTGATGGCCGCATGCCAAGGGCCTGTTCACAGGCTCGTACAGCGGCACAGGCCTGAGCGGTGCCACAAATAGAGAACACGATGGGGAGTGTCTTCAGCACCTCCTGGATCTCTTTGCCACAAAAAACCCTGGATGCGTGAACCGGGCGACTGGAATCGATCTGCACCTGGTGCACACGACCGGAAGCAAGCTCAAGGTTAATAGCTAACGACCCTTCGATTTCCATCTGTTTAGCCTGTGATACCTTCTTAGCCTAAAGGGTCGGAGTCAATTTGGTTAACTAAAGACAAACTTAACTTAGACTTTAACCTAATTTATCCAGACCCCAGTGCGCATTAAACATAGTCAGGGCGAAAACCAACCACCCAATAGCTCACAATTATAAGCAGGATAGTCGCAATCCGCATGCCACAGAGATATTAGGGGATAACTCCTGGTAATCACGATAGTAATCAAGCAATACAAATTCCAGATGACCACCAAGGCATGAATCAATGTTTCCATTGGCGAACAATAGTGGAATAACACGTTTTAGTTTAGCAAAAAAGATAAGTCTCAACTAGGCTCCGGCCAGCCGGTATAAGGGCTTCAGGAGATCAGAACAGAGCTGTTTGAGTAGAGCACCAGAATACCCAGACCGAAGGTGATACTGCCGGTCAGCAGTTGAAAGCCGTTATGTATCCAGGTCAGGTGCCGGGCTGAGGCGCGTAACGGGATGGAGATAATGGCAGAGAGCAGGGCCATACCGATTATGGAACCAACCCCAAAGGCCAGGATATAGAGCATCCCCTGCATAGGTGATGTTACCGCCCCCAGGGCCAGTAGTATTACCGCTGCCGATCCCGCCATGCCGTGCATCATCCCCACAAACAGCGCCCGCAGGGGAAAGCCTTGTGGATGCTGGTGCTCATGCCGGGCCGGATCGTGCTGGGACCTGAACTCACCAGCATGAGAGTGCACATGAAAGTGGTAATCTCCCTCACCATCTGAGTGGTTGTGGCCATGGAAGTGCACCCGGTCACGGATCAGCCGATAGAGGACATGGGAGCCGAGGAGTATCAACATCACCCCAACCGCCAGCTCCAGCCCACTGGCCAGATACTCGGGGATCACCCGGTCCATAAAGATTACGATGGAGCCAAACAAGAACAGGATGATGGTGTGACCCAGACCCCAGACCCCACCCTGTTTGATGGTGTGCCGGAGTGACTGCTGATTATTCATCAGCGATGCAACCGCTGCCACATGATCGGCCTCCAGCGCATGGCGCATGCCGATAAACAGCCCGATCAGGAGCAGACTACCCATGGTTCACGCTGCGGATCATATCGAGTGTTCCATAATGTAAATCGATCATCTGTTTCTGGAAAAGTTACCACTTAACTGGTCACGGTGTGACATGGTTCTATCCACCTGCGGGGCCGCCGGGTGGGGACTTGCACGAACGTTTGTCTTCCAACTTCATCTCAATTGTCCACCTCTGCAGGCAACATTACAAGATTCATCAACCAGGGGGTAATCATCTACTACCCGCAAAGCAGGTAGTATGAAGAAAGCCCCCTGGAAGGGGCCAAAATATCCACTTCCCATCAATTAGCCTGCGGGAGGCGCGTCCCACAGGTGAACAAACTCATCCTTCTGCAAAAAAGCGCCTCTTGTTCCCTTGCCTGGTACTCCCGGAAGCCCAACATCTGCCCTCGCAAACCAGAGTCAGGATTGGAATGCCCTGCATCTGCTCCTGATGAATTTTGTCTGCGCTGGTTCACGACAAGGCATCACTGGGCCACTGTAGTAATTCTACACCAAGTGCTGATAACGCAGCTCATGGGCCAGCGTGAACAGGCCTATCTTTTGATTATTCTGTGAGTGATCACTTTGAGGGGATGGATTAAACAGGTAGGCCGGGATAAGCACGGCGTTCCCGGCAAGACAGGTTAAACATCCAACAGCAGGCTATTTGCCAGAAACGCTAGCGCTTATTCTGGCCTACGGTTTATGCCCTTCTGGGATCAAAATCGGGAGAGGAGATGCTTTATTTGGGGGAGCAGCGCAGAGTGGAGTACCCATAACGCTATTAACCCTCAGGCGCGGAAACAAATGCCGCACCCAGCCGCTCCTGGACAGAGGCAGTAATGGCCTGCACCTCTGACGATGAGTAGGCCTTGCGCCCCTCGGCGCCCCACACCACATTGGGCCAGCAGTAGTCCTGCTCGCTGCGACCCACCACATGGATATGCAGTTGACGCACAATATTGCCGATGGCGGCCACGTTGACCTTGTCGACGGAAAACTCATCTTTCAGATAAATGGAGAGCAGATTGATATGCCCCAGCTCCAGCAGTTGGGCATCCGACTCCATCTGATGAAACTCGGTCACTTCCACCATGGGCACCAGGATGAACCAGGGCGCCAAAGAGTTGTTCATTAACAATAGCAGTGTGTTATCCAGCCGCCCCAGGATGTGACAGTCGGATTGCAGCCGGGAGTCGAGGGTAAAATCGTTCATAGCCGAACCCGCACTGACTTCCAGTAGTTTCTGGTCCAGTAGGGGTTGCCCAGGTGCGACTCCATCACCCCGCGACTGGTGGAGGCGTGGATAAATTTACCCTCACCGGTATACATCCCCACATGCCGCTGCACAAACCCGGTCTTGAAGAACACCAGGTCGCCCGGTCGCAGTTCACCCTTGTTGATATCAGACCCAACCCTGGCCTGCTGATTGGTGCTGCGTGGCAGCTCAATGCCAAAGTACTCTCTGAAGGTGAGCAAAGCAAAACCGGAGCAGTCCACCCCGCTTTTGGAGAGGCCACCAATGCGATTAGGGACCGAACGCCACTCCCGCAGCTGGGCATACAGCGCCCGCTTGACCGCCTGCGGCTGATTCAGTCCCACTCGACTTGAAGCGGCAGCCGGCTTTACCTCCAGCGCATCCCGGCCGGACAGGCTGAAACAGCCGGTCTGCAACAGAAGCAGAACCACAAACAGCAGTTTTGCGAATCTTCTAGTCATGCCCTAGTCATGCACATAGGCCCAGTCCACCACCGGCTCAACGTCGCCACCGTAGATCTGAGGCGGATACTTTTGCACCGGCCAGTAGAAGAACACATCCCGATTGAGAAATCCGGTGGAACAGTTTATCCGCAGTTCCCACGGCACATTTTCGATATCCCTGATGCCGTCCGGTGGTCCTAGCAGATCCTCAAACACCGCCGTGGGCATTCCATCCAACCGATAGGAATCTGACAGCTTGAGCGCCATCAGTATGCGGTCCTGTTTCTGCTTCCACTTGGCCGCATCAAAATCCACGCCCTTCATATCCTTGGGTAACCGATCAATACTGGCGCTGACAATGTTGCCATCGGTATCAATGGCAAACAGCATGATGGCGTGCTCCGGGTCACCATCGGGAAATTTTGCCGGTTTCTTAAGCGGCTTACCCTGACGCGAACCCAGATCAAACCACACCAGACGCGCCGGACGACCGGAGAATGAGCGGTAGTCAAAATCTGGGCAACCATTCAGACCGGTCGCGGGGATACGTTCAATATATTCAGGGGCAACATCGGCCAGCCTGACCGGTGGCCTCCCGGTTGCAGCAAAGTAGCTGCCGATGGCTGTCACCAGTGGTTGCGCTACCTGTGCCGCCTGTTCAAAACGCAGCTTGCGTTTACCCCAGGGTTCGTCCACATCCCCCTGCTGGCCGAAACAGCCGGAGAGAAGGGATATGGTGACCAGGGTCATCCATAATGGCAGTGTTACTGGCCGCACTCTGGTCGTCTCCGTGTTACTCAAACTTATGCGCCAGAAACAGTTTCTGTATCTTGGCTACCGCCTGTTCCTCGACCGGGTAAAATGTTGCAGCCATCAGGTATCTGCCGTTCCTGGCCTGCCCCGACAGCTTGGTGTTTTTCAACGCATCCTGCAGGTTGCTCTCGGCGCTCTTTTCGTCCTTGCACTTAAATATGGAGATGATGCGGGTACTGGTAAATTTGGATACGGCATACTCAGCCAGATACACCATGCTATCGTTTAAGGGCCTATGCATGGTCAAATCACCATCCACTCCCTGCGCCTTCAGGACCTCCACAAAGTCACCCAGCCCATGTTCCACGTCGGATCCATCCTGGGCGCAACCTGTTAAACCCAACATCAATACCAGCATACCCAGAAAGATACTTTTCATAACCCTTATTCCTCTCACTCAATTCTTCACAATAACGTTAATTCGATCTTTGCCTGCCACCAATCCGGATTGCTCCAGGCTCCTGGTGATCAGACCCATTTCACTCTGTACCAATGGTAACTGTATCCGTACCTGATAGCCGCTACCTGGTGCCTCCTGCATGGCGTTACCATGCACACCTTCCATCTGCTCCAGCCGGAAACTCTTATTGCCGGATGGTGTCAGCAGGTGCAGCTCATCACCAATGGCGAACTTGTTCTTTACCTCAATCAGTGCCGCTCCGGTGTCAGCGTCCTGCTCCAGCACCTCACCCACAAATATCTCACGCGCGCTTTCAGAGCTGTTCTGACGATAGTTCTGCAACTCCTGGCTGGGGTGACGCTGATAGAAGCCGTCGGTATACCCCCGGTTGGCCAATCCTTCCAGATCCTGCATCAACCGGGGTTGGAATGGCCTGCCGGAAACTGCATCGTCGATGGCCTGGCGATAGGTCTGGGTGGTGCGGGCCGTATAGTAGTGTGACTTGGTACGCCCCTCAATCTTAAAACTGTCCACGCCTATCTCGGTGAGACGCTGCACATGCTCCACCGCGCGCAGATCCCGTGAGTTCATAATATAGGTACCGTTCTCATCCTCAAAGATCGGCATCAGTTCACCGGGGCGTTCCCGCTCCTCCAGTAGATACACCTGATCCGCCTCTGGATGGCGCTCCTGGCCGGACTGGGAGAACCCGGACAGAAAATTTTCACCCTCACCCGACTCCAGTTTGTACTCCCAGCGACAGGAGTTGGTACAGGAACCCTGGTTCGCATCCCGGTGATTAAAGTAACCAGAGAGCAGACAACGCCCGGAGTAGGCGATACAGAGAGCGCCGTGGATAAACACCTCCAGCTCCATATCTGGACACTCCTGCCTGATCTCAGCAACCTCATCCAGGGACAGCTCCCGCGACAGGATGATACGACTGAGACCGATCTGCTGCCAGAACTTCACACTTGCAGCATTCACCGTATTCGCCTGCACCGAAAGATGCAGCGGCATATCCGGCCAGCGCTCCCGCGCCAACATGATCAACCCCGGATCGGACAGGATCAGGGCATCTGGACCCAGGGCAACCACCGGCTCCATATCCCGCATAAAGGTCTTTAGTTTGGGCCCGTGCGGCATCAGATTACAGGTAAGAAAAAATTTCTTGCCCAGAGCGTGGGCCTCATCTATCCCCAGACGCAAGTTGTCCGCCAGAAAATCATTATTCCGCACCCGCAGGCTGTAGCGAGGCATACCCGCATACACCGCATCCGCCCCAAAGGCGAAGGCATAACGCATATTCTTAATCGTCCCCGCTGGGGATAATAGTTCGGGTGTTTGCATCAATGACTATCCGGATGAATCGATTGGAAAAATAAGCCGTCGTATAACTGCCTGATTATGTGGGAAATCCTCGGTACTGGTGAGCATCCGAGAATGATTATCGAAATATAGCCGCATGATATAGAGCACACCACATGGAATCAAGGCGTGTCATGGTAGTGCAGGACCATAACGTAGATAAATCAACGAATTAGAACAATTAAATCGTCATCAACGGGAGTTTAGCCCGAAGTATTCCGTTATATACAAAGGAATGGCTCATATTCATCACAAGCACCCCCTGCTCTGTTCTCTAATTCTCTAAAAATCCATCTCTAGCCAATACCCGTAATTAAGAGAGCATTATGATTAAGTTTGCCCTGCTTTTAAATTTACGGACATATGTAGCAAGTTGCCGTATTTTCTCATTTTAATATCTGTATAAAACCGGTTTTCCAGCAGCATGAAGTTTGGTAGTCTGTTGAGTCAATGGAAATAAAAATCACAGGGAGCAGGTTGTTGGTTTCTCAAATGAATAATATCCCACGTAAATCAAACGCACATGGCCGCGTTAGTAATGCGTCCATGTGCGTTTGATTTAACTGTTATGCCCAGAAGAAAATGTAGGAGAATAAATTGGCAATTTCTGAATTTGCTACGTATATAAACCCATTAATCTCAGCATTGAGAACATTAGGCGGCTCTGCTCGTGCAGATGAAGTGTGCAGCTCTATTGCTCAATCATTAAATCTCCCAGATGAGGTATTAGACAAGCGTCTAAAGAATGGTGAGTCTAGGTACGAAAATCAGGTTCATTGGGCAAGGTTCTACTTAGCAAAAACTGGTTATATCGACTCATCTAGGCGTGGTGTGTGGGCGTTAACGGAAAGAGGTCAGAATACTCCTGAACTTAATGAAGGTCAGTTGAGAGCAATAATACAAGAAGTTCAAGCAATAAAGGCAAAACAGAAACAAAATAAAGCTACTGCTTCAGCATCTAATTTAGAATATGAGGCACAATCTACCCCAGAGTCTAATATTCAAAGCTCAAAAAACGATCTATTAAATATATTGAAGTCATTGTCTCCAGCAGGGTTTGAGCGAATATGTCAACGACTGCTTAGGGAGGCAGGTTTTGAAAAGGTTGAAGTGACAGGGAAGTCAGGTGATGGTGGTATAGATGGAAATGGTGTTCTACAAATCAACCCATTTGTCAGTTTCCAAGTTCTTTTTCAGTGTAAGCGTTATGAAGGTAATGTTGCATCTACACAGGTGAGAGATTTCCGAGGTGCAATGATGGGACGTGCTGAAAAAGGAATCATTTTAACAACAGGTGGCTTTACAGCTGATGCAAAGCGCGAAGCCTCAAGGGATGGAGTTCAGCCAATTGAACTAGTTGATGGTGAGAAGCTAGTTGAAATGTTTGAACAATTAGAATTAGGCTTAACCCCAAGAACTGTCTATGAAATTAATAGCTCTTTTTTTGAGCCGTTTATGGAGTAATGAAATTGGCATAACCATCAAATTCAGCCGACGCAAAAAGCCGCGCGGCTGATTTAAACGTTATGCATTAAAATGAAGAAGTTCTGGAAATTGATATTCTGGCTTGCAGCACTTTTAGCCGTAACGAGTGTTTTTACTACCCCTTTCGATAATCCAAGTGTCACTGGGGTTCTTTGGTTAATTGCGAGTTTATTCTACCTAATTCTAATGTATGGATATGCGTATGAAATCCCAATTGGAAGCAAAGGAATGTCTATTGCCGTGTTAATTCTTAACACTCCTGCGTTTGTTTTAGGTATATATGAAGCTGCCGCTTTAGCGTACTTTAAGCCATCCCTTGGGCAAACACTGTCAACTGCTGCAGCAATCGGTTTTGTGCTTTTGCTTTTGTATCCTGGGTATGCTTATAGTTTCAAATCCACATCAATTTGGAATCAAGATGCATAACAAGCACATCATGCCGTTCGCTGTCGCTCACTCGAACCCCCACCGCTGCGCGGCGGGCTCCGCATATGTAGAACGTTATGTTTTTAAAAGAGGTGCCAGTTTAAATGGATGATTCAAAGCAGAAAATTGCACTATTTATAGATGCAGACAATGCACCTGCTAACAAGTTTGAAGAAGTTCTTAGTGAAGTCGCTAAATATGGTGTCGTAACAATAAGAAAAGCATATGGGAACTGGAAAAATCCATCTTTAAAGCCTTGGGAGGATCTTCTACATGAATATGCTATTCAACCAATACAGCAATACGATCTCTCAAAAGGAAAGAATGCGGCAGATATCGCGCTCGTAATTGATGCAATGGATGTAATGTATACTAAGGACATTGATGTAATGTGTTTCGTATCATCTGATTGTGATTTCACACCAATGGTCACTCGCGCCCTTGCAGAAGGTAAAGTTGTTTTGGGTTTTGGTGAGCGCAAAACACCTTCTCCATTTGTTAATGCCTGTTCTAAGTTTCTGTTTCTAGATCAAGAGTCAAAAAGTAGTGGCGTAACACAAACAAAAACTAAAAATATAAAATCCGACACAAAGCTAATAAATTTACTTCGCCAAGCAATTGAAGCAACAGAAGAAGATAATGGTTGGGCAGCTTTAGGACCTGTTGGTTCGCATATATCAAATAAGACTTCCTTTGATACCAGAAACTACGGTTATAAAAATTTAAGTAGCCTCATTAAAGCAATTGATTTATTTGAACTCAAGCGAGGGCCAGGTAATTCATATTTGATAAAAAATGTACGAAAGAAAAAAACAACATAACAAGCGCAGCCACGCGGACTATAGCTAACCCAAAATAATTGACACCTCACAATCTAAAACTAGATGAGAGGTGCAAGATGAAGCGGAAAGAAAAACATACCTTCTATAATTACCAGTTCAAACATGCGGCAGTGGCGATCACCAATCACCCAAATATACTGTCAGTTGATGTTGCAGAAGCACTAGGGATACATCCAATCATGCTGTATCGGTGGCGACAGGAAATGCGGGAGGGCAAATAATAGGTAACAGACCACGATTTTATAGTATGGGAAAGGCATAGCAAATTAAGTCAGGTCTACCCCCAATCGTTACCCCTTCATACAGAGCTATGCCACTAGCGACAAAATCACATGACTCCTGCTTCCATAGCACAAATGCATATTTAACCCCATCATCAATAATTGGCCGTTATAGAACATTGAGAAAGATATTTATTGGCCACTACAGACAGCAAATTGCTGGGACAGAGACCAGCATAGACAAGCAGGCAGCGAGGCGTTAATCTGGTTTTGTCCACTCCATCACACCCTACGACCGGAAACATGAGCAACACCTCAGACGAAAAGCTGATGACCAGATATCGCACCGGTGATACCGCAGCCTTCGACTCGCTGTATGGGAGGCATCGCGGCCCACTGTTCCGTTATGTGCAGCGCCAGTGCAACAACCATGCAGTGGCGGAAGAGCTGTATCAGGATGTGTGGATGCGGGTGATACGCGCCCGCGAGCAGTGGCAGCCTGGAACCAGATTCCAGCCCTGGCTCTACCGCATCGCCCACAACCGCATCATCGACCACTGGCGCGCCGGGCGCGAGAGTCACAGCCAGATGGAGGATGAGGCAGTAATCCCGCTGGACCGGCCCTGGCCGGATGCAATACTGCTGATCCGTGAATGTGTGGAACGGCTGTTTCAACTCCTGGCTGGTCTCAGCGAGCCACAGCGCAGCGCATTCCTGCTGAAAGAGGAGGCTGGACTCAGCCTGGAACAGATCGCCGAGGTCACCGGCACCGGTTACGAAACGGTAAAGAGCCGTCTACGCTACGCCCTGCGCAGATTGCGCACAGGACTGGAGGGATGTGATGAGTGACAACTATGATCTGCATGACAAACGCATCTCCAGGCTCTACCGGATGGGTAGCAAGACAGAGCCGCCCAAACATATTGATGAGGAGATCACCCGCACGGCCCATAATGCGATTCCCGGCAGGAAGCGGCGCTTTATTAGACCCTCTCTGGCCACCGCTGCAGTCCTGGTGTTGAGCATAAGCCTGGTGCTGAAGGTGCTGAATCAGGAGCCTCTGGAGGAGTCGGTAATGGACCCCACGCCCACAGATCAGGGCAGTGGTATGAACTCACTGCCAGAACCGGAGACAGACACCCTTGAGGCTGACTTCGCCGAGGAGAAGGCCGCCACCCCGGCGGCAATGATGCAGGATGCAGATACAAGCAGAGTGATTAAGCCTACACAACAGCCCCCAAGGTCGACACCAAAGGAGTACCGGGCCACCGAACCTGGGCGAAAGGCCCCGCCAGCCTTCAAACAGGATGACGCAGTGGGAGCAGCACAGATAGCACCGGCACCCACAAAAAAAGCGCGGGCGAAGCTGCAAAAGAAGAGCCGCATGCAACAGGAACTTGGCGGGCGATTGTTAAGACAAAAACAGAAGGCCATAGCCCCAGCAACATCCGGCATGCTTGAGGGGCTTGACTGCAAGGCGATACCACTACCGGACAGTAACTCGGTGGCGGAGTGGTATCGCCTGTATAAAGCAGCCATGGAGCAGGGGCAGGAGCAGAATGCCAAATGTCTGAAGCAGGCGTTTTTCACCCGGTTTGGCAAGGCCCTGCCTGAGCATCTGGATGAGTGATCTAACCCGACATATCTGATGGCCGGGTGATGGCCTTCAGTTGCGCGCAGCCTGCATCCAACTCACTCCAGCTACCGGACATGGTAAGCCAGGCGATGGTGGCAGTGGGCATCAGCTTTCCGTCCGCTGGAATTTCAACCAGGTCATCCGCCAGATACTCAACCAGCTCCTCCAGCCCAGGATTGTGTCCCACCAGCATCACACGCCGAGCCTGGTTCGGGCACTCCCGCAAAACCTGCAACAGGTCGGACACATCGGCAGCGTATATTCGCTCATCCCTGACAATGGCCTCCTGCTCCAGACCCATATTTGCCGCCGCCCTGTGTGCCGTACCCCAGGCACGCCGCGCCGGAGACGTGACGATATGGTCGGGAATCGATTTGATTCGGGACAGCCACACCCCGGCCCCTTTGGCACCACGCTTGCCGCGTCCGGTAAGCGGCCGGTCGAAATCGCCCGTGGCCGTGGACCAGTCAGATTTACCATGGCGTAACAACATTAATTCGCATGTCATGACGATTATCCCCTCTGGCTTTACCATATCGCGATAGTAGAATGATAGTATAGGAAGGTTACAACAGATCAGAGAATTGCCGGTCAAACACCAGCTGGATGATAACTAACCACACCGCAGAACTGCTCAACCCTGTGTTTCTGGAAAACTGTCGCAAGAGTCCAGAGCTGGGGCCATCCGTGCTTTTCTTCAGTGGCGGCTCGGCCCTGAAGGAGATCAGCCGCACCCTGAAGCAGTACAGTCACAACTCCATCCACATGGTTACCCCCTTCGACTCCGGCGGCAGCTCTGCCAAACTGCGCCAAGCCTTCTCCATGCCCTCAGTTGGAGATCTGCGCAGCCGCCTCATGAGTCTTGCCGATGAGAACATAAGTGGCCACCCACAGGTCTATCGTCTGTTTACCCATCGCCTACCCACAGATAGGCATAATGGCGAGCTGATAAATGATCTGGACTCCATGGTCAATGGAACCAATCCCATGGTGGAGTCCATACCAGACCCCATGCGCAACCTGATCTGCAACCAGCTTAAGCACTTCCAAAAATCCATGCCGGACAGTTTTGATCTGCGTGGCGCCAGCATCGGCAATCTGGTCCTGGCCGGAGGCTATCTGCACAACAATCGTGAGCTGGAGCAGATCACCTCTCTGTTTACCAAACTGGTAGGGGTAAAAGGCATAGTTCGCACCACCATAAGCGATGATCTGCATCTGGTGGCTGATCTGGAAGATGGCAGCCAGGTATTTGGCCAGCACCGCCTGACCGGGAAAGAGGTGGCGCATATCAGCTCCCCCATCAAAAACGTCACCCTATCCCAGGAAACCAAACGACTGGTTCCGGCACACCCGAAGATAAGCAAAAAGAATCACCAACTTATCAACCAGGCGGACATGATCTGTTTCCCTCCCGGAAGTTTCTACTCCAGCCTGATCGCCAATCTGCTGCCAAGCGGTGTAGGCCGCGCAATCGCCAACAACCAGGCACCCAAGGTGTTCGTGCCCTGCCTGGGTCATGACCCAGAGCAGCTTGGTCTGTCAACAGGCAGATCGATTGAGGTGTTACTGCACTACCTGAAGCTTGAGACTGGCGCGGACTGCCCCAACAACAGACTGCTCAACTATGTACTGATGGACAGCGGCAACGGCAAATATGCCTCTGCAGTATCTCAAAGCCGCATGGATGAACTCGGAGTTAAACTCATCGATACCACCCTCATCACCGAACAGAGCGCCCCCTACTACGACCCCGATCTGCTGACAGGCGCCCTGCTCTCATTGGCCTGACAGCTTCTGCACTAATCTAAGGAAGATCTGATTAAAGCCATCCATGGCTTTACCAGAGCACGTAAGTGAAAGATGCGGTTTTTCACTCCCTTCATTTTCAAGGGCTTATAGCCACAGAAAATGGCAACACATCCATGTACTGCTGGAACCTCTGAATAAATCAGAGGTTCCCTAATCCATAACCCATACTATGGTATTAGCCATACACATGAAGAGTTGTAGTCCATCGTGTAAGCAAGGGGAGCTACAAATGAACAAGATAGCTATTGCCAGATGGGAGCGACTGGAAGATCGCACACCAACCCATGCACTGGTATCAAACGTTGATCTGGTTATTATCCGTTATGATGACAACGTCTCTGTACTATACGGTCGTTGCGCCCACCGTGGCGCTTTGATGTCTGATGGCCTTGTACAGGGTGACAATATAATCTGCGGCCTGCATAACTGGGATTATAAAATTGCCTCAGGTGTCAGCGAATACAATAACAGCGAGGCCTTGCCAAAATTCAGTGCATGGATCGAAGCTGACAAGGTGCTGATTGATGAGGATGAAATCCTGGAATGGGAGAAGTCACACCCACAACCCTACAACCGCTCATCATATCAGGGAGCTTACCAAGACCCGGTGGGAACACCTGATGAACCCTATGTAGGTATGATTCAGCAGCTAGCCGGCAATGGCCTGAATAAGACCGGTTCACATGGACCGATTGGCGCCATGGGGGTAAGCCGAACCGAATTACCAAAATGGGACGACCTGCAGTTTGTGGTGGGCCAATTGGCCCGGATGCCACTGCTGGATTCAGCCAAGGTCGGCACCGAATTGGTTATTGGCCCCAAGGCCAAAAAACCCCTTATCCTGAAACTGCCACTGTTTGTCTCAGATATGAGCTTTGGCGCCCTGTCAGAAGAGGCCAAGGTGGCGCTGGCCAAAGGCGCGGAACTGGCAGGCACCGGTATCTGTTCCGGCGAGGGCGGCATGCTCCCGGAGGAACAGGCAGCCAACGGCCGCTACTTTTATGAACTGGCATCGGCCCGCTTTGGCTTCGGCTGGGACAAAGTCAAAAAGTGTCAGGCGCTCCACTTCAAAGGCGGACAGGGGGCTAAGACCGGCACTGGCGGACATCTTCCAGGATGCAAGATCAAAGGCAAAATCGCACAGGTACGGGGACTGCAACCCGGCCAGGACGCGGTATCACCAGCCCGTTTCCCGGAGTGGGACGATCTAAGCCAATTCCGTGATTTTGCCCAGCAGGTGCGGGAGCAGACCGGAGGCATTCCCATTGGTTTCAAGTTGTCTGCCCAACATATTGAACAAGATTTAGATGCCGCCCTGGAGATTGGGGTAGATTACATCATCCTGGATGGACGCGGCGGCGGCACTGGTGCTGCACCATTGATCTTCCGCGACAATATCTCGGTCCCAACCATCCCAGCCATTGCTCGTGCGCGGCGTCACCTGGATAGCGACAGTCACAAACATGTAACGCTCATAGCCACCGGGGGTCTGAGGACCCCGGCTGATTTTGCCAAGGCCATGGCACTGGGTGCAGACGGTGTGGCGGTTTCAAACTCCGCCATCCAGGCCATCGGTTGTCTTGGCATGCGAGCTTGCCATACCAACAACTGTCCAGTGGGTATCGCCACCCAACGGGACAATCTGAGAGCCAGACTACTGGTAGATGAAGCCGCTGAACGATTGGCCCGTTTCTTCGTGGCCGCCTCTGAGTTGATGGCGGTTATGGCCCGGGCCTGCGGCCATCATCATCTGCATGAATTTAACATTCACGACCTTACAACCTTCGACCGGGAAATGGCCTATCTCACCGGTGTTGCATATGGAGGAGTTATACCAATTCAGGAGTAGCTGCATCATCACGCAGAATAAACCATCTATACTGTTATGGGGAGTCCATAACCACCAACGTCTCGAACGGCTGGCACGGAACAACGGAACAGGCCTGACATCCTAACTACAAGGAGTTACAGAGTATGGAATAAAGCAAACCCAGGATGACCAATAGATAAGTTTGGAGGCATGGCAACAACCGGCTATTTTTTTATGAAACCATTTCTCTGGGACAAACATTTCATCACCGGCGTGGAAAGCATTGATGGTCAACATAAAAAATTGATTGGATTGGTCAATGACTTTGGCATATTGATATCAACCGGAAATTACGTATCTAAGAATGGCATAGAAAATCTACTCAACGAGCTGACTGATTACACCAAGTACCATTTCGAAACCGAAGAGCAGATGATGCGCAACAAAAAAGTTGACCCGCGTCATCTCATCCAGCACTGCCAGGATCATCAGCAGTTCATTAAAGACATCGGCATGATGTACTCCCAGCTATCTAATGGCGGTGCAGAATCAGCCTCATCACTGCTGGAGTTTCTTATCTATTGGCTGGCCTACCACATTCTCGGCACCGACCAGATCCTAGCCAAACAGATTCATCATATTAAGGCAGGCATGGATCCAACTGATGCATACACAGTATTAGAACAGGACCAGGAGAACGCAACAGAGCCTCTGCTAAATGCACTTAACGGCCTGTTCAAACAGGTTTCAGAACGAAACCAGGACCTGACCAAACTCAACCAGACCCTGGAACAGAAAGTTGATGAGCGCACCAGGGAGCTGTTAGATGCCAACCGCCATCTGGAACAGATGGCCTTAACCGATCTTCTCACCAAACTTCCCAACCGCCGCCACGCCATGCAAAACCTGACCGAAGCCTGGCAGTTTTCAACCAAGCACAACGCACCACTATCCCTGATCATGATAGACGCAGATAATTTCAAACAGATCAACGACGGCTAAGCGAGTCTTTGATCTCGTGATGCCTTTTGGGACATCCAAGTCCCCAAAAGGCACTCGATCTTCGACAACCTGTTATTGCCCCGGCCGTCCCGGTCACTGGCACTGCGCGACAACATCGCAAGCTCGTTACCGCTCCGTTGCCAGTTCCCGAATGACTGGACGCCGTGCTCGGAAGCCTACTTTGCTTCCCCTCTGGCGCTATGCGCACGACGGGTAAGCAGTGCGGCCTCACGGCTACCGGGGTTTACCAGCCTTCGCTTCGCTCTCCATGGCTGGCAGCGTATGGACATGCTGCCGGGGATAAGGTGTTGAAGGCACTATCCCATCAACTGGTAAACGCCTTCAGAACAGACGACATAGTCTGCCGCATGGGTGGCGATGAGTTCATGGTTATTTGCCACAACACCCCCCTTGAAGGTGCACTGCATGTGGCAGAACTGGCACGCAAATCTGTTGCTGAAATGAGAGTGAGTGTTGGCGAAGGTCATTGGGACGGCAGCATCAGTCTGGGTGTGGCCACCCGCACCTCGGGGACCAAAACAAGAGAAGACCTGATCAAGTCAGCCGATAACGCGGTATATAAAGCCAAACACAATGGGCGCAACCTGGTCTGCTCCCAACAGTAAATCGACCGCCCTGACATAGACATACCCATCATCATGGAATGGACTATAGTCTTACTGTGAACCGCTAGGCCAAACTAATTTCAAAACCACAAACAACGAGACGGGCTACAGGTTTGTCTGGGGAGAGTATATGCAAAAACTGATCATACCCCTGATACTAACTACAATATTCGTCCTGATCATTCCAACAACTTGCGTCAGCGCATCCAGATCCATCGCACTCTGCGGAAATGACTCAGAAGGCTATTATGCCTGGAGAAAGGCCTTCAAAAAAGAGGCCTTAAAACGCGGCCTCCGCCAGAGAGTTCTTAACGATGCGCTGGATGATATCTCCTACAACACCAAAGTGACCCGTCTGGACCGCAACCAAAAAGGCTTTAAGCTCTCGTTTGACCAGTTCATGAAAAAACGTGGCGCCAGTTATATTGTAAAGAAAGGGCGTCAACTAAAAACCAAGCATGCCAAACTGTTCAAGCGGATCGAGCGCAAGTACGGCGTACCCTCAGGCATCATCCTTGCCATCTGGGGCATGGAGTCTGCATTTGGCCGCTATACCGGCAAAATGAAGGTTATTCGATCCCTTGCAACCCTGGCCTACGACTGCCGCCGCTCAGCATTCTTCACCCGGGAACTGATAGCCGCACTGAAGATTGTACAACAGGGTGATATGGAGCCCGACCAGATGATAGGAGCATGGGCCGGTGAGATTGGACAAACCCAGTTTCTGGCCTCCAACTATCTAAAATTTGCCGTGGACTTTGATGGCGATGGTCGACGCGATCTGATTCGATCCAGGGCTGACGCACTCGCCTCCACCGCCAACTTCCTTGCATCCTTTGGTTGGATGCGTGGCCGAGGCTATCAGAGGGGACAGGCCAACCATCCAACCATTAAACAATGGAACAGCGCGGGCGTATACCAGAAGGCGCTGGCAGTAATCGCCAAGCGCATAGATAAATAACCAGGGTGTCCAACCAGATATCAATAACAGTTTTCACATAGGCCGGCGCCAACCCATCGTGGGTCCACACACCCCGATCACCGTAAGCCGGATTTGGATAGACAGCGCATACATTGGTGGCGCCCATGAGCTGAGCCACATACCACACCAGATGGTCGAGCCCAACTATGATCATGGACAGTGTTCAATTTCGCCTACAAGATAGTATCAACCATCCAGATCAGGTATATCCAACTGTTCCCGGCTATCCAGAAAGGCCTGAACCCTCTCCTCCAACGTCTTGGGATTAATGGGTTTGAGGACAAAATCTATTACATCATGCTTTAGGATCTCCACGACCTTTTCACGCTGATTCATGGCCGTGAGCATGATGAAGGGGATGGATTTCAGCTCTTCATCCTTCCCCACCTCATCCAGAAGTTCGATACCGTCCATCTTCGGCATCTCCACATCACAGACCACCAGATCAACACTCTTGCCCCTGAGCACAGAGAGTGCCTCCTGACCGTCACCAGCCTCCAAGATCTGCTCAAACCCCATGTCCCGAAGGACACCTTTTACGATAGCGCGCATGGAGCGCATATCATCAACCACTAACACCTTTAAATCTTGCATATATAACCAACCTGGACATGCAGCCCCATAACAGCAGCCAAAGCCACCCTGTTGTTTAATAGTTAATTCCACCTACCCACAGTCGACTATGAACCAGCAATTTACACCAGAACAACCGACTCTAACCTGGATTATAGCGTCTACTTCCACACACTGGACCACCTCCTTGAGATATATTACCCTCAACGCTCACCACACCGCAGCCTACCAGACATGCCCCAACAATCCACCATTCGCAACCAGACTGAAAATCATGCCAGAAGGTCCTGAGATTCGCCGTGCGGCCGATGCGGTAAGTACTGCAATCAAAGGCAGAAAAACCACCAAAGTAGAATTTGGACATACACATCTAAAGCCGTTTGAGTCCAGGCTAACCGGCTTGCGTGTAACTAAGGTGACCAGTCGCGGCAAGGCCATGCTCACCAGGTTTGAAAATGGCCTCACCATCTATAGCCACAACCAGCTGTATGGGCGTTGGTATATCCAAAATTCAACCGAATACCCGGATACCGGACGACAACTACGCTTAGCCATCCATAACCGGAAACACTCCGCTCTGCTATACAGCGCATCAGAAATTGAGGTGCTGGACGAATCCGAACTGCTTCGGCACCCATTTCTCACTCGACTGGGCCCTGATGTCCTGGACACGACAACAGACAGCCGGGTGGTCATGCAACGTCTGACCAGCAAACGGTTTTCAAACCGGCGGTTGGGTAATCTGCTCACCGACCAGTCATTTCTGGCGGGCCTAGGAAACTATCTGCGCTGCGAGATCCTGTTTGTTTGCGGACTGCATCCGGCGATGCGCCCAGGTGACTGCAGTGATGAAACACTGACTGTGCTGGCAGCGACCATAATCAAACTCACCCAACAATCATATCTGACAGCCGGAATTACCAACGACCTGATGCGGGCGCAGGCTCTGAAACATGGGGGAGCCGATTTCGAAGAGTTCCGCTTCCATGTATTCAGACGGGCCGAGAAACCCTGTTACCAATGCGGCGAAGTGATAAGCAAGATACAGGCAGGTAGTCAGGCCTGTTACCTCTGCCCCCAATGCCAGAGCCAGACTTTGTGATCATTTCTATTGAGGCGACAAAAAAACCCTGCACATAGCAAGGGTCTATGGAACGGCGTTGCTTGAATCAGGCCTAGCTACGCAGTCTCCTAAAATAGGAGGAACCCATCAGGCCAACCAGTCCGGAGAGGAAAAGCAGCACTGATGGCGGTAGTGGTACCGGCGTAGCGTTCACCAGATACATGACATCATTGTAGTCCTTATCAGCACTTGGCAGGCTGATGTCTTCCCAGGCGATCAGGAAGGTGTTTGCAAAAGTAACGGAAATCGGATTGTCGCTGTTGGTCTTATCAATGGCATCAAATGTAAGCGACCCACCCAGATCAAAAACCAACATATGGTCATCCCCGGAATTCTTGCTGTCCTCAGAAAACCACTCGGTAGCATTGGATTGAAGATGCCAACCAAACAGCCCACTGTTGCTCACACCGTAATACTCGATGGGGTCAATCCATTGATTTCCGGTATATCCGTTAGTAAGCGTGCTGACAACTCCACTTGTCAGATTGTATGTACCAAGGGTATTTGTGTTTCCTGCCGACACGCCTATGACGGCCAGACCATTCAGGTTGCTCCAACCAATATCATCAACATAGAGCGACTCCAGCTGTTGATTGGAGGTATAGGCGCTAGAACCGGTTAGATTTTTAAACTCATTTATAGCTTGGTATACCTGTGGACCGGTGGTGTCTTGAATGCCAATATCACTCCATGAGGCTGCCATAGCCGCGCCTGTAACCAGGCTGGTAAAAAGTGCCGCACCCTTAAGACCATTGATCAATAACTTCTTGCTAAACATCGTACACCTACCTTGAATTACCACTTTGTTATCTGGGAATTTGAACAACAAATCCTTAGAAAACAGCTCCAAAGTAGGTTCATTCTAGGTTGCGCTGGAAACCGATACCTCACTCATTTGAGTAATGGAGATGAGAAATTCAGGAATACAAGTTGTAACTTGGCCAGTTAATACGAATTTAAGTCCTTATCGCCACGCAATCTATGTCTAAGCGTCCATTAACCACCACCAGATTCAAGTAGCTCCCAGCGCGCGTAAGAGTGTTCCAGCTCCTGCTCCAACCGTTCTAGCCTGGATGTTGTTTCAGAGATAATCGCTTTGTCCCGTTGATAGAAATCTGGATCGGCCATCGCGGCATGCAAACCTTCCAGTTCAGCATCCAACTGTTCAATCTTTTGCGGCAATCCATCCAGCTCACGCTGATCCTTATAGCTCAGTTTGGTCGATTTGGGCTTGGGGGCTGGTTGCGCAACTGCCTTGCGCGCAGGCTTTTTCTCTTCACTTACCGCTGCCTTCTGGCGTATCCAGTCATCATAACCACCAACGTATTCACCCACCCTGCCGCCACCCTCAAAAACCAGGGTACTGGTGACCACATTATTCAGAAAGCTGCGGTCATGACTCACCAGAAGCAGAGTCCCCTGATACTCAAGCAGCATCTCCTCCAGCAGCTCCAGAGTCTCCATGTCCAGATCATTGGTGGGCTCATCCATGACCAGGACATTGAATGGGCGGGAAAACAGTTTTGCCAGCAGCAGGCGGTTACGCTCTCCGCCCGAGAGGGACTTTACCGGTTGCCGCACCCGATCCGGGGTGAAGAGAAAATCCTGGAGATAGCTTATGACATGCTTACTGACGCCATTCACCTCTACCGTATCACTGCCACCAGCCAGATTGTCCTGGACCGATTTTTCCTCCTCCAGAGCACCTCGTAACTGATCAAAATATGCGATCTCAAGCTTGGTGCCGGAGTCGACTGTTCCCTGCTGCGGTTCAAGACGTCCCAGCAACAGGCTGAGCAAAGTGGTTTTTCCTGAACCGTTGGGTCCGATGACACCTACCTTGTCACCACGCAGAATAGTAGTGGAAAAGCCCTTGATTACCGGCAATTCATCCCAAGCGTATCCAAGATTTTCCACCTCCACCACCAGCTTGCCGGAGCGCCCGGCACCCTGCATCGACATGGTAGCCACCGACTCCCGCTCGCGACGATGACTTCTCTCCTCGCGCATCTGTTTCAGCGCCCGCACCCGGCCCTCATTGCGGGTACGGCGAGCCTTTATGCCCTGTCTTATCCAGACCTCTTCCTGGGCCAGTTTTTTATCAAAGCGCTGATTGGCCTTCTCCTCCGCATTCAGCATTTCATCCTTACGGCGCAGAAAGTTGGCATAGTCTCCGGGCCAGTCCGTGAGTTTGCCCCGATCCAGTTCAATGATCCTGGTGGCCAGCTTCTGCATGAACACCCGGTCATGGGTAACAAACAGCAGGGTGCCGCCATACCCCTTCAGGAAATCCTCCAGCCAGTCTATGGACTCTATATCCAGATGGTTGGTGGGTTCATCCAGCAGCAGCAGATCCGGCTCCTGCACCAGGGCCCGCGCCAGCATCACCCGGCGCTTAAGCCCGCCGGAGAGTTGATCAAAACTGAGATCTGGATCCAGAGACAAGCGCGAGATCACGGTCTCAACCCGCTGCTCCGTCTGCCAGCCATGCACCGCCTCCAGCTCATGCTGGACCTGCTCCAACTGTTTCAGCAGTTCGTCACTAACCCCAGACTCCAGGGCGGCGCTGATCTCATGGTAGCGCTGGACCAGACCACCCAACTCCCCCAAGCCAGCCGCAACCACTTCAAACACGCTGCCGGTGAACTTTCCGGGGACCTCTTGCTCTAATCTGGTGACACGAGCATCCTGGCGCACCACCATCTCACCATCTTCAGGCTTGATCTCCTGGGCAATGATCTTCATGAGGGTGGATTTGCCGCTGCCATTGCGTCCGAGCAGACAGACACGCTCACCAGTCTCGATGGAGAGGCTTACATTTTCCAGCAAAGCCGGCCCACCAAAGCCAAGCTGTATGTTACGCAGAGTGATCAACGCCATGGGGTTTGTCTTGTATGCATACTAGCTCGCGGCCTGCTTAAGTAAAATTATGGCCAATTGTAACTGCAACCAGAGGAATGAGATACGCCTGGGATTCCATAAATTATTTAAGTAATCCACACTAAATTCAGGCATTTATTATGCGGCTTTAATTCCCCATAGAATCTCTATGGGCAAGCAGAAATAAATTTACTGGACCACTATTATGTGGCAGGCTACGTTCCTAGTAGCACATGCGTAATGATTATTCGCAATACAGCTCGCACCAGACTGGGACAATGAAGCTTATAAATGAAACTTATATCCGACAAAGATGCATGGGAAGGTCAAGCTGACTGCATTAGCTGCGCCGTAAGAAATTCGGTTCTGTTCGCCGGCCTGGATGAAAAGGATTTTGACAAGATACACCAGCCCATAGATATCTATAATCTCCCAAACAGCTCCACACTGTATCGTGCCGGCGACAAGGGCGACCGTATGTATACCATCCGTTCCGGCATACTGAAACTGGTGCAGTACCTTCCAGATGGAAACCAACGCATCGTCAGGCTGGTAAGATCCACCGATGTTATCGGCCTGGAAGCCCTGCTGGGACAACCCTATCAACACGATGCAGTGGTGCTACAACCAACTCAGGCCTGCAGCCTGCCGGTGAGCGTGGTTCAGGCCCTGTCCGACACCAATCCGATCCTGCATAAAGAACTACTTCGCCGGTGGCAGCACGCACTCTCAGAAGCGGACGCCTGGTTGACTGAACTATCCACCGGCTCAGCCAAACAACGCGTGGCGCGTCTACTACTGCGTCTGGTACGGGATGAGGAGGCGAGTGAATGTGACCTCTTCAGCCGTGAAGACATGGGCGCTATGCTGGGCATCACCACCGAGACCACAAGCCGGGTGATTGCCAGTTTCAAACGCGCCAGCCTGCTGGTGGAGACCGTCCCCAACCACTTCCTGCTGGATATCCGCAATCTCGAGCACATCGCCGAGGATTAGCCCGGCTACAACCCAACTGTAACAATCCGCACACACTAGCAGTTATTACACAGTCCAAGCCTTGGTGATTGCGTTATTTCAATGCAAGCCACTCATCAATCCCATAATCTAACTTTCACAGGAGCCAATGGCCTCCTATTGTTGAGATAGTGGAATCACTACATCTTAAGGACTAGCTGCTGGAGCAGGAAATGAAGCAGACTCTGTTACAAGAAACATACCCGATGTTCACATTGGAAGTTGAAAAGGGTGAAACCACCTTCAAATGCGTAGATCAGATCATCAACTTTTTCAAAGATAAGATCGACAGCAACCACGCGGCACGCTATATCACCACATTCGATCACTACTCACACACCAAGGAGTTGGAAGAGGGGCGAATAGACAAGTCCATCCTGGATGCAAAGAATATTATCTTCTGTTTTGGCTTCACTATCCCGAGCCCCAAGGCGCTGGGACTGCGTCCCCGCTCCATTGGCATTGCAGAGATAAAAAATAGCTACGTAATCAGCTTCATGGAGGCGCCAATGCCGGTAGCCAATGTGGTTATGGAGAGTTGGGCGCGGGATGTTCGTAACAGGATTGTAGATGACGCAGATGAAAAAGAGCTTACTACAAATGCGACAAAACCATCCCAGGTATCTTCCTAAGCCATGAAAATAGGCATTACCAGCCAGAACTTCCGCACTATCACCAGCCATGCAGGCAAGGCGAGACGTTTTCTGATCTTTGAAGCAGACCCTGCATCTGGGGAAGTACAGGAACTCGAACGTCTGGACCTACCAAAAGAAATGGCCATACACTCATTCACCGGTGATCAGCACCCCATTGAACAGGTAGACGTGATGATCACGGGTGGTTGTGGCGATGGTTTCTTTCGAAAGATGGGGATGCGAGGGGTTCAGGTGATAGCCACCAGCGAAACCGACCCCGCCAAGGCGGTACAGGCCCTGATCAAGGGTGAATCCCTACCGGCGGCTGAGCCACACTCTCACTAATCAACGGTATAGTGTGATGCCACGTAGGCATCCACAATCTTCTGAAATTCCGCGGCGATCTGACTGCCCTTGAGGGTGACCGTCTTCACACCATCCTCATACACCGGGGCCACGGGCTCCTCTCCGGAACCCGGCAGGCTGATACCGATATTGGCGTGTTTGCTCTCGCCTGGACCATTCACCACACACCCCATCACCGCCACGGTCATCTCCTCCACACCCGGATACTGCTTCCGCCACTGGGGCATACGTTCCCGCAGATGGCTCTGGATATCCTGGGCCAACTGCTGAAAATAGCTGCTGCTGGTGCGACCGCAACCGGGACAAGCGATAACCATGGGGGCAAATGAACGCAGCCCCATGGACTGTAATATCTCTTGTGCCACCACCACCTCTTCGGTGCGCGCCCCACCCGGCTCCGGAGTCAGGGAGATGCGTATGGTGTCGCCAATGCCCTCCTGTAACAACACAGCCAGGGCAGCGGTGGAGGCCACAATACCGCGCGAGCCCATGCCAGCCTCGGTAAGCCCCAGATGCAGGGCGTAGTCAGACTGCCCGGCCAGACCACGATATACCGCTATCAGATCCTGCACCCCACTCATCTTGCACGACAGGATGATCCGGTTCCTGGCCAACCCCAGCTCCTCCGCCTTGGCTGCACTCTCCAGGGCCGAGTTGAGGATTATCTGCCGAATCATCTCATCATTGCTTTTGGGCGCAGGTGAACAGGAGTTCTCATCCATCATCCTGGCCACCAGTTCCTGGTCCATACTGCCCCAGTTGACCCCGATGCGCACCGCCTTGTCATACCTGCATGCGGTCTCGATCATGGCCGCGAACTGCTCATCCCGTTTCGCACCACGCCCCACATTGCCCGGATTAATGCGGTATTTTTCTAATGCCTGGGCACACTCAGGATACTTCGCCAACAGACGATGGCCATTGAAGTGAAAGTCACCAATCAGCGGGGTGGAAAAACCGCGCCGCTCCAGCTCATCCCGGATCTGCGGCACCGCCTGGGCCGCCTCCTCTGTATTCACCGTAATCCGCACCAGCTCGGATCCGGCCAGGGCCAGGTCTGCCACTTGGGCCACGGTTGCTAACACGTCGGCAGTGTCTGTATTGGTCATGGACTGAACCACCACCGGGGCACCACTGCCGATGGTGACGCCACCAACATTCACCGCAACCGTATGACGGCGCTGTAGCGGGATATCTGACATATAAAGAGTGTCCACAAAAAGCTAAATACCAGGGTACAATGATAACTAAAATCAGTCACATGGTCCCCAAACATTTAGGGAACCTCTGCTTTATTCAGGGGTTCCAGCAGTACATGGATATCCTGCCATTTTCTATGACCATAAGCCATTGAAAATGAAGTAAATGTGGAATCGCATTTTCCATTTACGTGCTCTGATAAAGCCATAGATGGCTATATCAGAGCTTTCTTAAACTATTTTCTACTGAAATCAACCATTTAACCAAAATTGGGGGATGGAGGGGCCTGCCCTGTGCCTAAAACCCTGAGATCGGCCATTTAACCCAAATGAGGGATGAAGAATCCTGACCCCGTAAATAAAATCTGAAGTGTGCATGAAAATCGTGAACTGGTTCACGCTGTTGCACGCCGGGCCGTAACGTGCATAATTATGGATAATCCTTTACATAACAATGGGTTCAGCATGCCACCCATTAATCTACAGGGTCGTATGGGAACATGAAGAAAATTCTCTCTCTTGCAGTTACCGGTATCGCAGCGGTTGCCCTGTTCAGCGCCAGCGCAACAAATGCAGCAACCATCGATTTCAACGGCTTTGGCAACGGGGCCAATGTCACCTCCGTCAATTTCGGTTTTGGATCCGCAACCGTAAGCGCCACCGGCGGAATCGGAGAGGCTTGGGCCTACGACACTACAGATAACACCAACGGTGACGCTGACCTGCTGGGGCCTTTCTCCACGGCCGGCGGTTCTGTCACCGGCTATAACGCTGGAAACGTCCTGATCATCCAGGAGAACAACGGCAGCAACACAACTCCGGATGATAACGCAAGTGGCGGAACCATCACCTTCGACTTCGATGCCCCCGTGATCCTAACCAACATGGATGTGATGGACATGATGCTTGGTAAAGTTACCATCAAATTCTTCGACAACAGCAGCACCCAGATCGGACTGGACTGGGCCAACCTGACCAATACCGACACCGGCGACTCTACATTTCCAAATCTGTTTGAGACCATCCAGTTTGGAAGCGGCATCAGCGGTGTAAGTAGTATGCAGATCACCCTGGACGGTTCCGGCGCTATCGACAACATCGGCGTGTCTGCCGTGCCCCTGCCGGCCGCAGCCCCCCTGTTCGCCTCAGCCCTGGGCCTGTTTGGATTTATGCGATCACGCAGACGCAATAAAACCAGTTAGACACATTACAACCACACACTCGAAACAAGCCTTAACATTGATTGTTACCGTAAGGCAGGCGCCTACAAGGGTCTGTTTTTCCACACCTAACCCCATACCCCAAAGCATAACCAGCAACATTTCACAGACACCCAGGCCTAGACTATTAGTGGCTATAGGTGACGTTTACTGAAAAATATAATTGTTACAACAACTATTTGCTGCGACAATTACATCCATGGCATACCGCATCCAGGACACCATCGGCTTTAATCTGTTTGTTGCTCACGTACGACTCAAGGCGGGGCTGGCGCGGGCCATGCGTCCGTTCGACATTACTCCGGAGCAGTTCGCCATCCTCGCACTACTACAAGAACACGACGGACTCCAGCAGCGAGAGATCGCTGATCTACTGGCAAAGGATCGACCCAATATCACCAGAATTCTGGATCGGATGCAGAAAAAACGTCTGCTATCACGCAAAACTGACACCGCAGATCGGCGCGCCGTGCGCGTCCATCTCACCAAAGCCGGACAAAAGATTTACCCAGAACTTGAGCAGATCGCCATAAAGTACCGGGACCAGGCCTACCGGGGTCTGAGCAAGGACGATCAGCAACAACTTAGAGACATGCTCCATCTGATTTCGGAAACCCTCGTATGAAATATTTGCACCTTCCACTCTGGCTGGGATTGATACTACCTCTCACCTTGGCCGCCGCCCCCCCAGTAGGGCCACCCCCTGCCAAGGTGGTAATTACCCAGGTCCGGGAGAAAGAGCTGGCGCCAACCAGCAGGCTGGTGGGGGCCATAGATTTCGACCGCATCTCTGAGGTGTCCGGTGAGATCTCTGGCCTGATCGTGCGCCAGAATGCCGTAGAGGGTTCGCTGGTGAAACGGGGTGATGCCCTGGTGGAGCTAAACACCGATCTGATCCGCAAGGACATGGATATAAAACAGAAACAGCGGGCCCAGGCCAACGCCGATCTGGAGAAGATGGCACGCAGTATGAAGCGACTGGAGAACCTGCTCCAGACCAACTCCGCCAGTCGCCAGGCCTACGATGACGCCCGCTTTGAACATCAGTCTCTGATGAAACGGCGCGAGACCGTAGACGAAGAGATCATGCGCCTGCAGATCCAACTGAAGAAAAGCACCGTGCGTGCGCCCTTTGCCGGGGTGGTATTGGCCAAGCTTAAAGAACAGGGTGAGTGGGTAAACCCCGGCACCCCGGTGGCGCGGATCGCCTCCACCAGCGACCTGGTGGTAAAGGTGGCCATCTCAGAAAAACTGGTGCGGTTCCAAAACAGCGGCGCCCCTGCACCCGTGAACATCGATGCCCTGAACAGTAGGATTGAGGGCCGCATCCTGGGTTTTATCCCGGTGGCGGACATCCGCAGCAAGAGCGCCACCCTGAAGATATCCATCCCCTACCAGCGCGAGATGATCCGCAACATGTCGGCCAGTGTTGAGGTGCCTTCCGGTCAGAAACAGCTCCTACGCCTACTGCCCAGAGATGCCGTGGTGAAATTTAACGGCAAAAATTTTGTCTACACCATAGCGGAGGGCAAGGCCAAGATGCTGCCCATCAAGATCGTCGCCAGGACTGGAGCCGATGTAGCGGTCGCCGAGCCACCGGTAACCAAAGGCATGGATCTGGTGATTGATGGCAATGATCGCCTGCGCCCGGACCAACAGGTTGAAATCATAGGGAACTGACCCCTCCATAGGCCTCAAAATGAATCTGGTAAAGCTATCCATCCACCAACCGGTCTCCACCTTCTCCGCCGTTATCCTGGTAGTGCTGTTCGGCATCATCGGACTCAGCCGCCTTCCGGTGCAGCTCACACCAGATGTGGAGGCGCCCAAGATCAGCGTCCAGACCAACTGGCCAGGGGCCACCCCCTACGAGATCGAAAAAGAGATCGTGCAGGATCAGGAGGACGCCCTGAAGAGTGTATCCGGCCTCAAGGTGATGGAGAGCACCAGCTACAACAACTACGGCACCATCACCCTCACCTTCAAGGTGGGAGAGAGACTGAACGATGCCATGGTGCGGGTCACCAACAAACTGAATGAAGTACCAGACTACCCGGAAAATGCCGACAAGCCCGTAGTCAGCACCTCCAGCGCCGAGAACTCCCCGATAATCTGGATGATGCTCAAGACCCTGGATGGTGATCCCCTACGCATCAAGACCTACCGCACCTTCTTTGAAGACGAGGTACGCCACTCCCTGGAGCGGGTACCCGGGGTAGGTTCGCTATTTGTGTTTGGCGGCACAGAAAAACGCCTGGAGATAGCGGTGGATCCGGCGCGCCTGGCCGATCACAAGATCACCCTGGACACAGTAATCAGCAGGGTGCAGAGCGCCAACAGCGATGTGTCAGCCGGCGTCATGGGGCTGGCCAAACGCAACTACCGCATCCGCACCGTTAGCCAGTTCCAGACCCCTGCAGATGCAGGAGAGCTGCTGCTGGAGGACGACGGCCTGCACCGCATCTACCTGCGGGACGTAGCCGAAACCGGCTTTGGTTACTACTCCAACCCCCCGGCGGTATTACATAACGGCCAACCCATGATTGTAGTGGGAGTGAGAAAAGAGGCCGGAGCCAATGTACTGGAACTCACTGCCAACATGCGTGAGGTGGTGAACGGTCTAAACGCCGGACTACTCAAGGATAACGGCATCTTCTTCGACTGGGTGCATGACCAGACCCCATACATAAACACCGCCATCGACACAGTGCAGACCAACCTGATGATCGGCGGCATCCTGGCCATCACCGTACTGTTGCTATTTCTGCGCTCGGTTAGTTCCACCCTCACCGTGGCTATAGCCATACCCATCTCGGTAATGGGTACCTTCTTTTTCATGTATCTGTTTGACCGCAACATCAACGTCATGAGTCTGGCCGGCATCACCTTTGCGGTAGGTATGTTGGTGGACAACTCCATCGTAGTGCTGGAGAACATCGACCGGCATCGGCGCATGGGCAAGAGCGCATTCCTGGCTTCCTATGACGGCACCCGCGAGGTATGGGGTGCGGTACTGGCATCTACGGTCACCACCGTTGCGGTGTTCCTGCCGGTGCTGTTTATCGAGGAGGAGGCAGGACAACTGTTTCGTGATATAGCCATCGCCATCACCTTCTCCATCCTGATCAGCCTGTTCGTATCGGTATCGGTAATACCGGCCATAACCAACAAGTTCTATGGTATGAGCAAAAATGGGGTAAAGGAACGCATCGCCAACTCGGATGACGGCAACTGGTTTGTGCGCATGATCATGTTTCTGTCCAAGGCCACACTGAAAAACGGTTTCACCCGCATCCTCACCGTGGCCGTATTCACCACCGCCTCCATCGTAGCGGCCATGAGCCTGTTGCCCAAGGCGGAGTACCTGCCCCAGGGCAACCGCAATCTTATCCTCAACATCCTGGTGCCACCACCGGGCTACTCGGAACAGAAACGCCAGGAGATTGGTGAATACATTGCCGAACGCACTGCGCCCTATTTAGTTGAAGATGGCAAGGATGGGGTGCCGCAGATCCAGAATATATTCTATGTGGCATCAGATCTGGTGACCCTGTTTGGCGGTACCAACAAACATGTAACCGAGGCACGCAAGATGATGCCGCTGTTTACCGAGATCATGAACTCTATCCCCGGCATGTTTGGAGTGAGTATCCAGCGTGGCATATTTGAGTCCGGCATCGGCAAGGGCAGGACGGTGGATGTAAACATCTCCGGCAGCGACAACCAGGAGATAGTGAATGCCGCCCGCACCATGTTTGGCGCTATCAGTGCTGCCATCCCCAAGGCCCAGGTGCGACCGGTGCCATCCCTGGAGATCAGTTACCCCGAGGCCAATCTAATCCCGGATCGCTCCCGGGTGGTGGCCAACGGCCTATCTGAGCGAGACCTGGGTATATATGTGGATGTACTGATGGATGGCCGCAAGATCGGCGAGTACAAGCCGGATGGCAGCAAAGTGATGGATATGGTGGTCACCAGCGGCGGCCAAAAGGCCAACACCCCGGAGGAGTTGCTGGACAAGGTTATTGCCAGCCGTTACGGAGAGCTGGTACAGGTGGGCAGTCTGGCTAGGTTGGAGTACGGCCAAGGCATGACCCAGATCGATCACCTGGAACGCAAACGCACCATCCGTCTGGAGGTGACACCACCCGCTGATGTACCTCTGCAGACGGCGATGGAATTGGTGTCTGACAAGCTGGCTCCCCAGTTGCAGAAAGAGGGAAAACTAAAAGGGGTGCAGGTCTCCATCGGCGGCAACGCCGACAAGCTGACTGAAACCAGGATCGCCCTACAGTGGAACTTACTGCTGGCGATTGTGATCACCTACCTGCTGATGTCTGCCCTGTTCGGCAACTACATCTACCCCCTGATCATCATGTTCTCGGTGCCCTTGGCGGCGGCGGGCGGTTTTATTGGCCTGGCCCTGGTAAACCAGTTTGTGGCGCAGCAGCATTTCGACATCCTGGTGATGTTGGGTTTCATCATCCTGGTGGGTACGGTGGTAAACAACGCCATCCTGATCGTGCATCAGTCCCTGAACAACGTGCGTTTTGAGGGACAACAGGGTCTGGAGGCAGTCCTGCACTCGGTGCGCACCAGGATCCGCCCCATCTTCATGAGTACCACCACCAGCCTGTTTGGGTTGCTGCCACTGGTGCTGGCGCAGGGCTCCGGCACCGAGCTGTATCGCGGCCTCGGCAGTGTAATCCTGGGTGGACTGGCGCTGTCCACCCTGCTCACCCTGTTCGTGGTGCCAGCACTGCTGGCATTTCTTATCCAATTTGAAAAACCCAGACTTGATCCGGCTACAGAGGCATAGTCCACCGAGCACATAAACTCATCCTGAGCCACCAGCCATTCGCAGTCTGAGCCAATTTTGTCTACATTTACAGATAGGCGTGGCAACGAATCAAAAGAAGATGAGAATGCACCCAGGTAAGGCCATACCCCTTAGCCGTTACTCTGTTACAGAAGTTTCATTCCCATCTCACAGATAACAAAGGGGTAATCCTGGAGTGGGCACAATTGATATCCGTTACATTTTTCACCTGGGTGACCGTGGAGAAGAGGTGATTGACCTGCACCTGGATGAACAGAGTCTGGAATCAAGCGGGCAACTGCAACACAAACCCCCAGAGTGGACAGACCTATCCTTCCACCAGTGTCCGCACTGCACCCTGGATAAGGAGGATCACCCAACCTGCCCAGTGGCGGCAAATATCTCCTATGTGGTGGGACATTTTGACAACGTACTCTCCTACCACGAAATAGATCTTGAGGTTATCACCGATACGCGCCGCGTATCCCAGCACACCACCGTACAAAAAGGGATCAGCTCCCTGCTCGGGCTACTGTTTGCCACCAGCGGCTGCCCCCACACCAACTACATGAAACCAATGGCACGCTTCCATCTGCCACTGGCTACAGAAGAGGACACTATATACCGGGCTGCGGGTATGTACCTGCTGGCCCAGTACTTTCTGAAGCAGAAAGGAAAGACCGCAGATCTGGAACTTTCCGGGCTGGGCGAAATATATCGCAACCTGCACCAGGTAAATATAGACATTGCCAAACGCATTAAAGCCGTCGCACAGACCGACTCTTCAATAAATGCCGTTATCATTCTGGATACCTTCGCTAGTATTATGCCGTTCATGCTGGAGGATCATCTGGACGAAATCCAACACCTGTTTTCCGCCTACCTGCCAGACCATGATTAACCCCAGGCAATAGGCAATGGCGCTGACCATGACAAATCTAATCTACAAGCACGGCCCCCTGTTTGTCTGACTAGTCCTACACATTAGCGGCTTGAGAAATCAGATTAATTATGGTCAAGTGGACGGATGGCCTTGCGTCACCATGAGAACGGCTCTCATGGGTAAATTACAACAATAAACCGGCGCTTAATTCGAAACTTCTAAAGTGAGGAACAGATGAAACTTGAGTCCATGGCACTGCATCATGGGTATGAGTCTGAAGCAACCACCAAGGCTGCCGCCGTACCTATCTACCAAACCACATCCTATACATTTGATGATACCCAGCATGGGGCCGACCTGTTTGATCTGAAAGTTGCTGGCAACATCTACACCCGAATCATGAACCCAACCACGGCAGTCCTGGAGCAACGACTGGCGGAGATGGAGGGTGGCGTTGGCGCGTTGGCCGTAGCCTCCGGCATGGCTGCGATCACCTACGCCATTCAGTGCATCACCAAGGTTGGGGACAACATTGTCAGCACCTCACAACTGTATGGCGGAACCTACAACCTGTTTGCCCACACCTTCCCACAACAGGGCATAGACGTGCGCATGGCTTCAGCCTCTGACCACCAGGCCATGGAACAGCTGATCGATAAAAAGACCCGCGCGCTCTTTTGCGAGTCCATCGGCAACCCTGCCGGTAACGTGGTGGATCTGGAGAAACTGGCAGAGATAGCCCACCGCCACGGCATACCCCTGATAGTAGATAACACCGTTGCCACACCTTATCTGTGTCAGCCCTTCAAGTTTGGGGCGGATATCGTCATCCACTCCCTGACCAAATATATCGGCGGCCATGGAACCACCGTAGGCGGCATCATTATTGATTCCGGCAAGTTTGACTGGGCCGGCAGCAAGGAACGCTTCCCCATGCTCAGCACACCTGACCCCTCATATCATGGCGTGGTATACACCGAGGCATTTGGCGAGGCAGCGTATATTGGGCGTTGCCGAGTGGTGCCCTTGCGCAACACCGGCGCCGCCCTGGCACCCCACAGCTCCTTTCTGATCCTACAGGGTCTGGAGACCCTGGGCCTGCGGATGGAGCGTCACTGTGAAAACGGCCTCAAGCTGGCGCAACATCTGCGACGGCACCCCAAGGTGGGATGGGTAAACTATGCCGCACTGGAGGATAGCCCTGATTACGCCACCTGCCAGAAGATTACCCGAGGACAGGCATCCGGCATCCTCAGTTTCGGTATCAACGGCGGCAGTGAGGCCGGAGGCCAGTTCATTGACGCCCTGCAGATGATCCTGCGACTGGTGAACATTGGCGACGCAAAATCTCTCGCCTGCCATCCCGCATCCACAACCCACCGCCAGCTAAGCCCAGAGGAGCTGCAAAGCGCCGGGGTATCTGAAGACCTGGTACGGATATCTGTTGGCATTGAGCATATAGACGACATCCTTGCCGATGTAGATCAGGCACTGGATAATGTGACCACAAGCTAAGCGCCAGTTCTGCCAGGATTTCCCGGCGGAACCGCTGACAAGCTACAAGTATCGTAAATAATCGAGCCAATGAACCTAAAGATATACACCACCCTGCTCCTCTCTATCATGCTACTGGCCATCTCCGGCAGCGGTTTCGGACAGATTTACAAATGGGTGGATGCTGCTGGCAAAGCCCATTTTTCCAGCAGCCCACCGACAGGGGGCGAGGCGGAGATTGTGAAACCAAAGATAAACACCAACACCAGCCACAAACTACAGAAACCAGATAACACTAAACCCAGAAGCAAAAAATCAGCACGAAAACCGGTGGTCATGTACAGCGCGATCTGGTGCGGAATATGCAAAAATGCCAGAAGATATTTCAACCAGAATGGGATTGCCTTCAAGGAGTACGACATTGAAGCCAGCGCGAAAGGACGACGAGACTACAATAAGCTCAGGGGAAGAGTAGTACCCATAATACTGGTGGGCAAAAAGAGGTTAAACGGCTTCACTACAAAATCATTCAAGGCCACATATAATGACTGAAAAACCCAGTATTAACCGTAAATTCCGGCCGATCCACACCATCCCGTCATAAGCTGTATATCGCTATTCTGCATAAACAAACCACCATCATCGTAAATGGCCGCTATAATTCAGGGAGGTTCTGATTAATTCACTTTCTGTCATCCCGGCGCATGCCAGGATCCATAGAATCAAGCACATAGACTCCGGCATACCCCGGAATACTGAATTAATCGTAGACTCATTAACTGATCTGGTGGTCTCATTCCCGGCTATTTAGCTACCACCTGAACATACTGATAACTCCATTAACAAGGAGGCCGCACGCTATGATTAAAATGAAAGATATCATCGCAGACAAGGGAAACGAAGTATGGTCTGTTGGTCTGGACAAAACAGTATTTGAAGCACTTGAGTTGATGGCGGAAAAAGAGATAGGCGCGCTACTGGTAATGGAAGGCAACAGAATCAAAGGCCTGTTTTCTGAACGCGACTATGCCCGCAAAGTAATACTAAAAGGACGCAGATCACAACAGACAAACATCTGTGATGTAATGACCGACAAGGTGGTTTGCATCTCACCCGACCATTCAGCAGAGCAGTGCATGGCCCTGATGACCGAAAAACACATCCGACATCTCCCGGTTATGGATAACGAGAAGTTGGTGGGTCTGGTTTCTATCGGTGATCTGGTGAAATCCATCATTTCCGATCAACAGTTCACAATTAAAGTGCTGGAAAAATACATAACAAGTTAATACCCACCCTTGACTAGCACTATTAACCCGGCCCCATAATATGGAGAGATCAGCGCATACCTGGCGCCACCTCTGGTAAAACTCCGGACGTCAGGGTGCTATGATCAACAACACAACACAAAGAGAAAACTCACATGTCACGATATATCACCATTCTTTTCGTCACCCTACTGGCAGTACTGATGGCGGTAGATCCAGCATTGGCCGGAAACAAATTCACCAAGATCGGTGGCGGCGTATCAGGCTCCAGCGCTGAGAAGCTAATGGATCTCAAACTGATCGGAGGGATTTTTGGCGGTTTCCTGATCCTCCTGGGGATTGTTTCAATTCTCACCAGAGACAGGTTTGAGGGCATGGTGGGGATGGTGAGCGGAAAGAGGTTTGAGGCCGTAACCGTAGTACCCATTGTATTAACCATCCTGGGCAGCCTGCTGGTGACCTACTACTTTATGTAGGATACCAGGACCGTCCTGCCGCCTACTATCAGTCTTACCGTGGTACCGAGTAATTCCACTATCATGACCCAAGCACCTAGAATAATAACCAAGCTGCACTATCTTGTTTGCCTGATCTGGCTGCTGCTTTCGTCCCAGGCCCATGGCCTGCCCCCCCTACAGATGTTTGTGGATGTAACTCCTGCCAACGGGGTGCTGCGCCCACCACCAGGAACCTATGCCGGCCCTGTAATCATCGACAAACCCATAACCCTGGATGGCGGTGGCAGAGTAACCATTGATGGCGGCGGCCAAGGCACGGTACTACATATACGAGCCAGTGGCTCGGTGGTGCGGGGAGTGCATCTAACCAACTCCGGTGACTCCCACAACGGACCGGATGCGGGCTTGATGCTGGAGGCAGATGACACCCTGATTGAGAGCAACATAATCGATAACTCACTGTTTGGCATCCACATCAAACAGGGCAATAACAACACCATCCGCGCCAACCGCATCTCATCCAAAGGCGAAGAGTTAAGCCTGCGCGGAGACGGTATTCGCATGTGGTACAGCAGTGGCAACCTGATTGAAGACAACCGCTTTGACCGGATACGGGATCTGCTGATCACCAATTCACCAGACAACCGCATCATCGGCAACCATATATCCAACAGCCGCATGGGCATGGAACTGGTATTCTCACCCAACAACAAAATAGTAAACAACAACATCAGCAACAACTCTAGCGGCATCGTCATCATCTACTCCAGGGGCCTGCTGCTGCAAAACAACCGCATCCACGGCCTGCGCAACATCACCGGCTCCGCCCTCGCCATCAAAGACAGCTCCAGGGTGGTGGTAAAGCAGAATCAAATCATCCACTGCGCCATGGGGATGATCGCCAACGCACCGGTCCACCCCGAGAACATCATATTTCTGCATGACAACCTGTTCGCCTACAACGACATCGCCATGTATTTTTACGGGGAGAAAGGAGGACACCTGCTGCACAACAACCGGTTTGAAAACAATAACGTTGAGGTACTGGTAAGCTCCCACACCAGCGCCATAGGTAACGACTGGCGCGGAAACCACTGGGACAGATATGAGGGATTCGATCAAAACAGAGATGGAGTAGGCGATACACCACACTCCATCATGCTCTACTCTGACCGCATCTGGATGGACCGCCCCATGACCAAATTCTTTCGCAGCTCACCAGCACTGGAACTGGTGGATTTCGTGGAACGTCTGGCGCCCTTTTCCAAACCCAGGCTGGTTCTCCAAGACCCAGCACCACATGTATCTGACGCCACAAAACAGAAACCATAGCGCGCACTTACAACTCCCACGATTATCGCCTGAAATTGCACTACGGAGATATCTAGAATATAACATTGGAACACCCAACAGGAGCACTTCAGGCTTCCGCATGCCATAATGTCTTATAACCAATAAAGGCATGAGAAACGTATGAAACATCTTTGGATTCACCACAAACAGTGGCAATGGAGATTGGCGTTCACTTGCCTCCTGGCCCTCACAGCCTGCCCGGCCGCCACTGAACCACTCCCTTCCGAAGGTTCCACCGACGTTAAAATCACCAACAAAATCCCCTACCTGGACCTAAAGCATACCAATGGCAAAACCATCCGCCTAGAGCGAGTTCAGGATCAAAACAACATCATCGAGATGGAATTCGGCCGCACCTCACGCCCCTGCCCACCATTTTGCATCCTGCCCATATCTTTAGGGCCTGGCATCGAGACCGTAGGTGAACTGGAGGTAATCGAAGCCCTGCGTAAGATCAGTGCCGGGGACAAGAACATATTGGTAATCGACGCCCGCACCACCAACTGGCTGGCGGAGGGAGCCATTCCAGGTGCAGTCTCCATCCCCTGGAAGAAACTCCACTTGAAGCACACCAGTGAAGAAGCACTAATGGAGATCTTGGAGTTTGAACTGGGTGTGGCGCGCATGAACAAACTACTCAACTTTGAAAACGCCAAGACTCTGATTGTCTACTGCATGGGCAACTGGTGCGCCCAATCAGGCACGGTGATTCGTTCTTTACGGATATTGGGATATCCAGAGCACAAGCTAAAGTGGTATCGGGGAGGAGTACAGGCCTGGAAGATGCTGGGGCTTACCCTGGTGCTCCCTGATGGGACGGTGGTGGTTAATGAGGGGTGGTAACAAGCGTGAGGCATAACAAGAGCCTGATCTTACGTGCAGACTTAACGCCCAACCTGAAAGAACCTATTACTCTTCGTATTCATGCCAAGCCAATTGATCATCGTTATTTTCAAGCAACCATTTACGAATTCTGTTGGAATCTCCGTAGGGTGTTAATTTACCCGGCGCATTAAGAAGCACGATCGTCATGGTCTTGCCCGCCGTTTTTGCGCGCATGACCAGACAACGTCCAGACTCGTTGATATAGCCGGTCTTAGATAGATGAATATCCCAATTGCTGTCATTGCTACGCAATAGTCGGTTGGTGATCTTGAACGCCATCCGCTTACCCTTCCTGAATGGACGAACAACAACCTTTTTAGTGGTGGATGCCTTGCGGATGAAGGAATATTTCATGGCGGCCTTTACCAGGATGGCCAAATCTCTGGCCGTTGATATATTGCCTGGGTTAAGCCCCGTGGGTCCACGGAAACGTGTTTTCTTCATACCCAGGGCCACGGCCTTTTTATTCATGGTGAGGACAAAGCCCTTTTCACCACCTGGGTAGTAACGAGCCAGGGCGTGGGCTGCGCGATTCTCGGAAGCAGATAGTGCCAGCCTCAACATCTCCTTCCGGGTCAGCTTGGCGCCAAACCTTAATCGGGACCCGGTTTTTTTTATGGTATCCCTGTCCCTTTTGGTGATGGTAAGAACCTGTTTCATATTCTGCTTTGCATCAAGTACCACCATGGCAGCCATCAACTTGGTGATGGATGCAATGGGTGTTGTACTGTCTGCTTTTTTGCTTACTATCACTGCACCATTTTCATCCAGCACCAACGCATGACGGGATTTGAGCAGTGGTCCACCACCGGCGTTTCCGTGCAACGGAAAGAGAAATACGATCAGTATCAGCAGAAGATATGGCATTACAATCCTTACTTGCCTGTTAATGTAAATGACCACGGTAAACTCTAGTATCCATCTCTATTGGTGAAAGGTTAATAAAAACCACTGCGGGATTGATCCATACCGGGTATCATATCTCCATCCACTCTCTGCCGGCTCTGAGCAATTACGCCTTATGTCCTCTCCGCCTGGTCTTCAGAGTCCTTTCACTTGAACGGTGATCACTTCTCTCCATTGTAGTACGGCTTCCACCAGCGGGTACTAACCGGCACCGCCAGTATAGCGCACAGCAAGATAAGCATGGCGTGGTCGTTTTATCTCTGTGATCGCCGCATCCGGTGCAATACTCTCCAGAGGGTGCCTTCCGGGCGCGCCTCGCCCGTTCGGATGTAACTCAGGACATTCTCATTCAGCATACCCCAGCCCATCTTGCTTCTGGCAGAGCCTTTGCCACAGAACAGCAGCCGGTCTCCCTTTTTTATTCCTTGTTCCTGCTCGGGCAGAAGAACTCTTGTCTCCTGGCGCACGTGCATCAGTGCAATACATGATAACTGCCGCTCCCGGTTCCGGGGCGACAGCACCATCTCACCCAGGGTAAGGCTATTTCCAGCCTCGATTGCTGTGCAGAAGGCTGGTGCAGTCTCTTCGTCTATCTTGAACTCCCATACCACTGGCGCCTCCAAATCCACCATCGCAACTATACGGCTGACCAGCTCACAGGCCCAGGCATCATCATTGAACAGGGCGAGCCCCAGAAAGTCTGACAGCAGTGGCGTGGAGAGAAGCATGCGAATTCTGTTGGCGATGATAAAGCTGGGGTGCATGAGCATATCCTCATCCACCGCATCAAACAGGGCATGGTTTTCCTGTTGGTTCTGACGTGCAATAACAAACAGATTCGAGTTCAGTTCCCGCGCAGTCATGATGATCGAAAGGTTGTTTACGTCATCATCAGTACCAGCCACCAGCCCCACCGCTGTCTCCACCCCGGCCTCTTTCAGGGTTACCGCCTCGGTCCCACGGCCTTTTATGCACAGACCCTGGGGCTTACCGGTCTTTTCCGGCTGCATCTCAATCACTGCGGCCTCAATCCCCTCATCGCGCAGGCGCTTATACACCGCCTTGCCAAAGCGGCCATAACCACACACTATCCAGCACCCCTCTTTGGGCGGATATACCGGTTCCGCAAGCGGCCCTTGGGGATCACTTGAGAACCACTCCTGCATCAAATAGAGGCAGGGGGCCTGAAATGCAGTGGCCAGATAGAGTGAAAACAGATCAAACGGATCGATGATGTGGTCGGTACCGAAGGAGTCCATATTGGCCTCCACATCATGAGAGTCGGCACGACAGATAACCTTGATCTCTTTGTGCAATAGTTTGGTGGTGATGGCAACCTTTAGGTTCAGTTCATTACTATTGGAGAGCGCCACCACCCCGGCACACAGAGGGTGCAGCAAGCCCGCCTTGAGCATATGCTTCGGGTTTCCGACGTCACCACACAGTCCTGGGACAAACTGGCGCAGATTCTCCATACGCAGGGTATTTATCCGGTCCCACTTCTCCTCCACCACCACTGCCAGTTGATCATGGCTGGTCAGTGACCGCACCAGCTCTCTTCCGGTCTCTCCGTAGCCACAGATGATAATAAAGTTGTCCCGCAGCCGTCTTACCCGCGCGGCAAACCGCTGCTCACGCAGGGCCTGCTTAAATGATTGATCCTGCACCAGGCTGATGATGGTGCCGATGGAGTAGAGCCACACCACTACGGTGGTGTAGATGGTTATGGTTACCCACAGGCGCTGACCCTCGGTAAATTTAAAGGGGATCTCACCGAAGCCTATGGTGCTAGCCATATAGCTGACAAAATAGAAGGCGTGAAAGAAATCCATATACCAGGGATTACCGGCATCATCCTGACCCGGGATCAGCACCAGCCCCAGAATGGCAATGGCATACACCGATACCAGGGTGATAAGCGGCGCCCGCAAGCGGCGCATCACAATGAAAAATATTGTATCCATTCAGGATCTCTGAAGCGTGGTTTGCAATTAGCGCCGCAGCATTACCGTTTCAATCACCAGCAGGACCACCGATACAACATTTGCCAACATGGCCCCACCGGAGAGTGACACGATGCTGGCCATCACCGACGCGGTCATTCCCGTGTCGCTCACGTGCTCTGCCACCGCCCACACCAGGGCCGCGGCGAATAGCTGCAACAGCGCCACCAGGCTGGTGGAGAGCAGCACCGCCCCCATCTGGGTGCGATCTCCGAATTTAAGGATGGTCGCAATCAAGTTTACCACTATCGCCGCAAACAGTTCGTACACATGATGGTGATCTGGATTATCGATCGCCCCCACAAAAAATCCGAAATTCAGGGTCAATGCCAATACAATAAAGAAGCCAAAGACAACTTTTTCCGGATTCATTTTGAACTCCTTGGGATGGGTTATTATCAAAGGTGCTATTCGATAATACCTCTATTTCACCTAAACATCATATGGCTGCATAGCTCTAGTTCACGCCGACATGTTGTTACAATACGTAACAATTGATACCCTCACTCACATGCCTCCAAGTCATGACCTTGAGAAACTGCGGGAACACACCGGTCTACTGACCATGTTTGTCCTGTTTCTATTTGCGACCCCGCTGACTCTGTGGTGGGCTTCCCCTGCGCATCCATGGTTTCTGCCCTATCTGCTGTGGCTTCTGGTGATAGTCCTGGGTGCGGTGATCAACTACCGGTTCAGTGGTCATGACCTATGAACTTGAGGTCCTGTTCGGGGCCAGTATCTTTTATCTGCTTATCCTATTTTTTATCGCCTATGCCACCGACAGCGGCATAATTCCAAAACGATGGGTGCGCCACCCCCTAGTGTATATCCTCTCTCTTGGAGTATATGCCACCTCCTGGAGTTTTTACGGCAGCGTGGGTTTTGCCGAGCGTGAAGGCTTTCAGTTTCTCACCGTCTACCTCGGGGTCACCATCGCCTTCCTGATGACACCGCTGTTATTGAAGCCGATACTGCAGATTACTCGCGATTACCAGCTTACATCACTCGCAGATCTGTTTGCCTTCCGCTATCGCAGCCAGATGGCCGGCATCCTGGTTACCATCTTCATGTTGGTGGGATCGCTCCCCTATATTGCCCTGCAGATCCAGGCCGTCAGTGAATCCATGCAGGTACTCACCCAGGAGGCCACTCCGCAGGTGATCGCGCTCTGGTTTTGCGGCATGTTGATCCTATTTGCCATGCTGTTCGGGGCCAGACACATCTCGCCCCGGGAGAAACACCTGGGGCTGGTGGCGGCCATCGCCTTTGAATCGGCAGTAAAACTGATTGCCATCCTGGCCGTGGGGCTGTTTGCGGTCTTTGGGGTCTTCTCAGGACCAGGCGACCTGGCCCTGTGGCTGGAGGCCCATCCCGAGGCCACCGAGGCCCTGTACAAACCCATGCATGAGGGGCCATGGGTCACGCTGTTGTTCCTCTCCTTTGCCGCCGCTTTTCTGCTGCCGCGTCAGTTTCATATGGCCTTCGCCGAGAATCTGTCGGCCCGCTCCATCAATGCCGCCAGCTGGGGCTTTCCCCTGTTTCTTCTTCTGCTCAACCTCTCCATTCCGCCTATCCTGTGGGCGGGACAGAGCCTGAATCTGGAGATAGACCCAGACTATTACGTGCTGGGGATCGTAATATCAGAGACAACATCCTGGCTGCCGATAATGACCTTTCTTGGCGGCGTTTCGGCTGCCAGCGCCATGGTAATTGTAACCACCCTGGCCCTCTCATCCATGAGTCTGAACCATCTGCTGCTGCCGGCCAGTTACCCTGACCCCAAGGTGGACCTGTATCGCTGGCTGTTGTGGGGCCGGCGCGCCCTGATCGCCATCATCATCTCGGCTGGATACGGTTTCTATCAACTGCTGGAACACAACCAGGGTCTGGTGCAACTTGGTCTGATCTCATTTGTGGCGGTGGCCCAGTTCCTGCCGGGCATCGTTGGCGTCCTGTTCTGGCGTCGCGCCACCCGCCTGGGTTTTATCATGGGACTGCTGGGCGGCATTGCTGTGTGGAGCATAACCCTGCTAATCCCGCTACTGGAAAGATCCGGGTTTATCACCTCCGGCGTTGACCTGCCGACCCTGCGCGAGATGTCAGGCCTCAGTTACTGGGAGTTCACCACCTTCTGGTCCCTGGCCCTCAACAGCACCCTGTTTGTTGTGGTCTCACTGCTCTCGAATCAATCCAGGGGCGAACAGGAGGCGGCGCAGGCTTGCCGTAGCGGCGCACCCACCCAGCTCTACGGTGTGGTGACAGCCAGCTCCCCGGAACAGTTTACCGACGGCCTGGCCGGGACCATCGGCAGGCAGACCGCCGACAAGGAGGTGGCGCAGGCGCTACGGGATCTGGATATGTCTCCCCAGGAGACCAGGTCCAGTGAGCTGCGCCGTCTGCGCGAACGCATTGAACGCAATCTGTCCGGTCTGGTGGGGCCACATATGGCGCACATGATCATCAACCAACGCCTGGAGATGGATAGCGCAGCCAAGACCGCACTGGCCGACTCCATGAACTACGTGGAACAGCAGTTGGCGAAATCACGTTCGCGCCTGCGCGGTCTCACCGCCGATCTGGATAATATGCGCCGCTATCACCAGCAGATCCTGTTGGACCTGCCGCTGGGGGTGTGCGCGGTTGAGGCTGACCACTCGGTGGTGATATGGAATCCGGCACTGGAGAACATGAGCGGTGTCCCCAGCCATCATGCCATAGGCAGAGGGCTCAAATCCCTGCCCGCACCATGGGGCGACCTTTTGGCTGGATTCGCCGTGGCCCAGGACTCACATATCCACCACATGGAGACCAGCCTGGATGGGCGTCCACGCTGGTTCAACCTGCACAAGGCAACAGTGCTGGAACAGGAGCCACAGCAGTCGGAGAACAGCAGCCGAAGCAGTCTGGTAATGCTGCTGGAGGATCTCACTGATCTGGAGATACTCGAAGCGGAGCTGGCCCACACCGACCGTCTGGCATCCATAGGGCGTCTGGCGGCAGGGGTGGCCCATGAGATCGGCAACCCGGTAACCGGCATCCACTCACTGGCCCAGAACCTACGGGAGGAGCAGGACCCGGCACAGGTGAGCGAGAGCATCGAGGCTATCCTGCAACAGACCAGACGCATCTCCAATATCGTCAAGTCCCTGATGAATTTCAGCCGCAGCGGCAATGTTGGGACAGACCACGACCACTTCATTCTGGAGAAGGTGATCGAAGAGTCGGTACGGCTGGTACAACTTACCCATAAGAGCAAACAGATAGAGTGTATTTCCCACTGCCCCCATGATCTCTCTCTGTCTGGAGATCAGCAGCGGTTATCACAGGTATTGGTGAACCTGCTCACCAACGCCTGCGACGCCTCGCAGGAGGGTGACAGCATAGAGATATTCGCCTCGGCCCATACCAATGAAGTGAAGATAGAGATTATGGATCACGGCAAGGGCATCCCAGACCATATGCAGGAGTATATTTTTGAGCCCTTCTTTACCACCAAGGC
>CAZVME010000009.1:0-66633 GCA_964628835.1 uncultured Gammaproteobacteria bacterium | reverse complement strand
ATGGCAACCTGGCCTTTGTGGGGCTCTCAAGGCCGCAGTCAGGCCTCCGTTGGTCAGAATAATATTGGAACTGACTATTTCCGGTGCGCTTTCCAGGTCACTGTCACCCTGGTTGTCAGCAAAAGTAACTACACCGCTGAAACCAGGAAGTGCATTCAGGGTGTCAATATCATCCGGGTTGGTGCCACCCATGCCGTCATTGCCATTACCGAAATCGATCGCGCCGTTTATAACCGATCCTGGACCGAGGTTGACCACGTCATTGCCATCGCTCTGCAGATCAATTGCAAAACCACCTGTGCCGGTAATCGCAGCAGAACTGTTAATGGTTGCAGGGGCGTTGTTGGTACGGACAATTGTGATGCCAGTGTTACCCATTACAGCACCAGAGGTGTTTATAGTGGTACTACCCGCACCTTCGTTGTGGGCAAGAATCCCTACAACATTGGTTCCTGTAACTGTGCCTGTCGAGGTTATTGACAGGGCACCAGTTCCTTGATTGATGCCCACAATCCCGAAGCCATTGCCGGTAACCCCCGCTGTATTGATGGTCAGATTTGTACCTGTATCGTAGTTGTGGGCCCAAATACCACTACCGTTGGTTCCTGTGACTTGGCCTGTGGAGGTTATTGACACAGCACCACTTCCTTGGTTGAAAGCCACAACCCCGATGTTGCCACCAGTGACTGCCGCTGTGTTGATGGTCAGATTTATCCCGTAGTTGCGGGCATCAATACCGTATCTGTTCCCAGTGACGGCAGCTGTATTTATCGACAGGTCCGTACCTTCGTTGTAGGCAAGAATCCCTATAGTATTGGTTCCTGTAACTGTGCCTGTCGAGGTTATTGACAGGGCACCAGTTCCTTGATTGATGCCCACAATCCCGAAGCCATCGCCAGTAACCCCCGCCATATTGACGGTCAGATTCGTACCTGTACCGTAATTGTGGGCCCAAATACCACTACCGTTGGTTCCTGTGACTTGACCTGTGGAGGTTACTGATACAGCACCACTTCCTTGATTGAAAGCCACAACCCCGACGTCGCCACCAGTGACTGCCGCTGTGTTGATGGTCAGATTTAAGCCATTGTTGCGGGCCTCAATTCCGTAACTGCCCCCAGTAACTGCCGCCGTATTTATGGTGAGATCGCTACTATTAGCAGAGTTATAGGCATAAACCCCGTCATCTGTTGAGCCTGTAACTGCGCCGGTTGAGGTTATGGACAGGGCGCCAGTTCCGTCATTGCGGGCATAAATCCCGTGGTAGTGGCCAGATACAGCTGCTGCGTTGATGGTCAGATCCGAGCCGGAGTTACGTGCATCAACCCCGTCATTGGTGGTTCCTGTAACCATGCCGGTGGAGGTTACGGACAGAGCGCCAGAACCGTAATTGCGGGCATGTATCCCATGGACATCACCGGTGACTGCTGTCGTGTTGATGGTCAGGTTCGTACCTGCACCTGAGTTGAGGGCATTAATCCCGTTGATGTTGACTCCTTCAACTAAACCTGTAGAGGTTATGGACAGGGCTCCATCGCCTTGGTTGCTGGCAATAATCCCGTGGTAGCCACCTGTGGCTGCAGCACTGTTGATGGTCAGGTTCGTACCTGCACCTGAGTTGCTGGCATCAATCCCGTTGAGGTTTAGACTTTCAACCAAGCCTGTTGAGGTTATGGACAGGTCACCATCGCCTTGGTTGATGGCCCAAATCCCTTGGTTGTCACCAGAGACCGCCGCTGCGTTGATGGTCAGACTCGTACCGGCAGCGCTGTTGTGGGCGTAGATCCCATCGTACACTGATCCTTCAACCAAACCTGTAGAGGTTATGGACAGGGCTCCATCGCCTTGGTTGCGGGCAAAAATCCCGTTGTTGTGACCAGTGACTGCAGCACTGTTGATGGTCAGGTTCGTACCTGCACCTGAGTTGAGGGCATTAATCCCGTTGATGTTGACTCCTTCAACTAAACCTGTAGAGGTTATGGACAGGGCTCCATCGCCTTGGTTGCTGGCAATAATCCCGTGGTAGCCACCTGTGGCTGCAGCACTGTTGATGGTCAGGTTCGTACCTGCACCTGAGTTGCTGGCATCAATCCCGTTGAGGTTTAGACTTTCAACCAAGCCTGTTGAGGTTATGGATAGGTCACCACTGCCTTGGTTGTGGGCCCAAATCCCTTGGTCGTCACCAGAGACAGCGGCTGCGTTGATGGTCAGGTTCGTACCTGCAGCTGAGTTGAGGGCATCAATTCCGTTGAAGTTGTCTCCTTCAACCAAACCTGTAGAGGTTATGGACAGGGCTCCACTGCCGTTATTGCGGGCAAAAATCCCGTGGTAGGCGCCATAGAGCGCCGCTGTATTGATGGTCAGATCCGTACCGTAGTTACTGGCATCAATCCCGTTACCGGTGCCTCCTGCAACCATGCCGGTAGAGGTTATGGACAGGGCGCCACTACCACTGTTGCGGGCAAAAATCCCGTAGTATTTACCAGAGACTGCTGCTGTGTTGATGGTCAGATTCGTACCTGCAGCTGAGTTGAGGGCATCAATCCCGTCACCGCCGGATCCTGTAACTGTGCCGGTGGAGGTTATGGACAGGGCGCTATTGCCAGTGTTGCGGGCAAAAATCCCGTCATCAGTAAATCCCGTAACTGCACCGGTTGAGTTTATTGACAGGTCACCACTGCCCTTGTTGTAGGCCCAAATCCCGCGATCGTCACCAGAGACCGCCGCTGCGTTGATGGTCAGACTCGTACCGGCAGCGCTGTTGAGGGCGTAAATCCCGTCATCGTAGGACCCTGTAACTGTGCCGGTGGAGGTTATGGAGAGGGTCCCATCGCCTTGGTTGCGGGCAAAAATCCCGTTGTAGCCACCAGTAACTGCGGCACTGTTGATGGTCAGATTCGTACCTGCAGCTGAGTTGAGGGCATCAATCCCGTTGAGGTTGTTTGCATCAACCAAACCTGTAGAGGTTATGGACAGGGCTCCTGTTCCGGTGTTGCGGGCATAAATCCCGTGGAGGTTGCCATAGAGTGCCGCTGTATTAATGGCCAGGTCTGTACCTGAATTATGGGCAACAATCCCATGGGATCCTGCTGTAACCATTCCGGTGGAGGTTATGGACAGGGCCCCACTTGTCTCATTGCGGGCATAAATCGCGTAGTAGTGGCTAGAAATCGATGAACTGTGGTTATCTGTGAAGGTCAAACCGCCAGTACCAGTCAGGGTGAAGGCGTTCCCGGATCCGATTTTATTAATGCCAAAGCCAGGGTCTGTAGTGACGGTGAGCGGAGTGCCATTAAGGGTCTGGGTGGTGTCACCAGGTGCAGCTGGCCCAGAACAGGAGTAGACACCACCTGCACCTATACAACTGCCGGCATAAGATTTACGCCCGCCATAACCGCTCAGCATTGCTGTCGCTACTGCAGCACTGAGAGCTAGTCTTGAGGGCAGACTAGAGAATTTTTTATGTACTGCCATCCCCGTAATTCCCAACTTCTATGGTAGATCTTTATTATTTAATCCAGCATATTCTATAGGGAATTAGGTGGCTGGGCAATGTAAATAACCGGGGCAGAGTCGGCTGAGTGGTTGGTAGTGATTTGGAGAAAATAACCAGAAACCAGCAGCCAGGATTGGAATCAAATTTGACTCCAATCCTGGCTGCTCTAGTTATATTCTAGCTAGCAAAGTGTGTAGTTTGACTCGGGCCCTGGATATTGCTTAGCTATTTTACCTTCATTCCAGGCAGTGCACCTTCGTCTGGATTGAGTACAAACAGATCCTTACCACCAGGTCCGGCTGCCAGTACCATGCCTTCGGAGATGCCGAAGCGCATCTTGCGTGGGGCCAGGTTGGCCACCATTACTGTCAGTTTTCCTTCCAGCTCCTCCGGAGCATAGGCGGATTTGATGCCGGCAAATACGTTGCGGGTCTCTCCACCCAGGTCCAGGGTCAGCTGCAACAGCTTGTCTGCACCCTCTACATGTTCTGCCTTGATGATCTTCACCACCCGCAGATCCACCTTGGCAAAATCCGGGAACTCAATGGTGTCGGCGATAGGGTCATCCGCCAGTGGACCGCTGGGTTTTTCTGCTTGAGCCTGGGTCTGGGCGGCAAGATCGTCCTTGGAGTCGTTAACCATGGCCTCGATCTGTGGGGCTTCAACACGAGTCATCAAGGGTTTGAACTTGGCGATGGCGTGTCCGGTTAGTGGCTGCTTTATGGACTCCCAGCTCATGGGCTCGATCTGTAGAAATGCTTCAGACTTCTCGGCGGTGGCCGGAAGTATCGGGCGCAGGTAGCCCATCAGGACCCGGAACAGGTTTATGCCCATGGAGCAGACGTCGTGCAGCTCCTGGTCTTTGCCCTCTTCTTTGGCCATCACCCAGGGCTTCTTCTCATCTATATACTGGTTGGCGCGGTCGGCCAGGGCCATGATCTCGCGTACAGCGTGGCTGAATTCCCGTGCCTCGTAGCGGGCGGCGATGGAGTCTCCGGCGGCAATGAACCGGTCAAACAGCTCCTGTTCGGCAATGTTGTTAGACAGGGTGCCGTTGAATCGCTTCTTGATGAACCCGGCACAGCGGCTGGCGATGTTTACCACCTTGCCCACCAGATCGGAGTTTACCCGGGCGCTGAAGTCCTCCAGGTTGAGGTCGATATCCTCCACCCCGGCACTCAGCTTGGCGGCAAAGTAGTAGCGCAGATACTCTGGGTTGAGATGGTCCAGGTAGGTGCGGGCCTTGATGAAGGTGCCACGGGACTTGGACATCTTCTGCCCGTCCACGGTGAGAAAACCGTGGGAGAAGATGGCGCTGGGGGTGCGGAAGTTAGCACCGTGCAGCATGGCCGGCCAGAACAGGGCGTGGAAATAGATGATGTCCTTACCGATGAAGTGGTACAGCTCGGTCTCTGATTCTGGTCCCCAGAACTCATCAAAGTTCAGACCTTCGGTCTTGTCGCACAGGTTTCTGAAGCTGGCCATATAGCCGATGGGTGCATCCATCCACACATAGAAGAACTTTCCCGGGTGGTCGGGGATTTCAAACCCGAAGTAGGGGGCATCGCGGGAGATGTCCCACTCCTGCAACCCGGCCTCGAACCACTCATCCAGCTTGTTGGCCACCTCGCTCTGTAGATGGCCGCCATGGGTCCACTCCTTGAGCATCTGTTCGAAATCGCCCAGTTTGAAGAAGTAGTGCTCAGACTCTTTGTCTACCGGGGTGGCGCCGGACACAGCTGAGGTTGGGTTCTTTAGTTCACTGGGTGAGTAGCTGGCCCCGCAGGCCTCACAGTTGTCGCCATACTGGTCCTCGGCCCCGCACTTGGGGCACTCACCCTTGATGAAGCGGTCCGGCAGGAACATATTCTCCACCGGGTCGTATGCCTGGGTGATGGTGCGCTTGTGGATGTGGTCCTTATCGCTGTTGCGCTGGTAGATCAGAGAGGCATACTCTTTATTTTCTTCCGAATGGGTGGAGTGATAGTTGTCAAAACCCACATGGAACTCGGCAAAATCTGCCTGATGTTCATGGGCTACACGGGCGATCAACTCCTCCGGCTCAATGCCATCCTGGCGTGCTCGCAGCATGATCGGGGTGCCGTGGGCATCATCGGCGCACACATAAATGCACTCATGCCCTCGCATTTTCTGAAAACGTACCCATATATCGGTCTGAAGATACTCTACGAGATGACCTATGTGGATGGGGCCATTGGCATAGGGCAGGGCACTGGTGACCAGGATTTTTCGTTGTTTATTGCTCATTGTTGAATATTTACCGGCGACATTGTTTTATCTGTAAACGGGGGATTATTTCACATATCATTCTCTACGAACATCTAAGGAGTGGCCGATTTATTTATCGGTAGGTGGCGCATATACCGTTAATCGTCACAAAAGCCCGGCTCGGTCAATCCGGCGACAGAATTCTGTAAGAATTGCAAAAGATTTCAAAAGACCAACTATTTTGGTTGGGAAATGGAGCGCTGTTGGTGTAAACTGCGCTCCATATATTTATGGTAATACTCTAATATACGCCGGTGTTGACCGGTCGGCAGGAGAAAACGAATTATGTCTGAACTGACACGTGAGCAGATAGAAGAAGCAATCAAGGGCTTTGTGGAGCCCCACCTGGAGCAGGATCTGGTTGAGGCCAAGGCCATTAAGGATGTTTCAATCGATGGCGACAAGGTAAAGATCAGTGTTGAGCTGGGATTTCCGGTCGATGGTTTCCGGGATGAGCTGATTGCCGCAGTAAAAGAGAGAGTGGAGTCGGTTGCCGGAGTCAGTGCTGCCGAGGTAGAGCTGAAGTGGGAGGTGGGCGCCCACTCGGTGCAGAAATCACTCAAGCCAATCGATAACGTAAAGAACATTATTGCCGTTGCCTCTGGCAAGGGTGGTGTGGGTAAATCCACCACGGCGGTAAACATGGCCCTGGCCCTGGCAGCAGAAGGCGCTAAGGTAGGTCTTCTGGATGCCGATATCTATGGTCCGTCCCAGCCGCGCATGCTGGGTATTTCCGGTCAGCCTGAATCAAAGGACGGCAAGACCCTGGAGCCAATGGAAAACTATGGCCTGCAGGCAATGTCCATCGGTTTTCTGGTGGATGAAGAGACCCCAATGATCTGGCGTGGCCCCATGGTCACCCAGGCCCTGGAACAGCTGTTGAATGATACCAACTGGGACAGCCTGGATTATCTGGTGATTGACCTGCCACCTGGCACCGGTGATACCCAGCTCACCCTGGCTCAGAAGGTGCCGGTTTCTGGTGCGGTAATCGTCACCACGCCACAGGACATAGCCTTGCTGGACGCCCGTAAGGGTTTCAAGATGTTTGAGAAGGTAGAGGTTCCGGTTCTCGGTATCGTGGAGAATATGAGTATTCATATCTGTTCCGAGTGTAATCATGAGGAGCATATCTTCGGTGAAGGCGGTGGTTCGCGCATGGCCGAGCAGTACGGGGTGGATTTCCTGGGTGCCTTGCCACTGGATATTCGTATTCGTGAAGAGACCGATGGTGGTAAACCTACCGTAGTTGCAGAACCGGATCACCGTATCTCCCAGATCTATCGGGAAATTGCCCGCAAGACGGCAGCCAAGCTGTCACAGCAGGCGAAGAGCTATGCGTCCAAGTTCCCGAGCATTGTGATCCAGAACAACTAAGTTAGTAACGCTGAGCTTGGTAAAACCCTGGGAGGTTTATGCTTCCCGGGGTTTTTAATTGGCTCCAGGTAAACCACCGCCCCTGGCGGTGAGCTGCTAAAAGGCTTTGCCGTTTCCTGCGCGCAGTGCAGGGAAGGGAGTAAGTGGCGCTTGTTTGCAGAAGAGTGAGTTTGTTCACCTGTGGGAGTGGCGATTCGGCACGATGGAGTTGGCAATCAGCTTGCCATATTCCGTCGGCGCGGGACGCGCCTCCCACAGGCTAAATTGATGATGGGTGGATATTTTGGCCCCGTCCAGGGACCCGCTTCATACTACCTGTTTTGTGGGTGGTGGATGATTGCTGCATCCTGATCCGTCATTTTGTGGTTGCCGATTTACGCCGGGCTCATGTCCACCCGGTTCCTGCCGGCAACTTTGGCCGCGTAGAGCGAGTCATCTGCCCGTTTCAGTAGTACATGCAGGGCTTCGCCCGCACGATATTCAGCCACACCCAGACTTATGGTCACCGTTCCTATGTAATTGAATTTGTATTCGCTAACTGCCTGGCGCAGCCGCTCCGCCTGCAAGAAGGCGCCTTCCAGATTGGTTTCTGGCAATATTACATGGAACTCCTCGCCACCATAACGGTAGATGCCGTCCGGTTGCCGGATCCGGTCTTTGATTGTATTGACAACCTCTTGAATTACCTCATCTCCTGCGCCATGGCCGTAGGTGTCGTTGATATGTTTGAACTTGTCGATATCAATGGCAATCAGGGAAAAAGTGCGTTGATAACGCTGTGCCTGTTTTACAATCTGTTTTAGATCAGTATTGAATTTGGCGCGATTGAATACCCCGGTCAACCTATCGGTGATGGCGGTCTGTTTAAGCTGCGCCTCCATCAGTTTGCGTTCTGTTATATCCAGAGCAAAGCCAACGAGGTAGGGCCTGTTCTTCAGTTCTACTTGTAAACCGGTGGCATAGATGGGGATGATGTCTAAGGATTTGGTGAGCATGTCCAGCTCTGCATCTGCTGACCCGTTACTAAAGATAGATTGCATTTTACCTTCTACATATTCCTTTTGACTCTCCACGATCAAATCCGTGACATGAAGTCGGGCTATCTCATCACTGCTATAACCGGAGATGCGTTCAAACTCGTGATTCCAGCGTATGAACTTGCCATTGGTGTCAATCAGGTAGAACAGGCTGGGCAGGTTATCCACCAGGGTTGAGCTGAAGTGGGTCTCATCCAATAGCCGCTGCACCAGGTGATTTTCTCTGCGGTAAAACACTACGGCCAGAACCATCAGTAGTAGCATGGCGCTGCTTAATCCTGTGCCTACTGTTACTGCCTGCTGTTGTAACTCGCTGATACGCTCGGTAAGCATCTGCTTCAATAGATTGCGCACACTACTGCATAACGCATCACATATACCCACGGCCTGGGTGCCCATTCCATAAAAGCTCATGGCATCTGTATCGGAGTTGCCAATTGTTGTTGTGGATCTGGCTAGGCTGGTGAAATGTTGCACCTTTTCATCTATGCGGCTGAGACGTTTAGACAGTGCTGTATCTATCTCTGGATTGAGTGCGGAAACTGTGCGCAGATTCCTATCGACGTGGGCCAGTTCAAGATGTATTTCCTTGATGCTTCGCTCCAGCTGGTGTCGATCAGTCTCGTGGTATTGGCCATTAGCAATTATTGCTGCTCCTATACCGCGTAGTCGTGCGATGGCCTCTACTACGGATGGCAGATGGTTGGTGGAAAGGTCTGCAAGATAGAAGGTTGTTACATCCGTATCCAGTGCCAGGTGAGACCGGGTTGCGGTCTGCATTAGCAGATCCCTAAATATCTCTATGTGGTGAGTGAAGCGCTGGAAGGCCTTTGGATCTGTCTCCCTGGAAAGTTCATTCAGAAGCCTGCCGATTGCAGCCTGTAATGCCCGAAGATGATGGGTTATACCAATCTCTGTTCCGTAAGCATCGCTGAGTATATGTTCAAATTTTTTATCTAGTGTCTCCCGGGCTTCCGCATAGGGAGCCTGCGCCCCCAGATCTCCATGCCGCAGTATCTCATACAGGCCGCGTACCCTTTGTGTCTCAAACATTGCTGCTTGCAGTTTTTGTACATATTTGACACCAAGCAGTTCACGTTTGGCTGATTTGGTCTGGGTTTGAAAGTCTTTTAAGAAGAGGAGTGCTGAACCGGCGATAAGTACGGTCGCCAGTATAATAATAAACTGGTACAGGCGTTGTTGATGTAGTGGTCCGTTACTATTCATATTTATATTTTGATAGTAAAGGGTATGGAGTTTGGTGCATTGCGTCAAGAAATCCGGTGTGTGTTGGACCAGTATGGAGTTGTTTGGTGGGTGTTCTATCCTATTGAAGTATGAAATAATATTTCTTGACCCTCCTTGTTGATACATCGTTGGTGGTAGTGTTGCGGGGAGCTTCAGGATGGGTTGGAGTCAGATAATATAATCCTGGTTTGTCTGCCTGACGGCGGTGTCGTAGAATCCTCTAAAAATGCCACCATATATGGAGACGGAATTATGCCCAGACTCATAACCTGCCTGCTGCTGGCGGCATCCAACCTGCTGGCAGGGGGTCTATACGCAGAGCCGATGCCGCTGGCCTATATCAATATCCCGTTTGGTGCTAGTAAAAAAGTAACGCCCAGCTACGGTCTGCAACTGGCCAGGGTTGAGCCAACCTGGAATGGCAGCGCGAATATTTTCACCTCCATTCCCTATGCCGAGATGAAGTTCACCGGCACCCAGTTAGACTCATTCAAGCTGAATGGTGTTAACATGCTCCAGAAGATCACCAGATACAATGCCGATGGAACTACTTCCACCCATAGCAGTATCAACTGGAAGTACGTTGGCATAGGTGCGCTGGCGTTTGGTGGCCTCTGGTGGGTGTGTGAGGAGAGGGACTGGGATCTGTGTGGTGGCGATCACGACAATGATAGCGGTGGCATGACGCAGATTGATCCACCGGAGTTATAGATTTGATAATGGTGACGGGGCTTGGGTCCCTGTTTTTGCATCCAACTCCCTGAAGATTGAGATTCACGTCATGCCGGACCTGATCTGGCATCCAGTCGTTTTGTTGTTTAACACCACCTTTGAAAACAAAGGCTCGACCAGCTGCCTCTCAAATAGAAGGTCTCCTACCGGAACAACAGACACCCCCCACGCTTTCCTTTAGAATGCCAGCAACGTACAAACGCGGACGAACAAAAATGAGCAAAAAATGGGATACACGTTTTCTCGGTCTGGCAGCCCACACCTCAGCCTGGAGCAAAGACCCATCCTCTCAGGTGGGTGCGGTCATCACTGATGGCAACCGTATTGTGTCGCTGGGGTATAACGGTTTTGCTGCAGGGGTAATGGATGCTCCGGAACGTCTTAGTGACAGGGATACCAAACTTAACCTGACCATTCATGCCGAGGAGAATGCCATGATCTTCGCCAAGCGTGATATAGCCGGGTGCACGGTGTTTGTTACCCACCCGCCGTGTCCGCGTTGCGCCTCCAAGCTGATCCAGGATGAGGTGGGGCGGGTGGTTTATATATCACCCAGTGAGGATTTTCTCTCCCGTTGGGAGAGCGACCTGGTGCTGTCCAAGGAGATGTATGCCGAGGCCGGGGTGGAGGTGTCCGAGTATGCTTTGGACGATATCAATGTGGAAAATGCCCAGATTACAATTGCCCCTGGAGGTTTTTTCAAACAGGTGCTGAGCCGTATTCTTTAGATTTATTGCCCTTCAGAAAAAGTAGTGACTGGTCCAGGCTGATAATCGACTCTCGCAGAGACGATAAGGACGCAAAGTTTTTTTCATGTATTTCAGATGTGTTTCTTAGCGTGCTTTGCGTCTAAGTGCCGGTTATCCGAGACTGAACTTAACCAGGGTCATGGTGAAGGTATCCTTCTTCTCTTTTCTTTCCACCTTTACCGGCAGATAGTTGAGTTCCGGCGCCAGCCAGAAGCGGGTTGATACTGGCTTTCCCACCTTGGCTTCGTTGAGCTTGATGGTATGGTAGTTGCTGCCAGCGGCCGCCAGCTGCTCCTGTCTTTCCCTGCTGATCTGGTAGCTCTTCAGTTTTTTCTTGGCCACGACCTGGATCTTTAGATCTGTGGTTGCAGGCCGCATGGAGAGCATCATGGCCAGTATCTTGCTGGCCTTATCCTGAGTGCCTGGGGTAATGGAACTGCTCCACTCGGGCTTGGTTCCAGGGGCGGTCACTCGCCTGGATCCCCAGTCAAATTGTAGTTTTCTGAGCTTGGGGCGTTTTTTTCGTTTATGTTTGAAGTAGTAACTGGAGGGGATGACCTTCTGCCCCAAAATCCGGCCCTGACTCAGTTCGGTGATCTCATCCTTTCTGAAGGCGGCTACGATTCCCACTGGGATGGTGACAGATTTGTAACTGTAGCTGCCGTCCTGCCCCAGTTGCAGAGTGGTGGTCACCTTGCCGATGATCATCCTGCCGCGTTTGAGCTGATATTGGGCGGTAAATGAGTGGAGTGAAGGGTTGGTCTGAGCTAGGACGGTGCCGGTTGTTACGAGCAATATCCCTATGATCAATAGCGACACTCCCATGTGGCGCAGCTGTTTCATGGTTAAGTTACCCTCTCTGTGTCCAGTTGTATGGGTGATGCCAGAGGTTTGCCCTGGTGGTTGACCACGTTTCCATCCATGCGTAGTGAGCCGTCGGCAAACATGCGTATGGCCGTGGGGTAGAGTATATGTTCCTGCACCAGCACTCTGGCTGCCAGGGTGTCCGGGTCATCATCGGTTAGAACCGGCACCCGGGCCTGGATGATGAGGGGGCCGCCATCCAGCTCTTCGGTAACAAAATGGACGCTGGCGCCATGTAGGGTCTCACCTGCTTCGATGGCGCGCTCATGGGTGTGCAGGCCACGGAACTTGGGCAGGAGTGAGGGGTGGATGTTGAGCATACATCCATGAAAACGGCTTACCAGTGCTGGCGTCAATATGCGCATGAACCCGGCCAGTATCACCAGCCCCGGTTGGTACTCCTCTATAAGATTACCCAGGGCCAGGTCGTAGCGTTCCCGATCTTCGAACTCTTTGTGATCAAGTACCCAGGTCTCTATTCCCGCCTTGCGGGCCCGCTCCAGGCCGTAGGCGTCGGCCCTGTTGCTGATGACGGCGCGGATCTCCACCGGCAGGTCGGCGGCCGCCGCATCAATAATGGCCTGCAGGTTGCTGCCGCTGCCAGAGATCAGCACCACCAGTGGGAGCTTTCCCATCATGCCGTGGCGCCGGAGGTGACAACCACCTCGGGTGAACCGGATGATTGTTCAATCCAGCCCAGGCGCCATACCTGTTCACCGGCCTGGGTCAGGGTCTCCATGGCCAGCTCTGCATCCTGTGCAGATACACACACCACCATGCCGACACCGCAGTTGAAGGTGCGCAGCATCTCGGACTCCTGCACATTTCCCGCCTGTTGCAGCCACTTGAATACCTCCGGTCTCTCCCAGGAGTCGGTGTCGATCACCGCTTTGGTGCCTTCGGGCAGCACCCGTGGCAGGTTCTCGGGGAGACCGCCTCCGGTGATGTGGGCCAGGGCGTGGATCTGGATCTTGTTGTGCAGCTCCAGCAGGGGTTTTACATAGATACGGGTGGGGGCCAGCAGGGCCTCACCCAGGGTGGTGTCACCCAGTTGCTGCTGTAGGTTGGTGTCGCTCACCTCCAGCACCTTGCGAACCAGGGAGTAGCCGTTGGAGTGGGGGCCGGATGAGGCCATGCCGATCAGCACATCTCCGGCCTCTACCCTGGCAGGTTCGATGATTTTTGATTTCTCCACTATGCCCACGCTGAAGCCGGCCAGATCATAGTCGTCTGCGCTGTACATGCCTGGCATCTCAGCGGTCTCACCGCCGGTAAGTGCCGCGCCGGATTGCTTACACCCCTCGGCGATGCCCTTGACCACATCCACGGCTACATCCACATTTAGTTTGCCGCTGGCGTAGTAGTCGAGAAAAAACAGTGGTTCCGCCCCGGTTACGATGATGTCGTTGACGCACATGGCCACCAGGTCTATACCAATGGTGTCATGGCGGTTCATCTCCAGCGCCAGCTTCAGCTTGGTGCCTACGCCATCGGTGCCGGAGACCAGGATGGGTTGCTGGTAACGGTCCAGAGGCAGCTCAAACAGGGCGCCAAAACCGCCCAGGCCGGTTACCACGCCAGGTCTGAAGGTATCCTTTACAATGGGTTTAATGCGCTCCACCAGGGTGTTGCCGGCGTCAATGTCCACCCCAGCATCACGGTAACTAAGTGAGGTTGGGGCACTGTCGTTGCTGTCTTGGTTCATTACTGGCTCCTGGCCTGTGGGGTTGGGTATGCCGACTGTGTTATGAGTAGCGGGATTCTACCAATCTTATTGGGGGCAGGAAAACCCAACAGTGTGGGCTTTTGAAAAAATTTCTCAAAACTGTGGAGAGATCTGTACCTGCGTGCTCCATTTACAGTTGCAGTGCAACAGGTTTATTATCACCCGGTTCTATTGCATTATTAACCCGGCAACCTTATAGGTGACGTTCAGGTCTTCAAGAAAATGTCAGATCAAGGCGCGACTTTTGCTAATGGCCGCTCCATTAGCAAAAGTTGCAACGATGGGCTGGCGTTTTCTTGAAGACCCTTACTCATTGAATAATCAAAAGATAGGCCTGTCCACACTGGCCCACGAGCTGCGTTATCAGCACTTGCTGTAGACTGACTACAGTGGCGTACCGACGCCTTGTCGTGAACCAGCGTGGACAGGCTGAACATCATCTATAAGCTTGCCGGGTTAATAGTTAAATTGCTGCTAGTACAGCCCAACCTAAACCAGAGATATGAAATCTGATTGATATGCAAGGCAAAGATATTCCCAATCTAATCAGTATTATGCGGATCTTTTTATCGATCCCGGTGGTATGGATGCTACTGCAACACAACTTTGGTGTTGCCTTAGTCCTGTTCGCCATTGCCGGCATCTCTGATGGACTGGATGGCTACCTGGCCAAACGCTACGGCTGGCAGAGCCGACTGGGCGGATTGCTCGATCCCCTGGCGGACAAGATTCTGCTGGTATTCTCCATCCTCTCCCTGGGATGGTTGGAGTTGCTTCCTGCATGGCTGGTATTTGCGGTCATACTGCGTGACCTGGTGATAGTTACCGGCGCCTTTGTGTATAACTTTCAGGTGGCCGAACTGGATGCCGCACCCACCATGATCAGCAAGTTTAATACGGTGGTGCAGATAGTGCTGGTGCTTGCAGTGGTGCTGGATCAGGGGCTGTGGTCCATACCGGTACAGATGTTACAGGGACTGCTATGGCTTACCCTGGCCACCACTATCCTGAGTGGGGTCAACTACGTGTTTGTATGGAGCCGGCGCGCCGTGGACCACAATAAGGGACAGCAATAACCTCCATCAGCGGCCTACATGGTGCTGGGTGGTAGCATTATGATCTCGATCCTGCGGTTGGTGGCCCTACCTTTCGCTGTGTCATTGGTGGCAGTTGGTCGGTATTGGCCGTGCCCCACCACCTGCATACGTTTTGCTGCGACGCTAGCCCTATCTTCCAGATAGCGCGCTGCTGATGCAGCTCGTGCAGATGACAGCTCCCAGTTTGTTGGATATGGGGAGTAGCTTGCCACCGGTAGTGAATCAGTATGTCCCTCAATACTGATCAATCTGTCCGGATAGCTGTTGAGGGACTCTGCAATCAAATCAAGAACCTTCTGCCCCTTGGGTTTGATGGAGGCCGAACCGCTGCCAAACAGGACCTCTGCAGTCACGTTCACCACCGTCATACTATCCTTGAGCTCAGATATGGTTATCTGCTTCTGTTTTAGTTCCTGCTCGAACTGTTGCTTTAATTTTGAGAAGCGATCTGCCTCCTGCTCACGTACCTTCAGGACGTTGGTGGAGACCTCTTTTATCTGCTGCTTTAGCCGTTCCACGTTTTTTGCTGACAGAACCAGTTGCTGCCTTAACTGCTGTCTCTCTTCCAATTCTTTTTTATTATCCTTAAGAATGGCACCGATCCTGGTCTGGGCTTCATCTCTCTCCTTTAGCGCCTTTTTCCGCTCAGCCATTAACAGTCTGTTATATTTTTTTGGTGGTTCCGGGGCCTTCTCATGAGCTGGATTTGCCAGAGCTGACGTTGCTGCCTGCTGGTTTTTTTCAGGTGATTTGGTGGGAAGGGTCTGCTTCCGCTTCTCTTCCTGGGTTTTTAGTTTGGAGGTCAGAAGTTCAGTCTGTTGTTGTGATTGTGTGACTTCCTGTTGGGCAAAAAAATAACTGACCCACCCCGCAATGGCTATGGCTGCTGTGATGATCAGGGGAAGTACTGCTGCTGTTGTCTTTGCAGATGTTGTAGTCATGTTGGATTACCTGGTTTTATGTATTGTGTGGGGCTTGTTGCTTTTTTGTTTGCCCCGGTGGCGCAGGTGTGAGTGCCGGGTGAGATGCTCGTTTAAGCCGGCGACCGTCCATGAAATACCTAACCATGCGCAATCAAAGTTAATAGTATGCTGATAATGGTTCCGTTTCCACACCTATTGGATTAGTTTTCTGCGGTGATCATGCTGCGGATGAAGGGGATGGTCAGTTTGCGTTGGGCTGCCAGAGAGGCTCGATCCAGCTGTTCCAGGAGCGCCAGAAGTGCTGCTGTATCCCGGGAGTAATTTTTGAGTATGTAGTTGGCACTCTCCGGTGTCAGTTCCATTCCACGCTTTTTGGCGCGGTCCATCAGCAGTTCCAGTTTGGTTGCGTCATCCAGTGGGGTCAGCCGGTAACTGACGCCAGATGCAAGGCGGGAAACCAGATCTGGCAGGTCAATCTGCAGGCTAGAAGGTCCGCAGTTTGCTGCTACTATCAGGTTTGCGGCTTGCTCCCGGCTGCGATTGAACAGGTGGAACAGTGCCTCTTCCCAGCTGTGGTTACCGGCAATGGCATGGATGTCGTCCAGGCATACCAGTCCCATCTGCTCAATATTGGCCAGCATTTTGGGGGAGAGCTCTGCTGCACGAGACAGTGGGATATAGGCCGCTGCATGGCCGTTTTCATCGGCCGCTTTGGCGGCTGCTGTCATCAGGTGGCTCTTGCCGCTGCCATCAGCCCCCCACAGGTAGATATAACCACCCTGTTGCTCTCTGGTACATTGCGTAATTTCAGATAGCGCCTGCGAGTTTTCCCCTGGGATGAAGTTGCCCAGGGTTGAGCTCTGCTTCGACCCGAGCATCAGAGGGAATTGTCTGATCATTAGCCAAAACCGTTGGCGTGTTCAGCAATCGAGGGTTGCTGAAGCGGGACGCTAGGATATAAAGTTGCTGTGGCTGGCATGGTTGTTGTTGGCTGCGACAGGGTTAATGGTAAGGCTGTATGATAATTCAGATCGTGAATTCTAACCCATATTTAGAATCTTAAGGAAATGACCTCGGATGGTGCAGATGGAAACAGTCTCCAGGCAGATGCAAAGACAGTGGCACTTTATCAAGCTGCTGGGTGCGCGCTTTATTGAAGATCAGGGGTTGCCCAGTACGGCATCACTCACCTATACCACGCTGCTGTCGCTGGTGCCGCTGATGACAGTGTCGCTGGCGATATTTTCCGCGTTTCCGGTCTCCGATCGCGTGGCCGAGCAGATTCAGGATTTTGTATTTGCCAATTTTATTCCGGCCTCGGGCGAGGTGTTGCAGGAGTATTTTCAGCAGTTCAGCAACAAGGCGTCACAACTTACCGGCGCCGGCTTTGTGTTTCTGGTTGTGGTGGCGTTGATGTTGATGGCGAATATTGACCGGGCCTTCAACACTATCTGGCGGGTCAAGACCAAACGCCGTCCATTGAGTCTGTTTATCATGTACTGGTCCATACTCTCTCTGGGTCCGCTCCTGATTGGTGTGAGTATGGCTGTGACCTCGTATCTGGTCTCTATCCCCCTGTTATCCGATGCGGCAGAGACCCTCGGTGTGGGGGCGCGTCTGTTGGGACTGATGCCGCTTTTGGCATCTGCTGTAGCCTTCACCCTGTTGTATGCTGTGGTGCCGAACCGGCGGGTACCCATCCGTCATGCCATGGCCGGTGGGGTCCTGGCGGCGGTGTTGTTTGAGCTGGCAAAGCGCGGCTTCGCCTTTTATCTGACGCATTTTCCGGCCTATGAGGCCATCTATGGCGCCCTGGCCGCCATCCCTATCTTTCTGGTCTGGGTCTATCTTTCATGGCTGGTTACCCTGCTGGGGGCCGAGTTTTCCTGCTGTCTTGGTATCTATCGTGATGAGTGGCATCTGGCGAAAAGTGGTGGAAGTAGGGCAGGATTTGCCCAGGCCTACCGGCTGCTGCAGAGGTTGTGGCAGGCGCAGCATGTGGGTGAGCTTCTGTCCATTAAACTGCTGGCCAGAGAGTTGGAAGGGGTCTCGGAAGAGCATCTGGAGTCGCTGCTGGATGATCTTTCCAGGGCACAACTTGTGGTCAAGTCAGAGACCGGTGGCTGGGTTCTGTCCCGGGACATGTCAGAGGTAGATCTGCTTGAGCTATACCGGGCAGGTTCCTTCTCCTTTCCCCGGCTGGTACAGCCTGAGATGGTGGCGGATGATGGGGAGAGGGCGTTCTGGGAGATACTGCAGCAGGTGGAGAAGGATCAGAGCCGGGCTATGTCTGTGTCGCTGGCCTCCCTGTTTCGGGGCGGAGAGTGAATACTCACATGCGGTGAGCGGTACAGATTGAATGGGTTTAACTGAACCGCAGTATATCGTACTCGAAACAGTCAAAGCAGCAGGTGGATTCAAGTAGCTTGCCGGCGATGATACGTTTGGTGTTGCCACCGGTAACGTCTATGATGTAGTGTCGGCTTGCCTGGTAGATAAGGTGTGGTGTAATTATCGCCTTGGGGTGATCACCCCCTAACTCCAACAGTAGACATGGTTGCAGGTCAGCATGGTGTTTACGGCCAAATATCTCGGGCAGGGCGGTGGCGGGAAACAGCCGTCCCGGAAGGTGTTGCACCCCCACTTCTTTGGTGGTGTGGTCTCTTCTGACGATTCTTCTTACCACGCCTACTCGCAACTGCCCAGGTGTTCCGCCAATTTTACTTTCCACTATGATCAGTTGCCCTATCTTCAGGCTGCTGATTTCCTGCTCTGATGACAGGATCCCTATGCCGCTTGCGCTTATGTCTTCCTGTCGGAATTCGTAGATGTTGAGTCCGTCAGATAGATTGGGCTCTCCCTGGCGATTGATCGGGTTATCCTGGCTGAGGCTGTTCTGTTCCTGTCCGGCTGTTGAGGCTGCTTTGCTCATGGATCCATTTTTCAGGAAATGGTAAACAGAGCTCATTCCAAAGGCGCAGGATAGCCGGTCGAATTTGTCGCTGCGCTCATGTCGACGCTTGGGATTGGTGTGCCATATGTGCAGCATTTGCCGCAGTATCTGTCTCTTGTTCTCTATAGCCAGATTCTCAGTGCCGTTAATTAATGTAGACTCATCTGTAGATAGCATCTCCAGGTGTCGGTTTACCTGTAGATTGAGCTTGTGAGTTTCACATAGCATGTATTTGACCGGGTCATATGGTGGCTTCTCCTGGTCATATAAAACCGGTTTTGTCATGCCATCTCTTGGCATCAGATAGTTGCCGTGATGCCCCGAAACCTGCGCCGCCGGCATCAGGCGGGCGGCACTTGCATGCCACTGTAGATAGTCATAGCTGGCCCAGGTCTCTTCCGGGCGGAGTCTGGTTGGGTCTAGGATTGAGGTAAGCAGGATGCACTTGAAGCTGTTCAGTACCGACACCTCATACTCCACTTGTGGTGTGGTTATGGGGAGGTTGGCAACTTCCAGCTGTTGTGCTTGCATCAGCAATTGGAATATCTCACGCCAGGCGCTGCGTGACTCTTTGTGGTACGAGCTCATCTCAAACATCAGCCCGAGTGACAGGCAGTGCATGGTAAGCTGTATATGCGAGGCAATCTCCTCCGGGGGGATTTTTTTATTGGGCTGGCCTTCGTTGTTTACAATGTGTTTGAAACTGTACGACATCTCGGTGCAGAGGGCCCCGGCCAGTGTAAGTATCTCGCTGTCACCTCTACCCTGGCTCTGGCCGTCGTGGATGGCACAGCTTAGTTTGCGGGCCATATCTATGACTCGGTTGAAAGGCTCCATATAGATGAGCATAAGCTCGGCGCGTTGTGAGAGTTTGTCTGGATGCCGGTTCAGCTGTTTTAGTGAGGCCAGGATTGCCTGTGCGGTGCCCAGCGGATTGGCGTAGGGGAGGTCATCCACCCAGGCGCGCAGGACCTGTGGCTTGACTATGGTGTCAGGATCGGGTCTCCCGTCTGCCGCAGGAGTTGTGAGATGGATTGTGTTGTTCTCTCTTGCCACTGTTGCCCCTACTGTTTATTATATTTTGTGACCTTGAGCTATTGTATTCGGTTGTGCGCGTAGTACAAATAGAGGTCCCTGTTATTCGGATATAATAGCAGGTAAATCAGTGCTGCCCATGGGATGGGTGTCTGGGGAGTTTCAGTAGCCTACTGAGTCCAGATCGAGTTCTTGGGAGGTGGTGCTGAGATACTCAATACCGGTTTCGATACTGCCATCTGGAAGTAGCGCCAGCCAGCGCAGACCCGGCGGGGATTGGTGTATACCAAACTCATCCTGGGCGGGTTTGAACTGGATGCAGGTGGATGGGCTGCCCATCAGTTTTACCCCATTGCGTTCGCCATCATACAGTTGATGGGCGTGTCCCCACAGCACTCCCCGTACATTGCTGTGCTGGTCCAGGACAGAGAACAGATCGTCCGGGTTGTCCAGGGCCAGGTTGTCAATCCAGGCAGAGCCGAGCGGGACTGGATGGTGATGCAGGGATACCAGCACGTTACACTCAGGATGGTCTTGCAGAGCCGATTTGAGCAGCTCTAGCTGATCGCTGCTCAGATGCCCTTTTACCTTGCCAGGTATGGTCGAATCAAGCATGACAAGAAGCCAGTTTCCATGTTCGGAGAGTGCATCTGTACTGATGCTGTCACAGCTCATGTTATCTGCCATGACCGGGTTGAGGTCATGGTTTCCAGGTATGCAATAGCTCTGGGTATTGAGGGTTAGCAGGTGATCTCTGAGTCGTTGATAACCAATGGCGGAGGCGTCGTGCACCAGATCGCCGGTCACAAGCACCAGGTCTGCAGGCAGTATTCTGTCCCTGGCAAGTTGCAGTAGTTGCAGGAGTGATTGGTCGGTATTTAGCCCGGCCAGACGCTTGGTTGCATCGGCATAAAGATGGGTGTCAGTGACCTGCAAAATCCTCAGAGATCCCGCGGGGAGTTGACTGAATAGTTGTGCCGGTAAAATCTTCCTGTCTTTCGCTGCTGTCATATATTTCGGTACTGATGAAATATCAATTATCCGGTCATGTGTTGTTATGGCGTGAAATAGAGGTGTGGCTCACCCGCTTATCGGACCTCGACATCCACTTCGTTGCATAATACTAGCACGCCAATGTGATTGTGGGACGGTTCACATACTTATAGCTATATTTGTCTCTACTGGCCACATTTTCAGATTAATCATAGACCATCCGACTTCTCTGATGAGTAGCCTGTGGATACTCTGGGTCAGGGCTAAAAGTTGTCGGTAGATGTAAACAGCCCAACCCGAAGATCTTTGGCGGTATAGATCTCACGGCCATCCACTCGGACTATGCCATCGCCAACTCCCAGTACCAGTTTGCGGCTGATCACCCGCTTCATGTTTATCTCATAGGTGACCAGTTTGGCGGAAGGCAATACCTGGCCGGTGAATTTCACCTCGCCCACGCCCAGGGCGCGGCCATGACCTGGGTTTCCTATCCAGCCTAAAAAGAAGCCTACGCACTGCCACATGGCATCCAGTCCCAGGCAGCCTGGCATCACCGGGTCGCCGGGAAAGTGGCAATCAAAAAACCACAGGTCTGGTGTGATATCCAATTCTGCCAGGATCTCCCCCTTGCCGTGGGTTCCGGTGTGATCGGTAATTTTGGTGACACGATCCATCATCAGCATGTTGGGAGTGGGTAATTGAGCGTTACCTGGACCAAACATCTCTCCATTCCCGCAGGCGATAAGTTCATCCCGGGTAAAGCTTGCTTCTTTTGCCATGATTTTTGCTGCCTTGTGTTATGCCAATTACTGATCGTTTACCGATCAGAATTGCCTGGTTGTGTCAGTCTGCCGCGTTTGGATGCAGGTTGTTTTTCATTTGCGTTCTGGGATGTGCATTTTGTTATTTCGCATATCAAGTGATCTCGTTATCCAGGCGATCACGTAGCATGGATACGATCTGGTCAATCCCAATCATACTGTTTTCTGTTTCCCGGCGGCCGCGGTATTCAACGGTACCTTCATCTAGTCCTCTTTCCCCTACTACTATGCGATGTGGGATTCCGGTCAGTTCCATATCTGCAAACATGAAGCCGGGGCGCACATTGCGATCATCCAGGAGCACATCAATTCCGGCGTCCTGTAGTTCGGTATAGAGCTGTTCAACAGCTTCTTGTACCCGGTGTGATTTGTTCAGCTTCATGGGTAACAGGGCTACCTGGAAAGGGGCGATGGCAGATGGCCAGATAATGCCTTTCTTATCATGATTTTGCTCTATGGCTGCCGCCACTACCCGGGATACACCTATGCCATAACAGCCCATGGTCATGACCTGGGAACGGCCGTTTTCGTCCAGTACCGTAGCGTTCATGGCTTTGCTGTAGGTTTGCCCGAGTTGGAATATATGTCCAACTTCGATACCTCGGGCAATGGTGATGGAGCCGTTGCCATCTGGACTGGGGTCACCTTCCTGTACATTGCGCAGGTCTGCGTTCTGCGATTGTGGCAGGTCTCTCTCCCAGTTGACTCCGGTGAGGTGCTTGCCATCTTCGTTGGCACCACAGATGAAGTCTGTGGCTGTGGCGGCACTGCGATCCACCACTAAGGGGATGTTGATACCAACCGGGCCGATGGAGCCCACAGAACAGCCGATGGCTGATTTGATCTCTTCATCGCTGGCCATGGTCAGTGGCTCTGCCACCACCTCAAGTTTTTCCGCCTTGATGGGGTTGAGTTCATGGTCACCACGCAGCGCCAGGGCCACCAGAGTGCCTTCCTCTGCGCCATGCACAATCAGGGTCTTCAGGCACTGGGATGGGTCTACCCCCAGAAATTTGCTCACCTCTTCGATGCTGTGCTGCCCTGGAGTATCGATGGTGTGTAACTCGGCCTGTGGTGCAGGTTGCTCTACGGTAGGTGGTAGGGCCTCGGCTAGTTCCATATTGGCTGCGTAATCACTCTCGGTGGAGAAGGCGATGGCGTCCTCGCCGGAATCTGCCAGCACATGGAACTCATGGGAGGCGTTTCCGCCAATGCTGCCGGTGTCTGCCTGCACAGCACGGAACATTAGCCCACAACGTTCGAAGATGCGGGAGTAGGTGGCATACATCTGCTCATAGGTTTGTTGCAGGGAGTCCTGGCTGGCATGGAAGGAGTAGGCGTCCTTCATCAGGAACTCACGCGCCCGCATTACGCCAAAGCGCGGCCGGATCTCGTCGCGGAATTTGGTCTGGATCTGGTAGTAGGTTAGCGGTAGTTGCTTATAGCTCTGGAGATCGTTGCGCGCCAGATCGGTAATGATCTCTTCGTGGGTAGGTCCAAAGCAGAACTCCCGATTGTGCCGGTCGTTGATGCGCAGCAGCTCCGGTCCATATTTTTCCCAACGGCCAGACTCATGCCACAGTTCTGCTGGTTGCACTGCTGGCATCAGCAGTTCCAGGGCCCCGGCCCGGTTCATCTCATCCCGGACAATCCCTTCCACCTTGTGCAATACCCGCAGGCCCAGCGGCAGCCAGGTATAGAGGCCGGACGCCAGTTTGCGGATCATTCCTGACCGCAGCATGAGCTGATGGCTGGCAACCTCTGCCTCGGATGGGGTTTCCTTTACGGTTTGAAGTGGGAACTGGGAAGTGCGCATGAAAAATTGGTCCAGGCTGGTTCAAATAACCAAGTATTCTATCCGTATGCTTCGGTTGTAACAATGCGTATGTCCGCTGGCTTTTGTGGTCGGCAGATCTGTTGCACAATAAGACTAGACCTGATGGTGGGCGGTTATGGTTGATTCCGGTCCAGTATTGAATGCCTGAAACTCAAGTTTCTGAATATTCGGGCGAAATAGTGATTTATTAACCCGGCTCCATAATTATGGGGCCGGGTCAATAGTGACGTCTAGGGATGATTTGTGGCTGTATCATTATATATTGCGCGGCTGATTCACCGCCTGAAAGGTTCTTGCGGCCGCTTCTGGCTGCCTGGAGTTATCCCCGTATTCTGGTTGTCGGCTGCCCTGGTCCTGGCCGAGGGTGTGGCGCTGGGTCCAGGGGTGATCCGGGCCGTGCAGGAAAAATATGGCACCCCTGCGGCGCAGCGGGTGCGGAACTGGCAACAGCTTATGAGTGATAATCGGGGCCGGTCAGAGCAAGAGAAGTTAGGTATGGTGAATAACTTCTTTAACCAGCTCAGGTTCACTTCAGATATCAGGCTGTGGGGTAAGAAGGATTACTGGGCAACACCCATTGAGGCGATCGGCAAAGGGGCGGCAGATTGTGAGGACTACTCCATTGCCAAATATTTCACTTTGCGTGAGCTTGGGGTTCCTGACTCCAAGATGCGGATTATGTATGTTAAGGCTCTGAAGTTGGATCAGGCGCACATGGTGCTTACCTACTATTCAAGCCCGAGTGCCGTGCCGCTGGTTTTGGATAATCTGAATAAACGGATTCTCCCGGCAACCAGACGCGCAGATCTGGCGCCGGTTTACAGTTTTAACGGTGATGGTTTGTGGTTGGCCAAGAACCGAGGCCGGGGCCAGCGGGTTGGCACATCAAAGCGGATTAATCTCTGGCAGGATCTAAAGACCAGAATGAAACGAGAGAAGGATAATAATGATAACTAATAGAAACCAGGGAGAGATAAGATGACCTTGTCACGCCGATTGGCACTGTTGGTGGTTGTGCTTCTGATGTTGGTATTTCTTGGCACCTTCTTTACCAGCATGCGTAATACCCGGGATTATCTGGAAACGCAACTGAGTTCTCATGCCCAGGATGCAGCCACCTCCCTCGGGCTCTCTATCTCCACCCATCTGGCGCAGGGGGATCAGGCCAGTATCGATTCCATGTCAGATGCCATATTTGACCGCGGCTATTACCGCATGCTCACAGTTGAGAATGCTGATGGTAACAGCGTGAAAAAGCTGGAGCTTCCCATCGCCATAGATGGAATCCCGTCCTGGTTTATATCCGCCTTTCCACTGGAGACGCCGGTGGGAGAGGCGTCGGTGATGTCGGGCTGGACACAGGCGGGCCGGGTGCTGATTCAGAGTCATCCTGGGTATGCTTATATCCAGCTCTGGGGCAATGCCAAAGATACGGCGCTGTGGTTTCTGGGAAGTGCGCTGTTTATTCTGCTGCTGGGGATGGTGGTGTTGCGCTGGTTATTACAGCCGTTGCGACGTATCGAGTGGCAGGCGGACTCTATCTGTAATCGTGAGTTTCCGGTGCTGGATAATCTGCCGCAAACCCCGGATCTGCGACGTATCATGGAGGCCATGAATCGCATGTCGGTCAAGGTGCAGCGAATGATTTCGGAGCTGGAATCTCTGGTTGGCAGGCTGCGTAAACAGGCCTACCAACACCCGGTTACCGGCCTGGATAACAAGCGTCGCTTCATGGATATTGTTACGGATCGCATAGAGTCGGATGAGGACTTTATGCGGGGGGCGTTCTACCTGGTGCAGTTGAAATCATTTAAAGAGTACAACGACCGCATGGGCTACCAGGCCGGTGATGACCTGTTGTGCCAGGTTGCCCAGGGTCTGCTCAAGGTAACGGTGGATGTTCCCAAACACACCCTGGCCCATCTCACCGGCGCTGATTTTGGTCTGCTGGTGGAGGACTGTAGTCTGGATGAGTCTAAAGATTTGTGTCAGCGGATTAGCGCGGTCCTGTCTCATATGTATGGGACCGGGAGGCCGGTATCGCCCGATGTGGCCCATATTGGAGCGGCCTATTTTGATGGACGTCAGAGCCTGAAACAGCTGTTTTCCGAGGCGGATGTGGCCCTGCGATCGGCTCAGAGTAATGAGGCCAACAGCTGGCGCCTCACTGCACCGGAGGATCTGGATAGCAGGGTGATTCGCACCGCCGCCGAGTGGCGGTTGTTTATTGAGGAGGCCCTGGAGCAGGATAGGATAACCCTGCTGTATCAACCGGTTGTGACCTGTGCGCAGCGCGAACTGATGCACCGGGAGGTGTTGGTGCGCATACCCGATCAGGATAGTGGCGAACTCATCTCTGCCGGGATATTCCTGCCAGTGGCTGAGAGTGTGGGGTTAGCCACCAGGATAGATATGGCGGTTGTGGCTAAGGTACTCAGCGTGCTGATGGAAGAGCCAGAAGCCGCTTCCAAGTTTGCCATAAATCTGTCTCCACAATCCCTGGTGGATGATGGATTTGCCGAATGGCTGGAGCAGCAGCTTTCGCAACACCCCCAGGTTGCCAGTCGCCTGGTGTTTGAATTCCCTGAATATGGCGCCATTGCCTGCTTGTCGGAGTTGAAGGCGTTGATAGAGCGGGTGGGCCGGTTTGGCGCCATGTTCTCCCTGGACCATTTTGGCCGCAGTTTCAGCTCCCTGGCGTATCTAAGATCTCTCAAGGTGCACTATCTGAAGGTGGATGGCAGCTATCTGCGAACCTTGGAGCAGAATAAGGATCATCAATTCTTTATCCAGGCACTGGCGGATATTGCCCATGGTTTGGATATCCAGGTGATTGCGGAATCGGTGGAATCCGAGGTGGTTTGCGAGCTGTTGCCGTCGCTGCATCTGGATGGGGTGCAGGGGTACTATATAGGTAGGCCAGAATAGGCTGGACCGGCTGACTTCTACCGATTAAGCCGGACGATGGACTTCTGGGTTGGTTCTGATTTGTGACCGAGGTCACACTATTCTAATGTGTGGCTGTAAGAGATGTTGTGTGATAACTGGCTGATAACTATAGAGATTAACTGTAGCTGGTTTGGGGTGTCTACCTAAGTTGCATCTGATTGATATCACCAGATTTTGGCTTTAGCCCAAATAGGGGATGTGCAATTAGGCTGTTGGGTTAAAAATTACCACCATATTTGAGGCTAGGTAGCGAGTAGCTGTAGGTCAAATTTTCAGGGTAACCTAGTTACTGTGGACTCGAAGGTTGGCATCACGGGATGCCTATCCAAGTGGACAGAACGGAGATAAGCAAGATGGCTCAAAACACTCAAGACGGTTCAACTGCTGCAGCAAGCCAGGATTTGGGGCTTCAACTGCAGATACCAGGTATGGAACAGTTTGGAAGCTTGAAATTTATTCAGAGTGAAGCCAATCCTGCAGATCTGGTGGTCCAATTCCCGGATGGTACTGAGGCGGTCTTCCCTAACTACATACCTCTGGCCCAAGCCGGTGCTCCACCTGCTCTGACCCTGGGGGATGGCACAGTCATCCCTGGTATTGAGGTGGTAGGGCTTATTGATAATCTGGATTACGACAAGATCGCAACGGCAGCCGGTGATACTGGCGCTGGTGGCCAGGATGGCGCTGGTGGTGGTGCCGGCTTTACCGCTGATCCCAGCGGTCTCTTGGGAGACGATATCGGGCATGGTCCCTATGCGGGTGGTATTGAGCTTGCCGATCAGGTTGGGTTTGAACAGCTACCTGGTGATTTAGAACCGGGGGGTGATGATCTGCCGTTTGAGGCCATAGATGACCATGTGATCCACAATATCCAGGATGATAGTGATCCCCTGGGTAACCCTATTGACATCCCTGACGTGGCCCTGCGCCACAATGACATATATCCGCGTGGGCCATGGGATCTGACCTCGGTAGACAACCCGGGGCCAAGTTCTCCGCCGCAGTCCAACTTTGAGCCTGAGACAGTAGAGAATTTCAATCCGAATGATGGCGCTCTCGGACACACCGAATTTAACGGATCCAACACCACTGCCAGGTTTGCTGAGGGCCCGGTCGCTGATGCCTTTGATAATAACGGTGATGCAGTTGATGAACTTATTGCCAAAGGGCTAGCAGACGAAAATGGTGTCTCAGTCGATCCTTTTAACCCAGTAAAAGTCACTCGCCAGAACTGGGATCTGGCTGCCACCAATCTTCACACCATCGCGCCTACTAGCGGAACCCCTTCGGACTGGGATGGCGCAAGCATCTACCTGTATGCAGGTGAAACCATCACCATGACCCATGTGGGAGCGAATGCTGAGGATGTGATACTGGCGATAGATGATCCAAACGTGGGTACTGGCTCTGATCCGCTGGGTACGCAGAAAGATCTCAACTGGGATGTTACTAGCGCTGATGGTTCCATTTCTGTGGACGGGACTACAGGGCAGGTGTCGTCTGCCACGGGAGATATATCAACTGGCGCTTCAATCGCCTACACGGCAGTGACTACCGGTTGGCACTATGTGGGTACCGGTTTTGCGACTGACGTAGGAGTTACGGGACCTCCTCAAGATGGCGGACCAGTAGGAGGGACGCCACCGATTAACTATACAACCCTGATTGAGATTGACGGTGTCCCTTATGGTGAATTTGACTACACAGCCACCGATGGCGTGTTATCGGATGATGCCCATGTGACGGTGGATGCCCGTGAAGAGATTCCTTCAAGTGGTCCAGGTACCTACGCGCTTGATGGCACGGACGGCGACGACATCATTATCTCCGGCGATTCTGGCGATGACCTGAATGGTCTTGGTGGCCAGGATGTTCTGATCGGCCGTGCTGGTGATGACCATCTCACCGGTGGTGCTGATCGCGACCTGTTCCTGTTTGAAGATGCCACCACGGATGGAATGGACACTATCTACGATTTCAGTGCCGCAGAGGGCGATATCATCAATCTGGATGCCCTGTTTGATGCCCTTGGAGTTGGCACTCGTGAGGTGCTGACTAACGAGTCGGGTGGCAACACCACCCTGACCATTGGCGATGGTTTTGGCTCGGCACTTGCCGCAGCGGCTGGTTTTTCCATCACTCTGGATGGAACCACAGGCCTGGATCTCGCCCAGTTGACCACCGATGGTAACCTGGTGGTGGATGAGAGCTAATTGATCAACAAGCCCGGCGGGATCTTCCGCCGGGCCTTGGTGTGCCCGGATTTTTACTAGACACGTGGGATGTCGTTCACAGAAATGTTTGCCTGGTTTAGGCTAGACTGGCAGCTGGTGATGGGTAAAATTTCGGGTTTCTTATGCAGAATGTCAACGACAACATTGATCTGGATGCGCTGTTCGATATGCTGAATATCGTCGATGGCCCTGCAGGCAAGAAGCCTGATGCTGCAGATAAGGCCTTTTCGTCCCAGTTGCACCCCACTACCAATGAGGTTCCTGATTCCTCCCCTCTCGGGGTAGATTATTTCACAGTTGATCTGCCGGTAGACCAGTCCTGATTGTGCCTGGTTGCTTCTCTTGGCATATGAACGGAAAAATAAAATCTCCAAGTTACAGTTTCCACTCCTCCTCTCCCCCCCCTCCTGGTTAAATTTGCCGCAAAATAGCTGAAATAGATTGAACTGGGGTCTGTATACCCCTTATTAGTAGATGCCAAGTGATTAGATGTTGTGTTTGTGAAGCATTGCATATTGGTATAAAAAACAAGTAGATATGGCGCTATAGTAATAATCTGCAATAAATATACGATGTAACTATTGAATTTGGTCGTATTTTGGAGTATTAATGTCTATAGGCTGTGCTCCATACCCTATACCGGAGTGCATGCAAGACGATTCAGGATATAGATCTGTTGTGATAAATCTTTAACGCGGGTTAGGTAATAGAGTCAGGCAGCCAAGGTTAGCGGTCTATTCTCCCACCAGGGAATTTTTGGGGAATATCGGAATAATAATGAGGAAAAATCAAATGTGTGTTAATGGAAATCACATCAAACGTAAGGCTTGTGCGCTGGGCTTGGTGGCCATGGTGTGTACGTCTTCAGTAGCGGCAGAGTCACTGAAGCAGTCCGTACAAACTGCATTGAATACATTTCCTACCATTCAGGAAGCACGTCACCTGAGAAAGGCCATAAAGAATGACCTCGGTGTGGCCAAGTCACGCTATTTACCAACCGTGGATCTTGAGCTGGCCTATGGTCGAGAATATTCTGACAACAACGCGACTCGCACCGCAGGTCATCGCAGTGTAACCCTGGACCGCAAGGAGAGTGGGTTAAAAATCAGGGAGACCATCTTTGATGGCTTTGATCGCGAAGGAGCTATAGATGAACAAAAGGCCAAGCTCAGAGGTGCTGGGCACCACATAGGCGATCGGGGAGAGGTTATCGCTGCCGACGTATCCTTCTCCTATATTGATGTGGTGCGCCATCAGCAGATCCTGGGCCTGGCTCAGGAAAACCTGAAGGTACATAAAAAAATTCTGGCTGATGTAAAAAAACGGGTGGATGGCGGACAGTTGGGCGTTGGAGATCTGCAGCAGGCAAGGTCCAGGCTCTCCAGTTCACAGGCCAGGATATCGGAAACTCGTCTGGACCTGGATAAGGCCAGGATTTCGTTTAACCGCCTGGTGGGACATATGCCGAAAAATGTGTCCCGACCAAGGTTTAGTGATTCACGGATGCCACGCAGTGTAAGCGCGGCTGTGAATTCGGCCATGGAAACCAACCCGCTGATCAAAAAATTCCAGGCCGAACTGGATGCAGCAAAGGCTCGGATAACCGTATCCAAGTCTGGTAACTACCCTAATCTGTTTTTGGAGGTGGGTGGTACCTACAACGACAACATTGATGGTACACGGGGTATCGACAAAGATTACTCCGCAATGTTGAGGATGAAGTGGAATCTGTTCCGTGGTGGTGCTGACAAGTCCAGAGCAAAGGCGGCTGCGGCCAGGCATAGCGAGAGCATGTCACAACTGACAGAGGCCAGGAGAAATATCGAGCAGGAGGTACGCAGGGCATGGAGCGCTTTGGTGCGTAGGGATGAGGAGCTAAAGATCCGCGCAGCCCAGGTGAAGTCGAATAAAGAGGTTACCGAGACCTATAGGGAAGAGTTCAAAATTGGGCAGCGTGACCTGCTGGATGTCTTGGATTCAGAGAATGAACTGTTTTCCTCCGAAACCAAGCTGGTATCGGCGCAGAGTTCTGCTTTGTACGCCAGGTTCCTCCTGGTTGCAACCACGGGCAAATTACGTCAATTGCTTGGTGTTAGTACTCCGATCGAGATGGCCACAACCAACTGATAATTAGACTGTTTATAGTTGCAAATGACTGAGATGCACCCCCTCTACCCTGTGGATAGAGGGGGTTTTTTATTGGCTAAGCCCATTCCGTTGGTCGAATACCCCAAATTTCATGCCTGGTCTCTCAAGAATTTTAATCCTCTGGACGATACAGAGGGGTAAGATATACAGGCAGGGATAGTACAGATTATTATTTTCCTCAGGTGGTGGGTCAGGCCTTGGCTGATGAATGCATGTGAATACAGGTAAAGACAACAATAAAATCCGGGTGCTCTGTGTTGGCGGCAAAATGCAGGATGGTGCCACAGCTTTATCTGCTGAGCACCCTGGCATCCAGTTTCTATCCCAGACCAAGCAGTCTCAGGATGCCCGACTGCAAGAGGTGTCTGACTCGGATATTGCCCAGTCCGACCTATTGTTGCTATTTCTGGCGGGAAGCGGTTGGGATTGGCTGGAACGTCTGAAACTGCCTGATGGCATTTCAAGCCAGAGGCCGATAGTGGCCATACTAGACAATTATAATGCCGACTTTGCCCTGGCACTGTTAAAGTGGGGTGTGGAAGAGGTTGTCCCCAGTGTTGATTGCCCGCCAGCTAAGTTAAAGCATAGCATCCTTGCGGCCATAACTAGATTTCAGAGAATTAAAGCTGGTGCTTCCTGCGGTGTGGAAACCAACCAGGCTGCACATGAACAGACGGCCCTGCACACCCTGGACACACTTCCCTTCGGGATAATGTTTGCCGATATGGATTCGCGGGTTCTGTTTATGAACGCTGCCGCAAAAAAGACCTGTACGAACAGCAGTGGTGTATTTATCTCCAAGGACAAGCGTTGTTGTGTCATTGACCCGGATGAAAACTCAGCCTTGCATCGTCTGGTGCATAAAGTATCCCATGAGGCAGAAGGTGTTGCAGATGAGGACTATACCTTTAGGGTTAGCAGGGAGGATGGTGGAGTGTTGACCATGTTGGTGGTGTCTGTTGGCAAACAGAGTGCTGGACAGGGTGTTGCCATATTCATGGATAGTGGTGGTGGGTTCTTCAATATTAATGAAGATACTTTGAAGAGTGTCTATGGTTTGACCCAATCGGAGGCGGGCTTGTTATTGAGGATGGTGCAGGGTGAGACGTTGGCTGAAATATCTGCAGCAAGAAATGTTACTCTGCACACGGTGCGTGCGCAGTTGAAGTCGGTGTTTGCAAAGACCGATACCAATCGCCAGGCCAGCCTGATAAAAAAGGTGCTTACCGGGCCTGCCGTACTTATGCAGGGATAATGTTTGAAGCAGCGGTTCGCCATAGAGAATGTTACATATCGGTGACATAATCGCCTCAGGTTCTCATGTATGAAGCTGTAATTCGGTACTGTTTGAAACCACAGGTGGACTGCTTTATGCGAAGATGGACTAAGCATGCCAGGGACACTTGAATAGTTGATTTAGACACAGGCCTATTTTTAATGTCGGAAAAACCAGCAACAGAAACCGTAGCAGAAGATCCCATAGGGGCGGCCTCCTGGTCGTTCTCGGTGACAGATGTTGATAATGAAGCTGCAGATCCACTGTTGGGTGCGCTGGTTGCCCTTACCAAACACTATGGTCGTCCTTTCTCCATTAATGCACTCAGGTCGGGTCTGCCCCTCGAAGACAATAGGCTTACTCCAGGGCTGTTTGTTCGGGCGGCCGCCCGGGCTGGTCTCTCTGCGCGGGTAAACAAGCGTAGTTTAAACACTATTCCAGATATGGTCCTGCCGGTTGTGCTGCTGTTGAAAGAGCGCGATGTGTGTGTGCTGTTACGTCGGTTTATGGAGAACGGCGTACCCATGGCGGAGGTGGTATTCCCTCAATCCGGCGGAGGGGTTGATGTGACGCCACTGGAAAGCATCGAGCAGCTATATGAGGGCTACGCAATATTTGTTAAGCCTGACTATGGACTAAAGCATCGAGTGGAGGCCGACGAGGCCAAAACTGCTGGAAGTTGGTTTTGGGGTACCTTGGTCAAATTCTGGCCGACCTATTCACAGGTGTTGCTGGCAGCAGTGCTGATCAATATGTTTGCCCTGGCCAGTCCCCTATTCGTTATGAATGTATATGACCGGGTGGTGCCAAACCATGCGGAAGAGACGCTATGGGTTTTGGCCATAGGTGTCTCTATTGTCATATTGTTCGACTTTATCCTGAAGACGTTGCGCGCATATTTTGTGGATAACACCGGCAAGCGGATCGACGTACTCCTCTCCAGCAGAATCTTTGAGCAGGTGCTGAATATCAAGCTGCATGCGCGACCGGAATCATCCGGGGCATTTGCCAACCGTCTGCGTGAGTTTGAGTCCCTGCGTGAGTTTTTCAGTTCTGCCGTGCTGGTCGCGATGGTGGATTTCCCGTTCGTGATTCTGTTCCTGGTGATTATCTACATGATCGGCGGTCCAGTGGTGTTGGCGCCAGCATTTGCGGTGCCACTGGTGCTTATCACCGGTATCATCCTGCAGTGGCCGCTGCGGCGCGCCATAACCAAAGAGGTCGATCAGAAATCGCAAAAACATGGGGTAATACTGGAGACCATAGGCTCCCTGGAGACAGTAAAGTCATTAGGTGCTGAGAGTAGAATGCAGGGGGATTGGGAGAGATTTGTCGGTCGAGCCGCCAAGACCAGTCTGGGCGCAAGATTGATCGCCGGTACCGGAGTTCATTTTTCCCAGACGGTGATGCAGATGGTAACCGTAGGTGTAATCCTCCTGGGCGTATATCAGATAATGAAGGGTGAGATGAGTATCGGTGGGCTTATCGCCTGCACCATCATCTCGGGGAGGGCCATGGCCCCACTGGGGCAGGTGGCAGTGCTGCTGAGTCGTTACAATCAGGCCATGGTGGCGCTGGAGTCACTGAATAAGATCATGGATCTTCCGGTGGAGCGGGACGCCAACACCATGTTCCTCAGTCGCCCGGATGTGGATGGTGACATAAAGTTTCGCCACGTTAGTTTTGCCTATCCCGGGTTTGATGTGGTGGCCATAGAGGATGTATCGTTTCATATCAGGCCGGGGGAGAAGGTTGCTTTTATTGGTCCGGTGGGTTCCGGTAAGACCACCATCTCGCGGTTGATTGCTGGTCTGTACGAACCGACAGAGGGCTCGGTGCTGCTGGATAATACCGATCTGCGCCAGATTGACCCATCGGATGCGCGCTCCCACATCGGGATGGTGATGCAGGAGGTGCTGCTGTTTCAGGGTAGTGTACGCGACAATATCGCCATGGGCGCCTCCTTTGCCGATGACGCCATGATCCTGGAGGCGGCCAAGCTTGCCGGGGTACATGAGTTTGTTTCCCGCCATCCCCAGGGCTATGACTGGCTGGTGGGAGAGCGTGGCCAAACCCTGTCTGGTGGACAGCGCCAGGCAATCGGTCTGGCGCGCGCATTGATTTCCAACCCCAAAATTCTGATTCTGGATGAGCCCACCAGCATGATGGACATGCAGGCGGAGAAGCAGTTTATGCATCGCCTGGGTACGGTGCTGGCGGACAAAACCATGATTCTGATCACGCATAGACCAACTCTGCTCTCACTGGTTAATCGGGTTGTTATCATGGGGAGTGGTAAAGTGGTAAAGGACGAGTCCAGGGATGACGTGCTGAATATGGCGCAGTCCGCCACCCGTGAGCAGGCGGCCAAGGAGGTGAAATCCCTGTGAGCATATTCACCAAGAAATCCTGGTCCGATGCCGAGTATGCCCTGGAGGTTGATGCCGCAACAGTACAGGGACCAAGCCCCTATTCCAAGACCATGCTGCTTCTCATTCTGCTGTTTTTTCTGGTGGCCGGGGCGTGGGCCTGGTACGCCGTGGTGGATGAGGTGACACATGCAGATGGAAAGGTAATACCCTCGTCCCGGGTGCAGGTGATACAGAATCTTGAAGGCGGCATCCTCAAGAAGATTTTGGTAACCGAAGGGCAGCTTGTAAAAGTTGGACAGGTGGTGATGCGCATTGATGATACCGGCCTCTCATCCAGTTTTGGAGAGCTTAAGGCCAGGTATTACAGTCTCATTGGCGAGATAACCAGGCTGAAGGCGGAAACGCAAGAGAAGCCGCTGGTGTTCAGTGCGGAGATGAAGAAGGACCATGAGAGAATCGTGCGGGATCAGTTTTCCCTGTATCAGGCGCGGCAGTCAGAGTTGAAGACCCAGGTGGCGATCCTTCAGCAGCAAATGGATCAGCGGAGACAGGAGAAGGACGAACTTCTGGGTAAATCCGAACAGATGCAAACCAGCCTGAAGATCACCCAGGAGGAGTATGACATTACCGAGCCTCTGGTAAACAGCCTGATTGTGCCAAGGATAGACCTGTTGCGGCTGAGGCGGCAAATCAATGATCTGGAAGGGGATATCAGTTCGGCCCGGCTGGCCCTGCCCAGGGTGGAGTCGGCGATTAAAGAGGCGCAGCGGCGTATTGAGGAGAAGTCCCAGCACTTCAAGTCCGCGAGTCTGGCGGAGTTGTCACAACGTAATATGGAGCTTGCCGGGGTCAAAGAGGTGATCCTGGGGGCGGAAGATAAGGTTGCCAGAACTGAGATTCGGTCGCCGGTTCGGGGGGTGGTAAAAGAGATCAAGATCAGCACCATCGGTGGTGTGATCAAGCCGGGTGAGGATCTGATGGAGATCGTACCTCTGGATGATACCCTGTTGATCGAGACCAGGGTGCGACCGGCGGATATCGCTTTTCTGCATGCGGATCAGAAGGCTCGAGTGAAGTTTAGCGCCTATGACTTCTCCATCTACGGCGGATTACAGGGTAAGTTGGAGCAGATCGGTGCCGATACGGTGCTGGATGAGCGGGGGGAGGCCTATTACAAGGTGATTATCCGCACTGACAAGAACCACCTGTCAAAGGGGGGTAAGAACCTGCCGATCATTCCGGGTATGGTAGTAACGGTGGATATAATAACCGGCCAGAAGACCATATTTATGTACATCATGAAGCCCATTATCAAAGCCCAGCAGTTGGCGTTGACCGAGAGGTAGAGGGCTAAATCATAATTATGGCAGATATTTAATCTGTCTTACCAGGAGTGCTGTGCTTATCCCGTCTATGTCGAGGTCTGGCCTGCTTGTAGGCCAGAATAAGCCATAGCGTTTCTGGCGAGATCGCCAGATGGGTTCCGGTGGCGTGGAGGGATCTGTTATCGCATCTTCTCCAGCATTTCCAGACAGAGCCGGTTCATCTCATTAGCTCGATCTTCTGTGTCGGCCTCGTTGTAGCAACGCAGTTCAGGGGCATTTCCAGATGGCCTCAGATGGGCGATCTCTCCGCTCTCGAAGATGATTCTCAGACCATCGGTCTGATTGACCTGCTTAACCTTGCCAAAGCGAGAGGCAAACGTATCTTCAATCATTGAGAAGTTACCAGAATCCCCCGGATTTAATCTATGCAGAAGCCTCTGGCTTGACTCAAGGGGGAAGTTCTTCAGCCGGTTGCTGGCGGTAAAGCGTGCCGGGAGCAGTTTTAACAGCCCAGAGATTGGAAGTTGTTGTGCTTTCGACAGCAGCAAGACGCCGAGGATGACGATAACTGCATCACGGGTTGGCAACGGTTCCAGGGTCGAATCTCCAATCCGTATCTGGTCCCTGATCAAAAAGCCGCCGTTGGCTTCATAGCCTGCTACAGAGCTGCATCCTGTGGCGAGCATCTTCTGCATGGATTCAATTACATAGGGCGAACCGATACGGGTACGGACCACTCGGTTAAACCAGCCGGATTTGTCCACAACACTGTTGCAACTCACTGGGGTGGCCAGGTTTTTTACACCCAGGTATCTTGCGCAGAGAACCCCTGCTATATCACCGCGTAGCCAGTTTCCCTGCTCATCACTGATCAGGGGACGATCTGCGTCACCATCGGTAGACACAATGCTGTCCAGCCGGTGTTCGCTTGTCCACTGTTTTGCCAGTGCAATATCCCCTGGTCTGATGGCCTCCGTATCTACGGGCACAAAGGAGTCGGAACGTCCAAGTCTTACTATCTTAGCCCCTAGGCCTGTAACTATTTCACCTAATATCTCGCGGGCTACTCCAGAGTGTTCGTATATGCCTATCCTCACTCCATGCAGGCAGCCAGCCGGGAAGTTGTCTAGATACCTGCTCAGATAGCTGGTGGTGGCCTGATGGCATTCAGCAGGCATGGGTGTTGGGCTGGAACATTGTCCTTGCTCGTCAAATTTACCTGCTGCTATTTCCACCAGTTGCTGTCGAATGGAGGCCTCATCCTGTTTGGTTATTTCGCCTGACGGGGTATTGAACTTGATGCCATTTCTGTCGTTTGGGATATGGCTGCCGGTGACCATGATGGAAGCAACTCCCTGCTCTATTCCGTGCAGGGCAAGGGCGGGTGACGGTAGAAGGCCGCAATTGAGGGCGGTCAGGCTATGGTCTGTAACTGCCTTGGCTACTGCCTGCATGATCCTGGGTGTGCTTGGCCTTAGGTCTCCTCCTATGGCCACAAAATGGTTGTCGGTAAGCTGCCCGGTGCTTTCAAGGTGTTGCAGGAATGCCAACGTATAGGCGTAACAGATTTTGTCAGTCATTGCCTCAACCCGTCCTCTGGCGCCACTGGTTCCAAACCCAACCCCCGAATCAGACATAATCTGCTGTGTGGTTAATCTACGGTTTTTTGTATGCATGGTGTACCGGGCGGCTTGAGATACGGGTCGGTAACTACTTTTGTTCCCAATAATGGGTGATTTATTACTCAAATGAGGGATGTATGAATAGTTGTACCTGGACCATAATATGTACCAGATTCGGGTGAAATGTAAGTCGTAGCGGTAGAACTGGGTTGTGAGAAGCGATTGCATTAGCAGATACCGACTACAAACAAGGTTACATAAGGACGTGGTTTTTGTAATAATGCTCACCAAAGGGCTTTAGTTATATACGTGGCGCAGTTGAATTATGGCCGGAGAATAGGCGTGAAAAATATAGTAAGAATTATAGGCGTACTTGTTCTGGGGTTTTGCCTGGTCGGAGCTGTATCTGCTGCGTTTACTTTGCCAGGCACGGAGAGTTACCTTGGTTACATAGGTAACATTGATCTTCCGCTAGCTAAAAATTCCGGTGGTGCTATTTCGACAAATGGTACGGATTGGATATCTCTATCAGGCGCTAGTAACACCGATATGGTAGACAATACGGGCGATCAGCTGGATCCGCCATCACTGGCGACCCCTGTGGTGGTCACAACGCACTGGTACAAGTTTGCTTTGGATGCGCCTGGACAACTTTTGGATTTTATCGAGTTAGGGGCAAATGCTGATCTGGTAGTCAGTTTCTTTCATGAGACCGCAACGTTTGGTGGCCCGGCCTTTGAGACTATTATCCGTAATGACCCGCACGATTTTCAACTTACCTCAGCTTCTGTGTTTGACGATGGTTTTTGGTGGATGCGAATAGTTGGTACGGCTGCTTTCGGCACAGATACCAGCTATACCGTGAGACTGTCAAAGGTTCCAGTTCCACTACCACCAGCCATCCTGTTGTTTGGTTCCGCCATTGCCGGCTTCGGTGTAATGGGGCGCAAGAGGAGGCAGCGACTGGTTTCCTGAAAATAGCGCTTATAGCGCCATTTTTGATAAAAGAGGGGTTCGCCCCTCTTTTTTTGTGGGCGTGTTTTATTAAAATTATTAGGGAATTGCTTTACCTTAGGTCTGACTTTTACTATATTCTGTAACAAATTGATTTAGGAAAATAAAATCATGTTCAGATCGCAAGATAAATCGCCTTTTTTAGTATTTGTTGCCCTGTGTCTGATGTCGCTGTCATTCCATACCCTGGCAAGGGGTGGTTACTCTTTGCAGCCGGGAGATATCCTGGATATATCGGTATGGAAAGAGTCAGATCTGCAGCGAGAGGTATTGGTGCGCCCGGATGGAGGGATCTCCTTTCCGTTGGTTGGCAATATCAAGACCAAAAACAGCTCGGTTCAGGATGTAAATAAGGAAATTACATCACGTCTGTCCAAATACATACCTGATCCGGTGGTTACTGTGAGCCTCAAACAGATGCTGGGCAACCGTGTCTACGTGGTGGGCAAGGTGCTTAAGCCTGGCGAGTTTCTGGTTAATCGTAATATTGATGTGATGCAGGCCCTGAGTATGGCGGGTGGGTTGAATCCATTTGCTGCAGGGAATGAGATTATAATACTGCGCCGCGTGGGTGGAGTTCAAAAATCGATTTCATTCCATTATGAGGGCGTGGTTAACGGCAAGGACCTGGCTCAGAATATAGTACTCAAGCCCGGGGATGTTGTAGTAGTACCCTGACCTTGTACGGGTTTCCATATGGGCGCAAAAACTGATATGTCAATTATCAGAATACCAATGGCAGATGTTCCAGGCCGCTTTTGGCTTGTAGCGCTCCTAACTTGTTGCACTGTCGCCTCGGGGCAGGCAATGGCAGAGAAGTGGTATTTTGAACCGGTTGTCAGCATGCAGCTTGGCTACAACGATAACACCCAGCTCTCCACTGATTCTGAAATCGAAACCCTCACTTCATATCTAACTGCCGATGCTGCCTTTGGCTTCCGTACCGAGGTCAGTGAGGTTGGTCTCACTGCAAGGATGATTGACCGACGATTTGATGATAATAAATTCCTTAACACCAATGACCAGTTTCTAAAGCTCAAATCCGCTGTACGGTTTGGTCTGAACCTGTTTGGGTTAGGCGCCGATTATGAGCGTGAAAGCACCCGTACCAGTGAGTTTGATTTCAGCGGATTTTCCAATAGCAATAAGCTTAAAATCACAAAATCATTAAGCCCGTATTGGGATAGAGAGCTTAGCGAACGCACATCACTCCGGCTGGGTGGTGACTACACCCAAGTTGAGTATGAGGATGCAGGGTCATCTGATTTGAGTAATTATACCAATAAATCAGTCAATGCTTCGGTGCAGCACCAGTTGTCTGAGAGAACGAGTTTGCAAGCGGTGGCAAGCAAGTCGCTATATTCATCAGATAGTACAGAGTTTGATACAACTAGTGTGCAGCTTGGAATTAACCACATGTTTTCTGAGACCTTCAGTGTAAATCTGCTGCTAGGGCCTAACTATACAAAGTCAGAGTTTATCGGCGTCAGCGGCAAAGAGTCAGCCAGTGATCTGGGAAGGTTAATTGACTTGGGGTTTAGTAAGGAGTTTGAACTCACCTCTATAAATGGCTCACTCAATACATCTGAGAGCGCAGGGGGGGAGGGCAAGATGACCAGAAGCACCAGTCTGAACCTCTCCCTGCAACGCAAGCTCTCGGCTCGCACTACATTTAACCTGAGCGGTGCCTTGCGACAGAATGAGAGTGCTGGAGGCAGTGACGATAGCAGTAGTGATCGTACCTATTTCAATCTTGAGCCAAAACTGAGTTGGAAGGCGAGCCCCTGGTGGACCATAACCGGTTCCTACAATTATCAACGTTCAGAGAACACTGCATCGGATGAAGGGGCTGCCGTGTCCAATGCCGTATACCTTACCCTTGAGTATGTATGGCCTAGGGAATCACTGGGCAGATGGATGGATCTGTAACCTGCCTATATGGATGGCGTGCATGAAAAGGGTGTTTTACTCGATCCCTGACCCCGTAATTGAATCCAGATAAACCGCCGCCTCTGGCGGTTAATAAAAGGCTTTGCGTTGCTGCGCGCAGTGCAAGGAAGGGAGCAGGTGGCGCTTGTTTGCAGAAGAGTGAGTTTGTTCACCTGTGGGAGTGGCGACTCGCCACGATGGGCTTGGCAACCATCCTGTTATATTCCCTACTCAAGAACTGGGATGCTGTTGCCGATATATGGTGTGGAGTGTCGGTTCTGCGGTTTTACCCGTACAATATATGATTTTAGATCCCATGCGTGGGGGTGGTTCATAGTCAGATAGACCGTGTCTACAGGGTTTGCATCTGGTTGGCGGTAATTAGATAGGGTGACTGGATTAAGAAATGGAAGAAATGGAAGATATTAAGGGGCTTGGTGACTACCTGTCCATCCTGGCAAGACGGAAAAAGCAGCTCATTATACCTACGGTACTGATACTGATTGCCAGTGCCCTGCTGGCTTTTGGTCTGCCGTCAATCTATCAATCCAAGGCCACTATCCTTATTGAGCAGCAGGAGATACCGCCTGACCTCATTCGATCTACCGTTACTTCCTATGCTGGTGAACGTATTCAGATGATCAGTCAGCGAGTCATGACCACAGACAATCTGAGCAAGATTATCAACAACTATGGTCTGTATAAGGAGGAAAGGAAGAGCACCAGTATGTCTCTGCTGGTGGAGGAGATGCGCGAAGAGGTCAATCTGGAGATGATCAGCGCAAATGTGGTGGACCCGCGCAGTGGGCGAGCAACCACCGCAACCATTGCATTCACACTTTCTTTCAATAATGAGAGTCCGCGCACCTCGCAGAAGGTGACCAGTGAACTAGTCTCCCTGTTTCTGAATGCGAACCTGGAACGTCGTACTAAGTCTGCGGTTGAGACAACCGGTTTTCTGGCCACAGAATCCGCCAAGCTGGAGCAGAAAGTGGCGCAGCTTGAAGCGGGTCTGGCAGAGTTCAAGGAGAGGAATATCAACAATCTCCCTGAGCTGCAGCAGCTCAACATCCAGCTTATGGAACGGGCAGAGCGGGAGCTTAAAGATGTGGCGCAGCAGATCAGGACCCTGGATGAGCGTAAAATCTACCTTACATCCGAGCTTGCACAGATCAGCCCGAATACTGAAATGATCTCTGCTGACGGTAGACGAATTCTCGGGCCGGAAGACAGATTGAAGACGATGCAGTCTGAGTTTGTCACCCTGGCGTCACGTTACTCGGCCACACACCCCGATTTTATCAAGATGAAAAAAGAGATTGCGGCCCTGCGGAAGGAGGTTGGTATTACCGATGAGGCGGCAGAACTCAGGCTGCAGATAAAGGACCTCAAGACCCAAAGAGCGGCCATGCGAGATCGCTACTCCTCCAAGCATCCAGATGTAAAGAAGGTTCAGCGTAACCTGGTGAAGGCGCAGGCCGCCCTGAAAAAAGCCCTGAAGGTAAGGAAGCAGGAGGAGAAAAATGCGGACACTGTCCCAGATAACCCGATTTATATACAGCTGCGTACCCAGCTGAAGGCAGCGGAAGGTGAGCTTAGGTCACTGCATGTGTTGCGGGGTGAACTGAAGCAGAAGCTGAATGATTTCGAGGACAGGCTGATCAAGAGTCCGCAGGTTGAACGTGAGTACCGTGACCTTAGCCGCGACTATGACAATGCCATGGGTAAGTACAAAGAGGTTAAGGCCAAGCAGTTGGAGGCAGAACTGGCCGAGTCGCTGGAGCGTGAGAACAAAGGTGAACGCTTCTCCTTGATTGAGCCACCGCTGGTGCCAGAAAAGCCATCCAAACCCAATCGACTGGCAATACTGTTTTTGGGGTTTATCTTCTCTCTGGCTGGAGGCGTGGGGACGGTTGCTGTAGCTGAGGCCATGAGTGATGCCATCAGGGACACCCACAGCCTTATGCGGGTAACCGGAGAGCCACCGTTGATTACCATTCCATACATCGAGGTGGAAGCAGAGCGGGAACAAAAGGTTGCCATCAGGCGCAGGCTGATAGCTGGTGTATTGATCGCGGGGCTATCTTCCGTTGTGATATTCCATTTTCTGATTATGCCGCTGGATGTCCTTTGGTATGTGGTTTTGCGGCGTCTTGGGATGGACTTCTGACCACTGTTCCAGGGCAAATAAGTTTTACTACGGAAATTACCATCATTTTACCGAATTAGAGATAACCAGATGGAAAGAATTCAACAGGCACTGAACAAGGCTGAGGAACAGCGGCGTAAACTGGCAGACTCTGTGCGGCCTAACGCCGCCCCTGATCAAAGGGTAGAGGATGGCGCTGGGGGTGAGAGTAACGGCTTGATCACATACTCCAGGACCAGGACGGTATCAGTGCCTACAGATACCATGCTGGATAATCGTCTGGTTGCCGGGGTCAAGGGTCACCCGCAATCTGACACCTTCAGGGTGTTGCGCACCAAAATCCTGTACAAGATGGGGCAGGCCGGTATCAACACCATCGCCGTCACCAGCCCCAGCAAGGGGAGTGGTAAATCCATGGTTGCAGCCAACCTGGCGGTAAGCCTGTCGCTGGAGGTGAATCATACGGTGCTGCTGGTGGATATGGACTTGCGCCGGCCATCGATTCACAAGTACTTTGGGTTTGAACCTGAGTATGGACTGGCTGACCACCTGGCGGGGGACATGGAGATCTCATCGCTTTTGGTTAATCCTGGAATTGAGCGTCTGGTGCTGTTGCCATCCGGCAATCCCATTCAACACTCGTCAGAACTCATTTCAACACCGATGATGGCTGAGCTGATGGAGGATATTACCAACCGCTATGCCTCTCGCATCATCATCTTTGATCTGCCGCCGTTGCTGCATATCGATGACGCCCTTATCTTCCTGCCCAAAGTGCAGTCCAGCCTGCTGGTGGTGGAAGAGGGTGTGAACACTCCAGACGAGGTGAAAGAGTCACTACGGCTGTTGGAAAATACCAACCTGCTGGGGACGGTCTATAACAAGGCCCGACAGCACAAGCATTCGCCATACTAGAAGTTGAATCAATGTATAAAGAGTTCTTCAATTTTTCTGAACCCCCATTTTCCCTAACGCCGGATCCGTCATTCCTGTATATGGGCAAGTGCCACCGTATGGCGCTGACCATGCTTAACTACGGGCTTAGAAGTGAAGCCGGAATAACTGTGATAAGTGGTGAGGTCGGGGCCGGTAAGACCACGTTGATTCACCATGTGCTTGGTGGATTGGGTGAAGATATTATGGTTGGTCTTATTTCCAATACCCATAACGCATTTGGGGAGCTCCTGGAATGGGTGTTGATGGCGTTTGATCTGGATTACAAAAACAAGACCAAGACCGAACTGTATCAACTGTTCAGCAATTTTCTGATTGAACAATATGCACAGAACAAACGCACGGTGCTGATTATCGACGAAGCGCAGAACTTTGGGGTGGAAACCCTGGAGGAGTTGCGTATGCTATCCAACATCAACTCGGGCAAGCACACAGTACTGCAACTGGTACTGGTGGGTCAGCCCGAACTGTTACAGACCATGAGAAAACAGGAACTGCGTCAGTTAGCGCAGAGAGTTTCCGTTGATTACCATATAGAACGTCTGAAGTTAAAAGATACCATCGAGTATATAAAATATCGTATTAAACATGCTGGTGGTAATCCCGGGATCTTTCCCAAATCAGCATGTGCGGTGGTTCACTATTATAGCCGTGGTATACCGCGTCTGATCAATACCCTATGTGACTTTGCCCTGGTCTATGCCTTTGCCGATGAGCAGCTCAAGGTTGATGCTAAGTTGGTTCTTGATGTGGTTAGAGATAAGCAGAAGGGTGGTATTTTCCCCATGCGTAAGGATGAGGATGAAGAGGCGGTAAAAATCAGAGAGCTGATTAAAGCAAAGCTGGGTTTGAACATAAAGCCGTCGCTGATTGATAAAGATATCTTTCAGGATAAGCTAGAGCAGAAAGACCTGTTTTAATTTAATCATGGTGGTCTTTTGTTCTATATGCCTTGAGTCTCACCTATACCGCTGATGCTTGATTTTACAGAGGAAGGCGTAACTGCCAAATGAAGAAGACACAACAAATCCTTCTGACCGGGGGAGCCGGCTACATCGGCTCCCATACCTGTGTCGAGATGCTTAACGCAGGCTATGATGTGGTGGTGGTGGATAACCTGTGTAACAGCAGCGAAAAATCGCTGCAACGCATAGAGCAGCTTACCGAAAAAGCTGTCGAATTTTATCGGGCAGATATCCTGGATGAGTCTGCAATGCAGCAGATTTTCCATCAACACTCCATCTCTGCTGTGGTCCATTTTGCCGGATTGAAGGCGGTGGGTGAATCGGTGGAGAAACCGGTTGCCTACTATAAAAACAACATCTGCGGCACCATCACTCTGTGTAAAGTAATGCAGGAACATGGAGTGTTAGATATTGTGTTTAGCTCCTCCGCCACGGTGTATGGTGATCCTGCCTCGCTACCCATAACCGAAGGCTTTCCCCTTTCCGCAACCAATCCATATGGCAGATCAAAGCTGGTAATTGAAGAGATTCTCAGAGACCTGTGGGTGTCAGATAATCGGTGGAAGGTAACACTGTTGCGCTACTTTAATCCGGTGGGTGCCCATGTCAGTGGCATGCTGGGGGAGGATCCAACCGGCATACCCAATAACCTGATGCCGTATATAGCACAGGTGGCGTCAGGCAAGCTGGAGAGGCTGTCTGTATTTGGCAACGACTACCCCACTGTGGATGGCACAGGGGTACGGGATTATATCCATGTGGTGGATCTGGCCAAGGGCCACCTTATGGCCTTGAGCAAGATGGCGGATATCAGTGGCGTGAACGTATTCAATCTGGGGACAGGTTGTGGATATAGCGTCCTAGAGATGGTGTCGGCTTTCGAGAAGGCGGCAGACACCAGGGTTCCATACCAGATTGAGGATCGCCGCACCGGTGACATCGCCGCCTGTTATGCAGATCCATCTCTGGCAGAGTCTGTGTTGGGCTGGAAGGCAGAGCTTGGTCTGGAGCAGATGTGCGAAGACACCTGGCGCTGGCAGAAAAATAACCCGGATGGGTTTGGTTAGCGTGATGAATATTAAGATGATTGGAGTTTACTTGTTACCCATGGTGACTCAGCTATGAAAGGAATTATTCTGGCGGGAGGCTCAGGCACACGGCTATATCCACTGACCATGACGGTGAGTAAACAGCTGATGCCGGTCTATGATAAACCCATGATCTACTATCCCATGTCCACGCTGATGCTGGCTGGCATTAGGGAGATATTGATCATCTCCACCCCACAGGATCTGCCGCAATTCAGGCAGCTATTCGGAGATGGTAGCCAGCTTGGAATAAATCTTGAGTACGCCGAACAACCGAGGCCTGAAGGTCTGGCCCAGGCCTTTATTATCGGGCGTGAATTTATCGGGAACTCTGACTGCTGCCTGATCCTGGGGGACAATATATTTTACGGACATGGCCTGGGTGCAAATCTGGAGAATGCACGCAAGAATGCCGAAGGAGCGACAATTTTTGCCTATCGGGTGCAGGACCCGGAGCGTTATGGCGTGGTTGAATTTGATGCTGTAGGCAAGGCCATATCAATCGAGGAGAAGCCAGAAAATCCGCGTTCGCATTATGCCGTGCCTGGGCTCTATTTTTATGACAATCGAGTGGTAGAGATTGCGGCTGGTCTCAAGCCATCTGTCCGTGGTGAGCTTGAGATCACAGAGGTAAACAATAGGTATCTTCAACAGGGTGACCTGCAGGTGGAAATGTTGGGGCGCGGCACTGCCTGGCTGGATACTGGAACCCATAAATCCCTATTGCAGGCAGCCACTTTTGTGGAGACTGTAGAACAGCGTCAGGGTCTGAAGATATCCTGTATTGAAGAGATTGCCTATCGTCAGGGGTTTATCGACGCCAGGCAATTAGAGTTGCTGGCACTGCCACTGGCAAGCAATGGCTATGGTAAATATCTGCTGGATATCCTGGAAGAGGATGGGTGCAGATAATGAAGGTGATACCGTCACCAATCTCTGATGTGTTGATTATTGAGCCTGATTTGTTTGGTGATGAACGTGGTTTTTTTATGGAAACCTGGCATGCCGACGAATTTGCAACACATGGCATCAGTGTACCATTTGTCCAGGATAACCATTCACGCTCACAGCACGGAGTTCTAAGGGGTTTGCACTACCAGCTTAATCGACCCCAGGGTAAGTTGGTGCGTGTGGCATCGGGGGCAGTATATGACGTTGCAGTGGACATCCGTAGGGGCTCAACCACCTATGGCCAGTGGGTCGGGGTCGAGTTAAACCAAGACAACCATAGACAGATGTATATTCCGCCTGGCTTTGCCCATGGCTTCTGTGTCCTGAGCGAATTTGCCGACTTTCTCTATAAATGCACGGATTATTATGTGCCAGAGGATGAACAGGGGATTATCTGGAATGACCAGGATATAGGGATTGAATGGCCTGGTCTTGAGTTTGTTGTTTCGGAAAAAGATGCAATGAATAGGTCATTGAAGGAGCTAAAGGACCTGGATCTGTTGCCAAGATATTAGGGTGTTGTTATGAAAATACTGGTAACCGGAGGTGCCGGCCAGCTGGGGAGTGAAATGGTCCGTCTGTTCAAGACGCACGGCATGGATGTTACAGGAGTACGCAGTAGGGATCTGGATTTTTGTCAACCGGAAAAGGTGACTGAGTGGGTCTTAAAGTTCAAGGCGGATTGGGTGGTTAACTGTGCTGCCTACACCCAGGTGGACATGGCGGAGCAGGAGCGGGACAAGGCCTTTTTGATTAATCGTGATGCGACACGCGCCCTGGCTGAAGGGGTAAAGAGCTACCAGGGACGATTGCTGCACATCTCAACAGATTATATCTTCGATGGTCGTCAGTCACACCCATATTCGGAAGAAGATACACCAAACCCTCTGGGGGTGTACGGTGAATCAAAACTGGCAGGAGAGACAGCGGTACTCGAAGTGCTGCCGGAGGCGGTTGTTTTGCGAGCTTCCTGGGTCTACGGGGCGCAGGGGAATAATTTCGTAAAGACCATATTGAATTTGGCAACTGAGAGAAATGAAATACAGGTCATTGATGATCAACTGGGCTCCCCAACATGGGCTGGGGATATTGCCGAGGCAATATCCGCACTGGTCTACTCCGAGTCCTCAGGTATCTATAACTTTACCAACGAAGGGGTGGCCTCATGGTATGACCTGGCAAATGAGGTGGTGATGGTTGCCAGGCAACTTGGCTACCCGGTAAAGACACAATATGTCAGACCCATACCGGCGAGTGACTACAAGGCGCTGGCAATGCGTCCCGCATATTCGGTGTTGAGCAAGCGCAAGATCAGGAACAAACTGAATTACCATATTCCACACTGGCGCGAGAGCCTGCGTGAAATGTTGACACAACTGCGGAAGATCAAGTGAAAACTATACTGGTCACTGGCGGCGCCGGTTTCATCGGTTCAAATTTTGTTCACCATTGGGTGCGGAACCATCCAGGAGATCGGGTGATAAATTTGGATGCGCTCACCTATGCCGGTAATCTGGAGAATCTGAATGGGATAGATAAATCAGCAAACTACCGTTTTGTGCATGGTGATGTTTGTGATCCTGAACTGATCCAACGGCTGTTCACCGATGAAGGCATAACACATGTGGTTCACTTTGCCGCAGAATCCCATGTGGACAGGTCTATCACTGGACCCGAGGCTTTTATCACCACAAATATTCACGGCACCTTCACTCTGTTGGAGGCCGCACGCAAGGCATGGTCTGAGGATATGGATGGGTGTCGCTTTCTGCATGTATCCACCGACGAGGTGTATGGCTCTCTGACGGCAGAAGGGCCGGCCTTTACCGAGACCACACCCTTTGCACCCAACAGCCCGTACGCAGCGTCCAAGGCGTCATCCGACCACCTGGTGCGGGCATATTTTCACACCTACGGTATGCCGGTGCTGACCACCAACTGTTCCAATAACTACGGTCCCTATCAGTTTCCGGAGAAGCTCATCCCATTGGTGATAATCAACTCCCTGGAGCAGAAGCCGCTACCGGTATATGGGGATGGGCTGAATATTCGGGATTGGCTGCATGTGGATGACCACTGCCGTGGAATTGACCGGGTGCTGCATGCTGGAAGGGTGGGTGAAACCTATAACATTGGTGGTTGTAATGAGTGGGCCAATATCGATATTGTGCGCCTGATCTGTACAACCCTGGATGAGATGCGTCCCGGCGACAGGCCCAAGAGTGAGCTTATAACTTTTGTCAGGGATCGTCCTGGACATGACCTGCGTTACGCCATTGACGCCAGCAAGATGATGGATGAGTTGGATTGGAAACCGGAATATACCTTTGAAATTGGTATACGCAAGACAGTTGCCTGGTATCTGGAGCATGAAGAGTGGTGGAGCAGAATCAAAGATGGCAGCTACCAGGAGTATTACAAGCAACAATATGGCAGTTGAAGAACCAAATTTGTCAGCCTCGAATAGTTAGCGATTATCACCACTGTCCCGTTAACTTCCGATGAATTTTATTAGAAGCCTTAGTGCTAAAAGCCAGAAGAATGCATAGAAGCCTGGGAGACATGAAAATCAACCCCCCCCCCGTCATTCCGGACAGCGTTTTTTGCTGATCCTGAATCCAGGTTTTTTAAAGACTTACTGGATACCGGATCAAGCCCGGTATGACGGAATTTAGTTAACGGGACAGCAATGAGCGGTTATCTATATAATCAAGCGTATTAACCATAAAAAAGGAAGCGGTGTGCTGTTACTACCCATTATTCTATCAGGCGGGTCTGGGACTAGGCTCTGGCCACTCTCCCGCGAGGCGTATCCCAAGCAATTTCTTCCTTTGGTTGGTTCTGACACCATGTTGCAGGCCACCATCAAGCGTCTGGATGGACTGCCGGAAGAGAATCCCCATGATGCCATAGGTATGGCTGACCCCATTGTGGTGTGCAACAACGACCACCGCTTTCTGGTCGCCGAGCAGCTACGCAACATGGAGCGTCAGCATGCAGGTATTATCCTGGAGCCGGTAGGGCGCAACACCGCCCCGGCCCTGACCCTGGCCGCGCTGATGGCGAACAAGCATGAGGAGGTTGACCCCATACTTCTGGTGATGCCAGCAGATCATCTGGTGCGGGATGAGAGAGAGTTTCGTGCGGTGATTGCCAGTGGTTGCATGATTGCCAGGGATGGAGAAGTGGTTACATTTGGCGTGGTTCCAGACCGGCCAGAGACCGGTTACGGCTATATCCGCAAAGGGGCTGCGATAGCCAATGGCGGAGTTCGTCCAGCATTCCAGCTGGATGCATTTGTGGAAAAACCCAATCAGCTAACTGCACAGGCCTATCTCAAGAGTGAGCAATATCTGTGGAACTCTGGTCTGTTCATGCTAAAAGCGTCACGCTGGCTGGAACTGATAGAGCGTTTTCGCCCGGATATAATGAGTGCCTGCAAACAGGCATTTGAGCATGGGCAAATGGATGGAGATTTTTTTCGGGCGGATGCGGATATGTTCCGTAAATGCCCCTCAGACTCCATCGATTATGCGGTAATGGAAAAGGTCTCTGGTGGTGAAGGTGTTGCAGTGGTGCTACCACTAAATGCTGAGTGGTCAGATGTGGGCGCATGGTCCTCCCTGTGGGAGGTAATCGAACATGATGAGTCCGGCAATGTGTGTGATGGAGATGTGTTTGCGTACAACAGCAACAACAACTACCTGCTGTCAGAGGACCGATTGTTGGCAGCGGTGGGTGTGGACAACCTGGTGGTTGTGGAGACACCAGATGCGGTTCTGGTGGCGAACAAGGAGAGTACCCAGGATGTAAAAGAGGTGATCACCTACCTCAAGTCACAACAGCGTGGCGAGTGTCGCTTTCACAACCGGGTGCACCGTCCGTGGGGAACATTTGAACCCATCGGCAGTGGTGAGCGTTACCAGGTAAAGCGAATCACGGTAAATCCGGGGCAAGTCCTCTCACTCCAGATGCATCACCACAGGGCGGAGCACTGGGTAGTGGTGAGTGGCACCGCCGTGATTACACGTGGTGATGAGCAGATATTATTGACCGAAAATGAATCTACATTTATCCCTCTTGGGGTCAAGCATAGATTAGAGAACCCTGGAAGCATCCCGCTTGAGATCATAGAGATACAGTCAGGCAGCTATCTGGGTGAGGATGACATAGTAAGGCTGGAAGATGTCTACAATCGTACCTCAGAGGATTGATGTGACACCACATCCAGGGATGACGAAACATGAACTATCGTCGTCCCGGCACAGATCAGGATTCAGGGACGACGAAACATATACTATCGTCATCCCGGCACAGGCCAGGATCCAGAGAAGATGAAACATGCACCATCGTCATCCCGGCGTAGGCCGGGATCCAGGGAAGATAAAACATGCACCATCGTCATCCTGGCACAGGCCATGATCTAGGTAGCGCGAAACATGCACTGTCGTCATCCCGGCACAGGCCGGGATCCAGGAAAGATGAAACATGCACCATCGTCACCCCGGCAGGCCGGGAACCGGTGAGGACGAAACATGCACCATCGTCGTCCCTACTTAGGCCAGGATCCAGGAAGGATGAAACATGCACCATCGTCGTCCCGGCACAGGTCAGGATCTAGGGAAGATGAAACATGCACCATCGTCATCCCTGCACAGGTCAGGATCTAGGGACGACGAAACATATACTATCGTCATCCCGGCGTAGGCTGGGATCCAGGGAAGATGAAACATGCACCATCGTCATCCCGGCGTAGGCCGGGATCCAGGGAAGATGGCACATGCACCACCGTCATCCCGGCACAGGCCGGGATCCAGGGAAGATGAAACATGCACCACCGTCATCCCGGCATAGGCCTGGATCCAGGGACGACGAAACATATACCACCGTCATCCCGGCACAGACCAGGATCCAGGAACGACGATACATATACTATCGTCATCCCGGCGTAGGCCGGGATCCAGGGAAGATGGCAGGAGAATTGTTATGGAACGACAACCGTGTGTATATATATTAGCCAGCAAACGAAATGGGACCTTATACACAGGTGTAACCTCCAACCTGGTGAAGCGAGTTTGGGAGCATAAGAACGCATTAACTTATGGCTTTACTAGTAAATATGGTGTGCATACACTGGTTTGGTATGAAGTACATGCCGCTATAGAACCTGCCATTCAGCGAGAAAAAGCCATAAAGAGTTGGAAACGGGTATGGAAGATAAAAATAATCGAGGATATGAATCCTCAATGGTGTGATTTATATCCTGACTTATTATGATGAGGTGTAATAGCTAGCGTGGTAATTTTAGAGTGAAAAGAAACATCATTCCGGCTGCGTTTGGATGATAAATAAACTATGGTGGTCCTGACTAATTCGTTATTCCGGCACATGTCGGAATCCAGGCGTATTAACAAATAGATTCCAGTGCCGGAACAAGTCCGACACATACTAGCTTGGACGATAAAAATTGAATTACTCAGAAGTTTTCTAACGCTTATAAGATTATCTATCAGAAAGAGGGTTGTTACTGGAAAGTTGAATATGATTACATATGTCTGGAAAACCAGCTTGACCATTTTGTTGCTGCTTGGTGTGGCAGTCGGGTTGATGGCTGCTATTTTTTTCGACGGGCTGACCTATATGGTTGATCAGTGGTCGAGGGATGAGTACAGTCACGGCTATCTGTTGCCGTTGGTGGCAGGCTATTTTATCTGCCAGAAAAAAAATGAGCTTTTAAAAATACCGTTTAAGACCAGCTGGCTTGGCGTTGCCCTGTTTGGTCTCGGTCTTTTTGGGTTCTTGATTGGTGAACTGAGTACCCTGTTTACCCTCATCCAGTATTCATTCCTGCTGGCCCTGGGTGGCCTACTCCTGGCGATAATGGGATGGCCGGCGTTTCGAATTATACTGATACCATATTTCATTCTGTTTTTTACAGTTCCCCTGCCAAATTTCCTCTACAACAATCTCTCTGCCTTTCTGCAACTGATCTCATCTGAACTTGGAGTTTGGGTGATTCGACTGTTTGGCATCACTGTTTTTCTGGAAGGTAATGTAATAGATCTGGGTGTATTTAAGATGCAGGTGGTTGAGGCCTGCAGTGGTCTGCGGTACCTGTTCCCTCTCATGTCTTTGGGTTTTATCGCTGCTTATCTGTATAAAGACTCTCTGTGGAAAAAGGGCATAGTGTTTCTGTCTACCATACCTATTACCGTGTTGATGAACAGCTTCCGTATTGGTGTGATCGGGATCATGGTGGAGTATTGGGGGCAGGATATGGCAGAGGGCTTTCTGCACGATTTTGAAGGCTGGTTTGTATTTATGGCCTGTACCGCAGTGTTGGTATTGGAGATGTGGCTGCTATCCAAGATCGGGAGAAACAGCGTGCCCTTTGGTGAGGTGTTTGCTATAGATCCGCCGGTATCCATATCCAGCTCAGCAGAGATAAAGACCAGGCCAATTCCAGGTGCTCTATATCTATCTGTTGTTCTGCTGCTGGTGGTTGCAGTGGCCTCCAAGGCGTTACCGGATAGGGTTGAAGTGATTCCTGACCGGCAGCTGTTTAAATCATTCCCCATGGAGATCGGAGAGTGGAGAGGCAGGAAGGATACGATGGCAAGTATCTATCTGGAAGTACTCAAGCTGAGTGATTACATCATTGCCGATTACACCACCAGTAAAGATAAAGCTCCGGTTAATTTCTATGCGGCCTTCTACGACTCCCAACGCAAGGGGGTATCGGCCCATTCGCCTAAATCCTGTCTGCCAGGTGGTGGATGGCAGATAACCGAGTTTGATCAGAGACCAATCGATGGTGTTTCCGTAGCCGGGAAGCCTTTGCTGGTAAACAGGACAGTAATTCAGATTGGTGATGCCAAGCAGCTGGTCTATTACTGGTTTCAACAGCGGGGGAGGGTTATTACTAATGAATACCTCGTTAAGTGGTATCTGTTCTGGGATGCGTTGACCAAACAACGGACCGATGGCGCGTTGGTGCGATTAACTACGCGGATACAACCTGGCCAGGAAGTCTCAGAGGCCGATAAACTGCTGCAGGATTTTGCTGTAGACGCAAGTGTGGAACTAGATAAATTTATTCCGAATTAATAATAATATGATGTCTACGATAGGGTTGGTCTCTTTTCTGATAGCTATTTCGCTATCAATGATGCTAATACCATTCCTGGTAAGGGTAGCGCCATCCATTGGTCTGGTGGATGTTCCCAATGCACGCAAAATACATACGGGTATTGTGCCCCGGGTGGGTGGCATAGCAATATTTCTGGGATGTATCGTTCCCATGCTGATCTGGTTGCCGAGGACGGAACCATATATTGCATTACTGGCTGCATTGGTTGTGCTCTTCCTGTTTGGTGTTTGGGATGATAAGAGCGACATTAACTTCAAGCTAAAGTTTATTGGTCAGATAACAGCTGCATCTATTTTGGTTTATTGGGGTGATGCTTCAATTCACCACTTCCCGTTTGTTGAAGATTATAAGATCCCATTGGTGCTTACCCAGGTGTTTACCGTAATCTTGCTGGTTGGTGTCACCAATGCGGTGAATATGGCGGACGGACTGGATGGGCTGGCTGGCGGTAACAGTCTTTTGGCTGTGGATTGTATGACTATTACGGCTTATCTTGCTGAAGATGCAAATGTTGTTATATTTGGGCTGGCGCTGATTGGAGCAACACTTGGTTTTTTGCGGTTTAATACCTATCCGGCACGGCTGTTTTTAGGCGACTCCGGCAGCCAGCTGCTTGGTTTCTGCTCAGGAGCAATCTGTATTCTGGTTACCCAAAAGAGTAATCCCGCACTCAGCCCCATGATGGCAATTATGGTATTGGGATTGCCTCTGTTAGATGTATTTATGGTTATGGCAATTCGGATTACTGAAGGTCGCTCACCATTTTCGCCTGACAAGAATCATATCCATCATATGTTTTTGGATATTGGGTTTTCCCATCGCGAGGCAGTCTATGTGGTATACGTTACTCAGATTGCACTGGTACTGACAGCATTTTTAATGCGATATGCAACTGATCTACTGGTGTTATCTGTCTATATGGCTTTCTGTGTAACGCTTCTTTCCTTGATCGCTTTTGCCAAGAGGATGGTCGGCGCTACTAGTGGGTGGGTTATTGGCCTACAGAAGTTGTTGGCTAGTATTGGGATTGACCGAGATCTTGGTAATTACAGAAAACTGTCGTACCGAGTTATCAGGATTGTCATCAGTATTATTCTAGTGGCCGGAGTCAGCAGTGTTGCCAGCGTCCCCAAGGACTTTGGGGTCATGGCAGTGGCGCTGCTTGCTATACTGATTCCATCAGTTCTGATTAAAACCGAACTGTTTCATGCTATAAGAAGACTCTGCCTATATGTTACTGCTGGGTTTGTGGTCTATTTTATGGAGTTGGCGCAGCAGGGTGGTGGAGTTGTCGTCAGCTACCTTCCGGTCCTGTTTATTATTCTTGGTGTTGTGGTGGCCTTTCTTATCAGAGTGGCCGGAAGCTCAGTACGGGAGTTCTCTGCCCTGGATTTTTTGCTACTGGCAACGGCTGTGATTATCTCACTGTTTCCTGAGGCCAAGGTGATGGATGGGATCGATGCCACGATGATTATTGAAGTAGTAGTTATGTTCTATGCCGTTGATGTTCTGTTTAACCGGATTAAGCGTCCAGAGAAAATGGTGTTGGCAAGTGCGTCCGTTGCATTACTGGTGATAGTGTTTAGGAGTCTTGTGTAAGGTCATAATCACCTCCTTCCCGGGGTTTCTTGTTGAGTTACAGTGAATCCGTACCCAAAAAGACTTGACCACTACATTACGGGACGAATTTACATTTTTATTGTATCTCTCGTTAGAGATACCCATGTACTTTCGTGACATTATGACGATACTAATAAAGGTGTTTGAACAAGCAATAGGGATAAAATGATCATCATGCCGGCATGGCTTTAGTTGGTGTCAAATATTCCGATCCGTATAGCCATGAGAAAGTATCTTGAGGTGAACGATGAGCAACAAACCTCGCCAGCGATATTAAGGAGTCCCCGGAGTCATATGAGAACTACTGGAAATAGCAAGATTGTATTCTTTCTTCTTCTCATCCTATCTGTCACCTATGCTTCGGTGGTGCTGGGGGCAACGTACTATATGCGGGCAGATGGAAAAGCAGAAAATAAGAAAGTCGCCACCTCATGTTTATCAGCCATGTCTGTTAAAACGCATAATGCCGAATCGTTTTTACCAAATGATATTATTTTGTTGTGTGATGACGGCGGAGAGTATAAGGCCAGCATAATTGCGCCATCCAGTGGTTCCAAAGGCCACCCAATAACGTATAAGAATGCAGATGGGGATACCCCAATAATCGATCTTAGCGTTGATGTAGGGGGAGAGTCAGGTTGGAAGTCCCTTGATAATGGCATATATCGTAAAAGAGGGTTTGGGCGCGTATTTTGGGAAGATGATGTACCACTAAAGGCAGCTTCATCCAAATCTCTGAGTGATGGAGGTTGGTATTATCCGAATGGAAGCCATTTGCTCTATTACAGGCCAACGAGCGGTGTTCCTGCTGATCACGCCATACGAACAATGTGGTTCGACCGAGATTGGTCTCCCTACGGTATTGATATAAGAAATCGAAGTAATATTACGGTCAGTGGAATTACTATTAATCGATCCGGTGGTGGCATAGGCCATGGTCAAAATAGATCATCACCAATAACTCCAATTACTAATATTGTACTTCATGATAATACAGTCAGGAAATGCATGTGGGGTATATGGAGTCAGGTTTTTAGTAATGGTGTGGAGTCGGATGTTCGCATATATGATAATAATATTGAATATTGCAATAGTGGTATCAGTTCCTGGACGGATAGTGATAAAAAGTCAGGTCACACCCAGCACCACACCAGGTATTCTATAACTGGTAATAAAATAGTAAACCTGTACTCAATTTCAGATACTAAGGTGTGGTCCGATGCTTTGCTGAAAAGCCACTATTATACAGACCACGAAGGGATATCGTTTCAGGATGTTCAGGACAGTGTAATAGAAGGCAACACGATTACTACAACCTATTCCAAAGATATGACCTCAGATAAGTATTGGTGTCGCGCGATATATTTATATTTGACCAATGGTGATGCGGCTACATTCGGTAACTCAATAATACGTAACAATATTTCAGGACACTTCTATCCCTCCATATACATATCTACTGCCAAAGGGTTTAAAGGGTTCATGGATAATATAATTGCGTATAACAGTATCCATTATGCCTTACCAGATAAGGGGCAGATATCATTTGAAGTGAATATGGCGTCAGATAATCCATCAACAGGTAATAATTATTTTATACATAATACTATTGTTAATAATACTCAAGGGTTAGGGATATACTTTTATAATAAAATGTCAGGGAATTGGACTGTCAAGAATAATATAATTAAATCTCAGCGCCTTGTGAGTCAATCTATGATTAATACCGTAGGTAACTTGGACTTCAGCAGTAATATATATACAACTAAGGCCTCCTGGGGGTTTCTACGTGGAACAGCAGGCCTGAAATTCTCTGACTGGAAAAAATATGGTCAGGATACGTATGGGTCTAAAAAAGTTGATCCTTCGTTTGTTTCTTCAGATAACTTCCATCTGCAAGCGAAATCTCCCGCTGTCGATGCGGGTCAATCTGTTGAAAGTGTAGAAATTGATAAAGATATTGAAGGGCTTCCAATTAATGGAACTCCTGATATTGGAGCTTTTGAATTTCAGCCTGTAATGAGATGAGTATGATGTCTTACTGGGGAGTCGGCCCTTCAATTCTGATGTACCATTCAATCGCCGATAATTCGTGCGATCCTTACGCAGTGTCCGTTGCTGATTTTAAAGAGCAAATTATCTGGCTGGCTCAAAATGGGTTTAAGATAATTTCAATTTCATCCATGCTCAAATTGCTACGGGCTCGCGACCATAAAAGTTTGTTTAAAAAAGTTGTGATAACGTTCGATGATGGATATAAGGACTTTATTCTAAATGCGTTACCGATACTGCTGGACCGTAATGCCCCTGCCACAGTTTTTCTAATTACAGGTATGTTTGGTGGTAAATCGGTATGGAATAAAAGTGCTTCAGATTTGCAGCTTATGACTGAGGATGAGGTCCGTGGTATCAAAGAAAAAGGCATCAGTCTTGGCAGTCATACTTCTACACATATAAATCTCTCACTTGAAGATAATAAAGTGGTACAGCAACAACTTAAAGAATCATATGATGTGCTTACTCGTCTTGGTGAATCATTCTATACGTTATCCTATCCTTGGGGACAATGGTCGAATAAGGTTGCGGAAGCTGTGAAGTTCTGCGGTTATGAATGTGCTCTTACGGTTGGAGAACAAACACGTTTAACTGTAAATAACAGTTATTGTCTCCCCCGTATTACCATGAGCCGTGATATGGATTTAAACAGTTTTCAATCGTTTCTAAATCGCTCCAATTTGGAAAAAGAAATACGGAGAACTTACAGGGTAATGAATGAGACAAATATTGCCGCCAAGATAAAAAATTCCCTCAAAGGACTCCGATGAAGTACGCCGAATATAAGTTCCTTATTTTATCAGATCTGTTTCGTATTGTTGGGAATACAAAATTTATAGTACTTGTCCGCCACATCTTCGTTTGTAATGAATATAAGTACAGCTTCTGGATGCGGACATGCCGATACACCAAGTGTAATCCGTTTCTTAAGTTTACAATATATCCAATCGCTAGATTGATTCTCTATAGATTATCAACAAGATTAGGCATCTCCATCTATCCTTCTACTGAGATTGGAAATGGCTTTAATATCAACCATATTGGAGGGATTGTTATTAATGGTAGAAGTATCATAGGTAAAAACTGTACTGTCTCTCATGGTGTAACCCTAGGGCAAAAAAATCGAGGTCAGTATAAAGGTTGTCCAATATTAGGTGACGACATCTATATTGGCCCAGGGGCGAAAATAATCGGTTCTGTGAAAATTGGAAACAATGTCGCTATTGGTGCAAATAGCGTTGTTACTAAAGATATACCAGATAACTCAGTTGTTGTTGGGGTACCAGGGAAGGTGATTTCGCAGGATGGTGCAGCAGGATATGTTAACAATACTGAATATGAGGATGAGCTGGACAGTGTTTTATTCAATATGGAGTAATAGAATCATATCAAATTTGATAACTTTACTTAGGCTATAGATTGTTGTGTTATTAAGTGCGGTGATTAGGTATTCAATATTACTTTTGTGTAAGTATGGCAGGTACATTTCATGCGGAATCCGGTAATTGTTGTCCCATGTTTTAATAAGACAAGAGCGCTTGAGCGGCTTTTATCATCTTTGCAGCGCGCTTACTATCCAAAAGATGTAAAGATTGTTTTCTCTGTAGATTACAGTGGGAACGAAAATGTATTAAGAATTGCAGAGCAATATCATTGGCCTTATGGTGAAAAAGAGATAATAACTCACGAGACTAATATTGGGTTAAGAGCGAACATTTTGAGTTGCGGGCAGTTATCAGAAAAGTATGGTTCAGTAATAATATTGGAGGATGATTCTTATGTAGCAAAGAACTTTTATGATTATGCGCTAAAAGCTAAAGAGTATTATAAGGCTGATGATGTTATTGCAGGTATTTCACTATATGCATATGAATATAGTGAAATAAGTACTGGAAGGTTTTGTCCTGTACGTAAAGATATTGATGTGTATTTTATGCAGTGGGCAAGTTCAAGAGGACAGTTGTGGACTGCGAATCAATGGAGTCTTTTTATTAGTTGGTATGATAATAACAAGGATGCTGACCTATCATATTTTAATATTCCAGAGAGGGTAGTGGGCTGGACTCGGTTTTCATGGAAAAAATTTTTCATTGCATATCTTGTAGATACAAATAGGTTTTTCGCTTACCCATATATCTCTTTTGTGACTAATTGTGGTGACGCAGGAACTCACATTGGAATGAATGGGGACTTTATTTTAACGCAGGTAAGCCTCCAACCAGAGCATCAGGTTTCTTCAATGAGATTTTCACAATTGTCATCAGGCTCAATTAAATATGATGCATTTTTTGAAGTGTTTCCTGATCTGCTTAAACAAAATAAAAAACTACAAGATTATGAATTTGATGTTGACTTGGCTGGTGTAAAAAGAATCGAGGATCTTAATTCGAATTTCATATTGTCTTCTAAAAAATGTAAGAATCCGATTGTTTCCTTTAGTAACGTATTAATTCCGCTTGAAACAAACATTATTGAAGATTGTGAAGGACAGTATTTCTCGCTTGGTAAAGTTGAGGACTTTTATAAAGAGGATAGTATTTATGGAAGGATATACCAGCATCTTGTTAATCGAGAAATACCAACTACACGAATATGTTTAGATTATTTTGCAGTGAAAGTTATGTCGAAACTAGGGCTTCGTGGTAAATATTGAATAATAGACAAATACTAGAAATTAGATTCATATACATTGCGCCACAAACTGAAGAATTGGTTAAAGCATTACTGCCGTAATACAAATTACGAATACGATATTACCTGAAGTATGGTGCCTGCTCTTAGGTAAATATGTTTACAAGAGCGATGAGTAAAGGTTGATACAATACCTATTTATATAACGTAATTTTTAACACGGGTAAAGCACGGCACATAGGGATATTTCAGCTATTAGTTCTTATTATTGATTCGAGCAAAGTTATGGGTATTTTATCTGACATTTAGCCTTGATGGCATATGACTATTAACCTACTTAATAATTAACCATCAAAAATTAAGAAAACTTGTTAGTAACGTATGTTGGACACATGATCCATGTTGGTTTTATTTTTTGGAATAAAAAATGGATAATAAAGTTAACCTTATCTTCATGGGGGGGTTTACATACCCCCGTGGTATGGCGGCGACAAAACGCATCCAGAACGTTATTAATGCACTTAAAGAATTACCTGACGTAGAGACGCGAGTAATAATCCAACGCCAATCTACCCTGGATGATGCACTCTCAGGGGTGTTTGAGAACACGCCTTATGAAACTATTATAGGAGATCTCTTTAGGGCTAAGATGTTAGTAGCGTTGCCGGTCCTTTACTATAAGACAATTACTGCAGTAAAAAGAGCCTTTAAGCCTAGTAGCAAGAACGTTATCTATTTTTACGGTCCCATATTCATTGATAGCATCGTACCCCTTTACTACGCAAAAAGACTAGGCTATACGATCATTTTTGATGTTATTGAGGATTTTGGTCTGGCAAAGGATGTTTCCCGCTCTTTTTACCAGTACGCCAGGAGTAAAATCGCCAACAGGATTTCATCGCAAATCAGGAGTCTGGCTTCAGGAATTATTGTTATCAGTTCATACCTGGAAAAGAAAAGCAGATCGCTTACTCAGGGAAGGGTGCCTCTACATTACATGTCTATCTCTGTAGACATGGCGTTTTTTCCTCGGACTCTTGACATGAACAAGCCAATCAAAACGTTATTTTATGCCGGCAGCTTTGGTAAGAAGGATGGGGTTCCAATACTGCTTGATGCTTTCGATAACTTGGCTGAGAGGCATGATAATATATATTTGGTCCTTACCGGTCGTGGAGATAGTGCGGCAATGAATGAGTTTTTTGCTCGGGTAGACACTTCACCATATAAGGATCGGATAGACTACAAAGGTTATTTGGATGAGAAGGATTATTATTCATTCTTGAATGATGCTGATATACCGTGCATGACCCGGGTGGATCTTGCTTTTGCCCAGGCCGGATTCCCTTTTAAACTGGGTGAATACCTTGCAACAGGAAAACCCGTTATTGCATCCAGGGTTTCCGATGTCGATAGGTTTCTCAAAAACAAGGATAACGCCATGCTTGTCAAGGCAGGTTCCAGTAAGGAGGTGTGTCAAGCTGTAGAGTTTCTCATAAATGATCATAGCTCTGCGAAGGCTATTGGTGAAAGAGGGCGTGAGACTGCAATTACGTATTTTAATAATAAGCAGCAAGGAATTGATTTACTTGACTTTATTAGAAGTTTGTAAATAATTTCTGCAGTCAGAGGTGTGTAGGAGGTGAAAGCTAAAAATGAAGAGCAAGTTGGTTGTGACGAAGATGATACTTCATCTCTGCGGAAGAAAGTCGCAAGAGTTTATGCTCGGATGTCTAAAAACCGTCAAGTAATCAGGTCTGTTGCGGCTCTCATGAGTAGCAATATTGCAACTGCAGTGCTTACGGCAATAGGCGGTTTACTTGTTGCACGTTACCTTGGCCCTGAAGTTACTGGTGCATTCAGGTTCTATACTATTCCACTAACTTATCTAATATTTATGCATCTAGGGACGTGGGACGGACTATGGCGGCAGATTCCGTATTATGTTGGTAAAGAGAAGCCGGATCAGGTCGAAGACATTGCTTCAGCAGCAGGTGCCTACAATATTCTCCTTTCAATCTTTATTTCGATTGGTTTTATTATTTGTGCACTATACAGCTTTGTTAGTAAAGATTATTTTGGTGTTTTTGGATGGCTATCTCAGGCTTTCGCTTGCTGGGGCATTTTTTATGGTGGATACCTTACTTCTACATACAGAACACTTAACCATTTCGTTAGGCTCTCAAGAATCCAGTTCATTCAGGCTTTGGTGAGCTTTGGAATGGTATTCGTTCTACCATTTCTGAAATTTTATGGACTTTGTGTTCGTGTGGCAGTTCCATCATTCCTGTCAGTTATGTTATACCACAGGTTCAGGCCACTTAAGATGAGATATCATCTTAATATTGAAGCACTTGCTGGTCTCATAAAAATAGGATTGCCATTTAGTGTCTGGGGGAATTTATATACATCTATTTGGCTAGCAACTGAGAGTGCCTTAGTGCTCTACTTTGGTGGGCTAACGTCTCTCGGACTTTTTTCTGTTGCAGTTGTAATGCGTAGCGCAGTTAATTCGTTACCTATGGCTATGTGGCAGGTACTAACCCCTAGGGTTGTAACCTCATTAGCGCAGGAAGGCAGTGTGCGTAAGGCAAATAGTAGAATAATCTGGGTAACGATTGGTCTCACTGTATCTATGATGCTATTGGTATCTATCGGTACGTATTTGTTAGATTATTTTGTACCGTTTTTTATACCTATGTATATTGACGGAATTTCGGTAATGAAGGTATGTCTACTATTTTCAATTGTTGAAGCAGCATTTCTTCCAGTTAATGTGCTATTTGCTACAGGCAGACCATGGTTATATGGGCGTAGTGTTATAGCTGGTGTTATCGTGTTCCCATTGGCTACATATTTCCTTGCGCCAATTATTGGGGGATTACTAGCTGTGGCAGTAGGGTCTCTGCTTGGGCGATTGGCAAGAACCTTAGCTGCATATGTGGATTTATTCATTTTGACTAGGCATGCGAAGGACCGTGTTTGCAATGAGTAATTCTTCAAAGACCTTATATAATCGGCGCACAGTCAGCTTTAAGGAAACTCGAGGAGGATCATTAGTCATTGCTTTTTGTCTGGGGATGGCAATTATTGCAGTTGCCGTTGTTCTCGGACGCTCCCTTGTCTTCCAGATTATTTTTCTTGCCCTGTCAATCATTATGACTTTATGGTGGAGGAAAAATACCCGCCCATGGATTTCTTTGGTTTCCATATCTTCAGCAACACCAATTTTTATAGCAAAACAGCAGTTTACGTGTAATCTGGTTTTTGCTGCTTGGTTTGCGCTCTTTAATGCGCGCTATTTATTCATGCTTCCAAAATGGATTTATCTAGCTAGCGTTCTAGCCATACTAGGAATCACTACCAGTTCTATCAATTGGATGTCCGGAGATATAGATGTTTTCAAGAGCATCATGCGGCAAGGAGCCTTTGGATTTAATTACTTTTTGGGTCCATTTCTTCTATTACCGGTGGTTTACCTTAGGATGAGGGAAAGCAAAGATCCTGCTGCTAACCTCCGGGGTCTGCTATATTTCCTGATTATCCCATCAACACTACTACTGGTTTCCGCAAAACTGTTTGGGTCAGTAACTAATTGGTACCAAGCCTCCCAGCATACTCAAATGCTTCCGGAAGGTTTTCTCATGTATCGCCTTGGCAATGTTTATGTGAATTTCTTGAGAACGGAGATCGGGTTCATACTTGCAGCTCTGATTTGTGCATCAACTGCAATAGCCGTATCTGATGTTAAGGGTAAATACAGATTATTAGCCTTAACATGCTTGGTTATGAATGTATTTTTGCTTTTTGCCACTGCCAGTTTCGGTAGCATGATAGCCTGTTTCTTAGGCTTGGCAGCCATATTCTACATTCAGGTCCGCAAGATCAGCGCAAATAAAGTTCTTCTCTCTGTAGTCATCATGTCCTCTGCTCTGATCTTGTCATACGCCTTTGCTCCAGAGAGTACGAAAACATACCTGGGAAAGCGCTTTGAGCACCGTGTCACAAATGTTGATACGGATAGGTTTACGTTATGGGGTCTTGGCATAGATGCTTTCCTTGAACATCCAGAAGGTGTTGGTCTCACCTTAAAAGAAACCAGTGGGCGATTTATCCATAATGATTACATAGTCTATGCCGTAAGTTATGGTATTTTTGGGGGGCTTGGCTATGCAGTTCTCGTAATTGGCCTGATACTTTCGTTTCTGCGAAGGCGAAGGACTTTAAGCAATGACCCTGCCGCGCTTGCTGTTTACCTTGCGGGTATAGGTGTTCTTATCGCACTTGCAGCAAACTCCATAACGGATCACTCAAACGAGAACAGATGGTACTTTAATGTAATCTGGTCCATCATTTGGTACTGCTATTTTTGTAGTTATCCGTTACGTAAGAGCAAGAATATTCCGGTAGTATCAAGCAAGGGGGTAAATTGAGAATACTTGTTGTAACTAACTTATTCCCAACTCAGAAAAGGCCTTTCGTAAGCCCGTTTGTTAAGGAACAGATTGAGTCGCTACGTGAGTGCTACCCAGATTTAACCATAGACGTCAGGGTGATTGAAGGAGACAGGCCAAGATGGGGTTACCTGCGGGAGATTCTATTGTTGCCGTTTGTTGTGAGGAAAGGGAAATATGACATTGTTCATGCACATTTTGGCCTTACACTCGTATCATTACTCTTTGTTCGGGCTCCCATAGTTGTAACATTTCACGGCTCTGATCTGCTGGTAAGTCCAACCAAGTATGTTTCCAGATTTCTTGCACCTCTAGCAGCAAAGGTAATAGTTGTTGCTCAGAGGCTTAGGGAGTCGCTTGGATATGGAGAGATGATTCCATGCGGTATCCCAGTGAAGAAGTTTTCACTACCACCTTCCCATGGAAATAATCCAAGCCCAGCGATGCCAGGTAAGATTAAGGTACTGTTTCCATCTGATCCGGCTAGAACAATCAAGGATTATGGTCTTTTTAAATCAGTCTGTTTAGAGTTGGAGCAAAGGGGGAATAAGGTAACTGAGGTTCATCTTGTTAACATCGACCGCCAGCGCGTTAGAGAATTATACTGGGAGTGTGATGTTATGCTGTTGACTTCTATATCTGAGGGGTCACCGACAGTTATTAAGGAAGCTATAGCATCTAAGCTACCGTTTGTTTCGGTCGATGTTGGCGATGTGAAACAATGGGTGGAGCTGGTGGAGTTTGGTGCCGTGGTGACTGACAGAGACTCAAAACATATTGCAAACACCATTACCGTACTTCTTGCCAATATCAAAACCAGGGCATCGCTAGATAACAGCAAGTGCCTTGAGATGATAGATCTGACTAATATATCCAGGCAGGTTATGCGTGTGTATGATCAGGTATTTGAGAAGTCATCTTGAATCAACAATCAAGTGTTATCATATACAAGAAAGTGTTAAGGGAGTCTTTGGTGTCGTGATGCCTTTTGGGGTATCCAAGTTCCCCAAAGGCACTCGATCTTCGACAGCCTGATATTGCCCCGACCAATGATTCAGGGAGTGTAAAAAGATCTGTGTAAATGGCATTCTATTAACTCTGTTGAAAGGAGTAACAAATGCCAATCTCAGACAAATTGATCGACCAGTTATTGAAGGACAGCACTTCCCGTGAGGATATTCTTGGGGAAGATGGCCTGCTCAAGGACTCACCAAGAAAGTAGCTGAACATGCCCTGGAGGCCGAGATGGAGACCCATCTTGGTTATTCAAAGCATGATCCTTCCGGCCATAATACCGGCAATTCCCGGAACGGCAAGAACCGTAAATCTGTACGCAGTATTCACGGTGATATGGATCTGGAAGTACCCCGTGACCGCAATGGATCTTTTGAACCGAAGCTGGTCAAGAAAGGCGAGAGGCAGCTTCATGGTTTCGATGATCGTACTGTGTCCCTTTATGCTAAGGGCATGACCACACGGGATATTCAGGTCCATTTTGAAGATGTCTACGGGGTTGAGGTATCGGCTACCTTCATCTCCCAAGTCACCAATGCGGTCATGGACGAGGTCACCGCCTGGCAGAATCGCCCACTGGATGCTATTTACCCCATTGTCTACCTCGATGCTCTGGTGGTCCGTAGCCGCGCCTCCGGTGCTGTACAGAATAAATCAGTCTACCTGGCCCTGGGTATCAACATGGATGGTGAGAAGGAGCTGCTGGGCCTCTGGATGGCTCAAACCGAAGGAGCCAAGTTCTGGCTGTCGGTGATGACGGAGCTGAAGAACCGGGGATTGCAGGATATATTTATAGCCTGCGTCGATGGCCTGAAGGGCTTTCCCGAGGCCATAGAGGCTGTCTACCCACAAACCCAGGTTCAACTCTGCATTGTCCACCAGGTACGCCACTCCCTGCGCTATGTGAGCTGGAAACAGCGCAAGGCAGTCGCGGCCGATCTGCGGCGTATCTACGCAGCTCCAACCCTGTCAGAGGGCGAACAGGCCCTGGATGAGTTTGCAACTAAATGGGATGAGGAGCATTCGACCATCAGTCGATCTTGGCGAAATAACTGGGAACGCCTGATACCTTTCTTCGATTATCCACCACCGATCAGGAAGGTGATCTACACTACCAATGCAATAGAGTCATTGAATGCCTCTTTGCGGAAAGTCACCAAGACCCGCAGGTCATTTCCGACTGACGAGTCGGTGATGAAGGTCCTGTACTTGGCACTGCATCAGATATCAAAGAAATGGACAATGCCAATTCGGGACTGGAAGCAGGCCATGAGCCAGTTTATGATTATATTCGGTGATCGGGTATCACTGTGACAAGCCGCCATTTACACAGAGAATTTTACAATCCCATGATTCAGCCAAATAAGTTGTCTACCTAGCAATACAAGAAGCTTCGAAAAAATAGACCATGCCGATTAGGAATTGTAAAGCTGTCTTAAATTGTTTTCCGATCTATTTCAATGACCGACTGATGGACTTCGTTTAAACAACGACAGTTAACTGGCAAGCCCCTAGTATCGTAGACACCTGTTAGCGTTACAATAACGCAAAAAGAG
>CAZVME010000008.1:0-69631 GCA_964628835.1 uncultured Gammaproteobacteria bacterium | reverse complement strand
ACGGCTACCGGGGTTTACCAGCCTTCGCTTCGCTCTCCATGGCTGGCAGCGATTGGGATGCTACTGTTTGCTGCAATCTGTTGCGTGTGATTTATGATCTCTTTAACATTTATCTCAGTAGCAGCGAAGCTCAGGATGATGATATCGACACCAGTTAATTCATCCACAATTGCACTGTCGAAATCATTGTCAATTACTTGCATGCCCAGGGTGCCAAGATGATGACGCAAGGCGAGCCTTGATAGCCTGTGATTATCCAGTAGGTTGCATTTCTTGTCGTGAAATGGCGTAGTATCAGATACTGTTCCAGTCTCATTTGCCGGTTGTGAAACTGCCAAGGTAACCGTGAATACAGACCCATCTCCATCATTATTTGATGCGCGGATTTGACCACCCATGGCATGGGCGAGTTTCTGGCTGATACTCAGACCTAATCCACTACCACCAAATTTCCTGCTGGTGGAAGAGTCAGCCTGGTGGAATGATTTGAATAGATAGTCCTGATCTTTGTCACTAATACCAATGCCGGTATCGGTTACGGTGAATTTGAGTATTATGTCGTCCGGATTTTCCCCTTCGTCCACCATAACCCGAATTATTATTTCACCCTCACTGGTGAACTTAATGGCATTGCTGATCAGGTTGACCAGGATCTGGCGTACTCTTAACGCGTCACCTATAAGCTTTGGTGGTACATCCGAGTATATAAGCATTACCAGTTCAAGGTTTTTGTCGTGTGCGGAAGGCGCCAATAGCGCCAATGGACTTTCAAAGCACTCCCTCACATCAAAAATGTTGTGTTCTGGCTCCAGTTTTCCAGATTCCAGTTTCGAATAATCCAGTATGTTATTGATGATACCCAGCAGATCAGAGGCCGACCTGGAAGCGGTCTGAACCATGTCCTTTTGTTCATAGGTAAGATCAGTTGTGAGAAGTAAATTGGTGAATCCGATAACGCCATTCATAGGTGTGCGGATTTCGTGACTCATGTTAGCAAGAAACTCAGATTTTACTCTGTTGGCTTTCTGCTCGCGCTTTTTTGCCAGTACCAGCTCAACGTTTTGTATTTCCAACGCCTCAAGTGTCTGGGTAAGATCAGATGTTGCCTGATTGACCTGTTGCTGAAGATGCTCATGGGCATTTTCAAGCTCTGATGCCATTGCGTTGAAGCCCTCCTCAAGTGTTCGTACCTCACCGTTAGAATGGGCGGGTACACGTGCTGAAAAATCTCCATGCTTCATTCTTATCACAGCTTTTGTCAGGCGTAAAATAGGTGCGATAATTCGTTGGCTGAGTAAGCTTGCGATTATGCCGGATGCAATAAGCCCAACAATAACCAGTAGAAGACTATTTCTTACTATCTCCCTTCGATCTGTAAGTGTGTCAATATCCACCATCTCGATACTTGCGGTACCAAGTTTCATTTTGTGCTGATTTTCTGGATATAGGCCAGATTGTTCCGGGTAGTCGGAAAGTTGTGTTGCGCTGACCTCTAGTATTACATCGGCGGTAAATGTGTGGGCATGGCGTCCACTATCATCTGCTATAATTATCTGCTTTAGTTTATTGTTTTGTTTACCCAGAAGTGGGTTGCCAAAGTTGTCCAGCAACTGAATAGAAATGACATCATCACGCGCAAAGATTTTATTAGTGCTTATCTGTAGTGCCTCATTATTTCCAGAATAGATACCATAGACAGATATTGCGGCAAGTTCTTTGGCTACAGATTCTCCTTGGTTTGCAAAAGAGTTTTCCAGTGTGTCTAGCTGTGCATTTATCACATATGCAGCAAGGATTAATGCCAAAATTGCAGTGGGGATCAGGCTGAGAAGTATGACTTTTGCTTTCAGCTTAAATGGCCGCCTTGCACTCATTGCTTCGCCCTCCTGATTTTTGACTTGATTATTTTGCGTGACGGTATTCTGAGTTTGAGTGAATTGATGACGCTTTTGTTTGTGTTAACGGTAAAGTACTTGGGGAATGCAGGTGGCGATAGCCTGCCATGGTTGTTTGAGAAATACTTTCCTACCTCGTCACCTATGTGATGGCCAATGTTTCTCGGCGTGGAGTATATGGCAGCAGTGGCTCCTGATTTGACGAAGGCGGCAGAGTACCCAAACACCGGCACCCGGTGTCGGTAACTGGATAACAGTACCTTTAGAACTGTCTGTTTGTTATATACAGTGGGGTCAGGCAGGGCGAGCAGGACGTTGGCTCTACTGAATATAGTGTCAAGACGATTGCCGATATTGTTTGGCGTCACCTGTGTAACAATCGGTTTTAAGCCCATTCCGCGCATGATCTGTTTCAGACTCTGTTTGCCAATCCTGGAATACTTGCCAAGTACAACCCCAACTTTTTTGCGCCCTGGCATTGCGGACTTGATTAACTGCAGTTGCCTGCGTATTGGCTGGTTGATGTAGATGGCAGATTTGTGTCGGCTACTGCTGTTGCTTCTGATGCTGGGATAGCTGTTGCTGGGGATGAGAGAATACAGCGTAGGTGTGCGGAGTTTGTAGCTGTTCAAACGCTTGGCCGCCTTGGTGCCAATAGCTATGATCAGATCCCATTTTTTATTCTGGGCAATGCGCCTGAGCTTGTTGTTGCGAATTGATTCGACAGCTACTGATGGTTTACGACATTTGTTACTCTTTTTCCGGCAAATGTGGTCAATACGCTGTTTGGTTGCGGTTACGATTATGTTGTATACAGATGCTGATCCGCTTTTAATTATAAGCACATTCGATTCCGCTGCTTCAGCAATATTAAGCAGGGAAATGGCAAGAAATAGTGCAAATATCGACCGCATCAGAAGATTACTGCATAGTTTGCTGCTTGATGGCACTACCCCTTTGGGGTAATAGATTGCCATGAGCGGTTTTGGCCCCCACCTTACTGCATGGCTCTCTCTTGCCAGTTTAAAAACGTCCATAGATATTGCTGGTCATCCTTAATAGTAGATAATAGTCCCTATCTACCAATACCAAGTGTATAGATTATTTTTAGAATTTTACTCCCACCTGAAGGTGGAATTCTCTTTGTGCTTGGTTTTCTTTGAGATACTCCTGATAGTCGTCGTTGGTTATGTTGTGCAGAATAGCAGCAACATCTATGGTCGCATCAGGGAGATCGAATTTTTTTGCTATACGAAAATCCCATTTATTATATGAATCTGTTGTATCGCCAGGCTCAAGCCAGGTTACAGCGCCTATATGGTAGAACCCTGAGCTTATCTGAACACCATTGTCAAAACGGTGGCTGGCCAGGAGGCTGTATGTTTCACTTGGAACAGATTCACCTAAATCTCTATAACCATCAGGTCGACCGTAATCATAAGTTGTTACCTCCTTGCCAGAAGTGTTGGTATGACTATAGGCTAGATGCAACTGCGTATTGGTGGTTACCTGGTAATCCAGTTGAATTTCCAAACCGTTGATTTCAATTTCCCCATCATTGTCAAACCTGCCTGCGCCGTCATCTATTGGATCACCTAATGGGCCAGGTATATCACGATCCCAGGCGTAGTTGATTGTGGGGCTGATTCGCTCCTTGAACAGCTTTACATCCAGTGTCAGCGGGATAGTTTCTAATGCAGCCATATACCCAAGTTCTATAGAGTTGATCTCCTCCGGATCTGGTACCACAGTGGCTTTGTGTAACTGGTGAATAGGGGGGCCATTTGCAATGTAAAACGCCAAATCGATCTGCTCTTCCCATACGTTAGGCATACGATAGGCCCTTGAGTGGGAGATGCGGAATGTGTGATTTTCATTTACAGAGTAATTTAGGGCAACCCGGGGGGAAAACAGTCCACTGAAGCCTTCATACTTCTCCAGCATTGCGCCAAAGTTAAATGCCAGGTTATCGCTGGGTTTCCACTCTCCATTGATAAATGCATGTATCTGATTGCGGATTGCGGCGGATTCCTGATTTAAGGTTTCAGGACTCGTACTGCTGTCATGACGTACGCCAACACCCCACACCATACGTAGATCAGGCATTGGGTTAAGGATGTGTTGGAACTCCAGTTCATACCTGTGGGATTCGTAACCGAACCCTGTTGCCAAATCAAACGGCAATAATATGTCATTATCTGTGTCTGGGTCATCATCTGGATCAATAACCACAACATATTGGAAGTTGATGGTGTCATCTACTTCCTTATAATTATGAAAAAAATGCAGACTGTACTCGCTGTCATCATCCGCAGTGTGGGTCCATTTGATCTGCTGGAAGCTGCTGCTGCTGCTGGTCTCCCTTGGTATATTGAAGTCATGGTCGGGAAAGCCATCCTGCTGTGTCCCGCTGGAGTAGCCGACCTGGAGACTAATCTGATTGCTGGAGTCAACCTTGTAATCTCCACGCAGGCTCATCCACTTGTTAGTAGAATCGTCATACCTGCTTTTCAGCCCATCACTTTCGTCATAATTTACTGTCACACGATAATCGAGATCTCCAATAACCCCGGCGTTACGCGCCAATACTCTGTTGGTCTGCTTGTCACTGACGGTTGTTTTGATCAGGGTGCCCTGCTGTTGAGAAGGGTGTTCGGTTATGATATTGATTACGCCAGAGAATGAGTTGGAACCATAGGCAGCAGCATTGGAACCACGGATAACTTCGATACGGTTGATATCCTCCATGGCTAGGGGAAGATTATCCCAGGATACTCCTCCAATAACCGGATCATATATGGAGCGTCCATCCACCAGCACCTGCAGACTCCTGGAATAAAGGTCGGCACGGCCGTGATAGGTGACAAAATACTTCTTGCCCAAATAGTTTGAGACCTGCATGCCTGGAACTAGACGCATCAGGTCAGCTATCTCAAGGGCGCCCGAGGCCTGAATCATATCCTTGTCGATAACGGTCATGGATACCGGTGTCTCTGATACCGGCTGCGCCAGACGAGTGGCGCTAAACACGACTGGCAGGGCACTGAAGAAATACTCTTCAGAGAATATATCACTGGCATCGGTGTTGTTGTTTGTATCAATGCTGTCGATATCGGAGTTGCCATTTGCGTTGGTGGTGATGTCGATATTGTCATTTGTATTCGTGCCATCACCGGCGCTGGCATCGGTATTGATGCTGTCACTGGCGTGGACAGTGGAAATAGGCTGGGTGGATAGGGCTATTGCACAGCATAAAAGCGCCATCCAACTACCTGTTCCAACGTGGTATCTTCGCATGGTAAACCCCAAAAACATTTTGTAGTATGCTTTACTTTAGAATCTTGGTCCGCGCAATCCCTTGTAAATTGTGCAGATTAACGGTCACATACTAACATCGTTTTTAACGGATGTTTTGAGTAGACTTAACTTAAATGAACTATCCAACGATCGAACAGTGTATTGGAAATACCCCACTGGTGCGTCTACAACGCCTGCCGGGGAAAAATACGAATAAAATTCTTGTGAAACTGGAGGGCAACAATCCTGCAGGTTCGGTCAAGGACAGACCCGCTCTGAGCATGATCGGATCAGCCGAGTCCAGAGGCGAAATCAAGCCGGGAGATACTCTGATAGAGGCCACCAGCGGCAATACTGGGATAGCACTGGCCATGGCGGCCGCCATCAAGGGCTATCGCATGGTTCTGGTCATGCCGGAAAATATGAGTCTGGAACGGCGTGCCATGATGAAGGCCTATGGCGCCGAGATCATCCTAACCCCGGCAGAGGGGAGCATGGAGGCGGCGATTGATAAGACCAGGGAACTGGAGGCTGCAAGCGAGGGCCGGATACTGGATCAATTCTCCAATCAGGATAACCCTCAGGCCCACATTCAAGGCACCGGTCCTGAGATCTGGGAACAGACCAACGGCGAAATCACCCACTTTGTCAGCTCCATGGGTACAACCGGAACCATTATGGGTGTATCCACCTATCTTAAAGGCAAAAACCCGGAGATAGAGATCGTTGGAGTCCAACCCACGGATGGCTCCAGCATACCGGGGATTAGACGCTGGTCGCAGGAGTATATGCCAAAGATATTCGACTCAACAAGAGTGGATCGGGTGATTGATGTAAGCCAGGATGCCGCAGAAAACACCACCAGGGAACTGGCGGCTAGAGAAGGTATCCTTGCAGGAATATCTTCGGGTGGGGCAGTTGCTGCCGCCCTGGATCTCGCAGGCGAACTCAGAAATGCCGTAATTGTGGTTATTGTATGTGATCGCGGCGACAGATATCTCTCGACCGGTGTCTTTCCAGACGACTAGGGGTGTTGCTAATTTATTCTGTATTACTGACTGCAACCAACAGTAGAATATTAAACCCTGCTAACCCACAAGTTTTAATCACCATTGAATATCAATCCAGTGTCATTGAGTCCGTAATCAGCCTCTGGCGGATTAGTTGGGGTCTTCCTGTGATTACTGGATCAATCCGGAAATAGATTATGGGTCGTTCAAGAAAAAAGAGGTTACCAACCGAGCCGGTCAAGGCAACCATAGAGTCCATGAGCCATGATGGACGGGGGGTTACCCATCTCGACGGCAAGGCGATTTTTATCCATGGCGGCCTCACGGATGAAGAGGTGATGTTTACCTACACCAGCAAGCGAAAGAAATATGATGAGGGTGTGGTGTCCGAGGTGATCATTGCATCACCGGATCGAACAGAACCCAAATGCCGGCACTTCGATATCTGTGGTGGATGCAGTCTGCAACATCTGAAATCAGAGGCACAGATCGGGGTGAAACATCAGAGCCTGCTGGATGCACTGGAACATATTGGTAAGGTGGAACCGCTAGAGATATTCTCGCCACTTACGGCACCAAGCCCATGGGGTTACAGGCGCAAGGCCAGGTTGGGAGTTAAGTACGTACCAAAAAAGGGCAGGGTGCTGGTTGGTTTCCGGGAGCGTGGATCAAGTTTTCTCGCTGAGATCGAGAGCTGTGAAGTGTTATACCCCAAGGTGGGTCAGTTGCTGATGCCACTGAGTGACCTGATCGGGGGACTCTCCATCCGCGATCGGGTACCACAGATTGAAGTATCCATGGGAGATGACAGCTGCGTGCTGGTATTCCGGGTGCTTGAGCCTCCCAACCCGGAGGACTCCCAGGCCCTGGAGCAGTTTGGTGCAGAACATGGAATGAACATCTATCTTCAAGAGGCGGGGCCAGACAGTGTGCGTCCGCTCACTGGTAAACCCGTAAGCCTGAATTATGCACTACCTGATTTCGCTATAGATGTACGCTTTTTACCCAACGATTTTACCCAGGTGAATACAGAGCTGAACCGTCTCATGGTGGCGCGGGCGATAGAGCTGCTGGAGCTGGATGAGGCTGATCGGGTCCTGGATCTGTTTTGTGGAATCGGTAACTTCACCATGCCACTGGCCAGAAGAGCTGAATCGGTGGTGGGAGTTGAGGGTGACCGGGCGCTGGTAGAGAGGGCCAGGGAGAATGTCAGCCGCAATGGGTTGGAGAACGTCAGCTACTATACCACTAACCTGTATGACTCCCTGGAGCATGAACCATGGCTCTCTGCAAAGTTTGACAAGGCACTTCTCGACCCTCCACGTTCCGGTGCCTTGGAGGTATTGGAACACCTGCCAAAACTTGGAGTTAAACGCATTGTCTATATATCCTGTTACCCGGGGACCCTGGCCAGAGATGCCGGAGAGCTGGTGAATCGTCACGGCTATAAGCTGCTGGCAGCCGGAGTTATGGATATGTTTCCCCACACCGCCCACGTGGAGTCCATAGCGGTATTTGAGTCAAAATAAGGAAGCAAAATATGGCCACAGAGATTGAGCGTAAATTCCTGGTGAAAAATGATCTCTGGCATGAACATATAATCACCAGTTCCGTGCTGAAACAGGCCTACCTTTCCACCAGGAGAAATGCCACGGTAAGGGTAAGGATTGCCGGTGACCAGGCATTTCTCACCATCAAGAGCACAACCGTTGGCATCAGCAGGGCCGAGTTTGAGTATGGGATTCCGGTTGTCGATGCTGAGGCCATGCTGCTGTTGCGCCAGTCCGGAGCTGTAATTGAAAAAACCCGTTATCGGGTGCAATGTGGAAATCATGTGTGGGACCTGGATATCTTTCAGGGAGAGAACCGTGGTCTCCAGGTGGCTGAGGTGGAACTGGAATCAGAGGCCGAGCAGTTCCAGATGCCGCAGTGGGCGGGTGCTGAGGTGTCCCATGACCATAGATATCAGAACTCCAATCTGATTGATCACCCATACTCTGCATGGTGATGATGCGTATCCGGTCTATCCTGATATTGATCTGTCTGGCGCTGGTTCTGAACGCCTGCGACAGCAATGAAACGGATGGTGTTATACGCATGGGGCTGACTACCGCGCCCAGCAACCTGGATCCCAGGTTTGCCACCGATGCCGTCTCCGCCAGGATCAATCGTCTGATCTATCGCCGTCTGGTGGAGTTCGATGAGACCAGCATGCCGATTCCATCCATTGCCAGTTGGAGGCAGATAACGCCAACCCATTACCGCTTCTCTCTGCTGGATCAGGGACGCGTCTATCACCATGCCAAGAGGTTGGTGGCCAGAGATGTGAAGGCAACCTTTGACTCGATTCTTGATCCGGCCACCGGCTCGCCTCATCGCTCCACCATAGAGGTCATCCAGCGCATAACCATAGGGGGTGACAACCAGATAGATTTTTACCTGAAGCGCCCTGACAGCCTGTTCCCCGGATACCTGAGTATCGGTGTGCTGCCAGCAGGTCTGATTGAGCAGGGCCACCCATTCAGTACCACACCGGTAGGGAGTGGTCCGTTTCGTTTTAACGGCTGGCCGCAAGATGGGGTACTACGGCTCACCAGAGTCCAGGACCGGCGTCTGTTTGAATTTCTCCCGGTGGCAGATCCCAGTGTGCGCATCCTGAAGCTGTTACGTGGTGAGATAGATATGCTGCAGAATGATCTACCACCGGAATTACTGGCCTACCTTGAGGGCAAAACAGAGGTGACCATCCAACAGCGGTCCGGGAACAACTTCTCATATCTCGGTTTTAATATGGAGGACAGCCTGACCGGGCAGCACAACATACGCCTGGCTATAGCTCATGCGATAGATCGTGCGGCGATAATTAAATATTTCCTGAAAGATGGGGCTAAGCCTGCGCAGGCCCTGCTACCTCCCAACCACTGGGCAGGTGCTAAGGGACTAAAGCCATACCTGTTTGATCAACAGCGGGCCAGAGAGCTGTTACAGCAGGCCGGGTACGCTAAGGAGTCGCCACTGCGGCTGGTGTACAAGACCTCAACCGATCCGTTTAGAGTGAGACTTGCAACCCTGATACAGAACCAATTGTCCCAGGTCGGGGTAGAGTTGCAGGTGAATAGCCACGACTGGGGTACATTCTATAGCGACGTAAAGAGTGGACGTTTTCAGTTATACAGTCTGGCCTGGGTGGGAATTAAAACGCCGGATATCTTTCGTTATGTGTTCCACAGCGACTCTATACCGCCAAATGGTGCGAACCGGGGGCTATTCTCCAGCAAGGTTGTAGACTCCATAATAGATCAGGCAGAGCTCTCCCTGGATTTTGCAATGAAGGCGCGGCATTATCAACGCCTGCAACAACAGTTGTTGGTGGAGCTTCCGTACATCCCGTTATGGTATGAAGACCATGTATTTGTCAGTCGTGATTATATTGCCGGGTATATTCTGGCGGCCGATGGCAACTATGATGGCCTGGTCCAGGTGCAAACGAATAGACCATGAATCAACAAAAAAAAATTAAAATTGATTTGGCCAGACAGAAGCTGTTTCTGTACCAGGGGCTGGAACTGGCAGAGTCATATAGTGTTTCCACCTCCAGAGATGGTCCGGGCGAACAGATGGATAGCGGTTGTACCCCCCGTGGTTTGCACCGCATTCGCATTATGATCGGTGATGGAGAGCCGGAAAACAGCGTATTCGTGGGGCGGCGCCCCACCGGCGAGATATTCACCGCGGAATTGGGCCAAAAATTCCCTCAGCGCGACTGGATACTGACCCGTATTCTCTGGTTGACCGGGTTGGAACCTGGTCGGAACCGAGGTGGGCGAAACGATACCCTGCGTCGATTTATCTACATCCATGGCGCTCCAGATTCAGAACCCATGGGTGTACCGCTCTCCCATGGCTGTATTCGCATGCGCAATCGTGATCTGCTGGATCTTTATCCACATGTGGATACAGCTACTATAATAGACATTGTGTGAATGAATGAGATATGTGGAAAATGATAATCACAGCTTGAGGGATCAATTGTGGTTTTTTATATGCCGTTTTTTCAGCAAGTAACTGAATATCCGTCTGGTATTAACACCGGTGTAAATTCCCGTTGTAGACCTGAGCGTTCGCACTTTGCCCCTAGAAAATTACCAAACAACAAGGAAACCCATACAGGCATAAGTGTTATTAGCAATCGGTTATTTGTGATAGATATCTCCTTTTGGCTCTGCAGGAAAATAATTCCTTTAGAAATTGGCAAGTCTGGTCGCTACACCGTTCTTCAGGTTAACTTGGAATAAACTGGGTCATGCATAGGCTTTTAACCAGGCAACTCAAAAAAGCTGGAATACCGTCGGGTAGCAATGATCCTGACAATGAGCAGTTGGAGATGCTTCTGGAGCTGGTTGATCACACATACCAGGAGTCGGATAAGGATCGCTATACCAGCGAACGCTCTCTAAGCATTTCAACTAAAGAGATGCAAAGTCTCTATGAGGGTCTAAAGGCCAGTTCCGAGTCCGAGCTAGCGCGAGACCGTGCCATGCTGAGGTCATTGATAGACTCGATCCCAGATCTTATTTTCTTCAAGGATAAGGACAGTAAATATCTCGGTTGTAACCTGGCATATTGTGATTATGTTGGATGCTGTGAAGGCGATCTGATTGGCAAGACCGATTTTGACCTGTTTGATGAGAGCAAGGCGGAAAAGATCAGGAGCCAGGACCATACCATCATGGCACAAGGGGCCGGCCATCGACATGAAGAGTGGATAACCTATCCCGATAACAGAATGCAGTTGATAGATAGCATCAGGAGCCCTTTCCATGGTGCAAATGGAGAGCTGTTGGGGCTGATAGGGATCGGGCGTGACATTACCCATCGCAAACAGGCAGAAGAACAGCTTCAGGTTCTGACCCATACGGTAGAACAGAGCGCCAGTGTGGTTCTGATCGTGGATAGTGACAACAGAATCATATATGTAAATACCAAGTTCACTCAGGTCACTGGATACACATCGGAGGAGGTCATGGGCAAATCCTCCCAATACCTTCAGTCCAGAGAGACCCTGATCGAACATGGAAAGGAGATGCGGTCTGCCCTGAGCAATGGGCGCGAGTGGCGAGGAGAGGTGTGTAACAAGAAGAAGAATGGAGAACGTTACTGGGCGTACATAGTCATCTCGCCCATTAAGGACTCCAAGGGGACAATCACCTACTATCTATGCACAGTTGAAGATATCACTGAGGCGCACCAACTTACCGAACAGTTATCTTATGAGGCCAGCCATGACTCACTGACCGGGTTGGTCAATCGGCGCGAATTTGAGGCGCGGGTGCAAAAACTCATCGACAGTAGAAGCAGTCGCAGACAGCATCATGCCATCTGTTTTATGGATCTGGATCAGTTCAAGGTGGTGAATGATACCTGCGGACACTCTGCAGGTGACGAACTGTTGCGTCAGGTATCACAGCACCTAACAGAACAGGTGCGCTCAAACGATACCCTGGCCCGTCTGGGTGGGGATGAGTTTGGAATACTGATGGAACATTGCAGCCTGGAGAATGCCAATAAGGTGGCAGAAAATCTGCAGGAGATAGTCAAACAATTTCAATTTAAATGGGAAGACCGTCTATTCAAGATTGGGGTTAGTATCGGACTGGTTGCTATTACCAATGAGGACAATAACCTCACCGAACTGTTTAGAAATGCAGATGCAGCATGCTATATGGCCAAAGATCTTGGACGTAATCGAATCCATATCTACACCAGTGAAGACAGAGATTTGGCCCAGCGCCATGGTGAAATGGAGTGGGTTACCCGCATATATCGAGCCTTGGAAGAGAACCAACTGCTACTGTTTGCTCAGACCATAAACCCCTTGGTAAATCTGTCTGAGAAACGGCTGCATTACGAGCTTCTTATTCGGATGCGGGATGATGATGGTAACATAATTCCACCGGGGGCATTCCTGCCTGCTGCTGAGCGCTATAACCTTATTGCCATGCTCGATCGCTGGGTGATCAACAACAGTTTTTGCCTGTTAATGGAGCATCATGCATTTCTATCCAACATTGGTTTGTGTTCCATCAACCTCTCCGGCCAGTCGTTGACGGAAAATGGTTTTTTGGACTTTATAATTAACAAGTTTGATGAAACTGGGATGAATCCAGAAAAAATCTGTTTCGAAATCACTGAAACTGCTGCAATAGCCAATCTATCAATGGCGTCCAACTTCATTACTACTTTGCGCAGTATTGGATGCAGCTTTGCCTTGGACGATTTTGGCAGTGGCCTTTCATCATTTGGCTACCTGAAAAACCTGCCGGTGGATTACCTGAAGATTGACGGGATGTTTGTAAAGGATATTGTGAAGAATCCAATTGACCGCGCCATGGTGAAATCCATCAACGAGATTGGGCAGGTTATGGGGATGAAGACCATCGCAGAATTTGTTGAGAACGATGAGACAATTGCGATGCTGGATGAGATTGGAGTTGACTATGTACAGGGCTATGCCTTCGGACGTCCGGTTCCTCTGCTTAATATCCTGATCTGACCTAAGCGGTATCTTCTTTGCTTCACGCCAACCGCGATGCTTGCTTCGCGTCTTGCGATTATCGCCATTTAGACCCAAACTCAGCACATCGGTGATGTCAATCAGGGTCTCCATGCTTAATGAATAGCGGGTATATTATCTCCAGACTCTCCAGTGCCATTCTGGTGGTTTTTGGAGTGGTGTGCATGGTATTTCTCCTGATTCATCTGGTCCCTGGTGATCCGGTTGAAGTGATGCTGGGAGAGTCTGCCCATCCGGCCGATCGGGAAGCTCTTCGGATGGCACTGGGGTTGGACTTGCCGGTACAGGAACAGCTCATCAACTATTTCAAAGGGTTGGCAAGACTGGATCTTGGAACCTCTTTGCATAGTCAAAGACCCATCACAGATATCCTAACAGACAGACTACCGGCAACACTGGAACTTGCGGTTTACGCACTGCTGTTCGCCGTGATAATTGCTGTCCCTGTGGGCGTTGTTGCGGCAATTAGAAAAGACAGTATGGTGGATGTGGGAGCCATGAGCTTTTCTCTGCTGGGCGTTTCCATTCCAAACTTTTGGATGGGGCCAATTCTGATCCTGATCTTTTCCCTCTGGCTTGGTGTTACTCCCGTCAGTGGTCGGGGTGGGGTGGAGCATGTCATCCTGCCTGCCATTACTCTGGGTACAGCACTTGCGGCCATTCTTGCACGCATGGTGCGAAGTAGCCTGCTGGAGGTGTTGAATGAGGATTTTGTGCGGACTGCCAGGGCCAAGGGGCTACCTGAAAGCAGGGTGATCTGGCGACATGCCATGCGTAATGCCTGGTTGCCGGTGATAACCTTGCTCGGTCTGCAGCTGGGTACGCTCCTGGGCGGTGCGGTCATTACAGAAACCGTGTTCTCCTGGCCGGGGTTAGGCTCATTGCTGGTGGAGTCCATACAGAAACGTGACTACCCGGTGGTTCAGGGCTGTGTCCTGGTGATCAGCCTGGCCTATGTGGTGGTTAATACCCTTACCGATCTGGTATATGTCGCGATTGATCCACGCATTCGCCTGGGAGAGGATACATGAGGCTTAAGCTCTTTCTTGCGATCCTTCTGCTCTGGATGCTGACTTCAATTTTTGGACCACTACTACCACTGACCCCGGACCAGATAGACTTGCCGCATATCCTGGTGCCGCCGGGTATGGAGAATATTCTGGGGAGTGATGAGTTAGGGCGACCAGTGCTGGATAGACTGGTCATGGGTGCTCAGACCTCGTTTCTGGTGGCGGTGTGGGTGGTGGCCATTTCTGCCTTTTGTGGCACCATGCTGGGGGCCTTTGCTGCCTACAGCGGTGGTGTCGCCGATCTGATGCTGGTACGGATCATCGATGTATTTCTCGCCTTTCCCGGTATTCTTCTGGCGATTGCATTGGCTGGTGTCATGGGGCCGGGTATAGACAACGTAATAATCGCCCTCTCCATTGTGGGTTGGGTGGGGTACGCCAGGCTGGCGCGAGCTCAGGTCCTCTCCTTGAAACACCGGGATCATGTTGCAGCAGCAATCGCTCTGGGGCAGGGCAGGATACCCATTGTCAGAAAGCATCTGTTGCCACTGATTGCCGCACCCCTGATAATTGAGGCCACATTTGGTGTGGCCGGGATTGTGATAGCAGAGGCCGGCCTCTCATTTCTGGGACTGGGGGTACAGCCGCCTGCGGCATCCTGGGGCAGCATGATTAGGGATGGGGCCAGGTACATGCTGGTGGCGCCACATCTGGTCCTGGCGCCAGGGGTGTGCATTATGCTGGTTGTGTTATCCATCAACCTGCTGGGAGATCACCTGCGAGACAGGCTGGATGTGAGAAACCAGTAAGATTAGCGGCACGGAAAGATGCAGCTGATCTACATAGTCCTCCTACTGAACGAAAAAGCTGGTGAAGAACAGATCCTTTACGCTGTTGGTTCCGGTCTGTGCCTTGACTACTTTTCCCACCGCGCTCAGGGCAGTCTGCCTGAATCTCTCCTTACCCTTCGGACTCTTCAGATCCTCTCCCTTCTGGTCACCCATCAGCAGCAGGAGTTCATGCCGAATCGCTGGGGCGTGCAGCCGCAGATCAGGAATGCTCTCTTCATCATTGGCCATAAGTTGTACATCAAACCTGGCATAACGGGCCTTGCCATGCACATTGGCGATCAGCGATGGCTTGAGTGAAAAATACGCAATATTCTTTTTCTCTTTCGCCTCATCTTCAGCAATGATAAACCCGGAATAGAGTGCCGAGCAGACCAGTAGCAATAGTGATATAAATCGCATCATTTCTCCAGATTTCTGTTATAACAGCATCGTAGTAGATATCGGCACCGGAAGAGAAAACTTAATTGGAATTTGTTATATGAGCCATGGGCCACTAATGTTCGATCTGTCTGGGGTGGAGCTGACTCCAGAAGAACGTGAAATGCTGGATCATCCTGCTGCTGGAGGGGTAATCCTGTTTAGTAGAAATTATGAATCACCCGAACAAATACAAGGGCTTATACAACAAATACACTCACTCAGAAAGCCTGAGCTATTGATTGCAGTGGACCAGGAAGGCGGGCGGGTGCAACGCTTCCAGGATGGGTTTGTGCGCCTCCCTCCGGCCAGCTGGTTTGGCGAAATACACGCAAAAAACAGCAAGCGGGCCAGAAACACGGCCCGGGACGTGGGTTGGTTGATGGCCGCAGAACTGCGTGCGGTTGGGGTGGATTTCAGTTTTGCCCCGGTGCTGGATCTGGGGCGCGGCGCCAGCAGGGTTATTGGCGATCGCGCCTTCCATGCCAAACCCACCATAGTTTCTGAGCTGGCCCACTCCTGGATGCAGGGGGTGCATGAAGCCGGTATGGCAGCAGTGGGAAAACACTTTCCCGGTCATGGAGGGGTGGAGGAGGATTCACATCACACTTTACCCATCGACGGCAGACGCCAGGAGGATATCTGGATGGATGACATGCTCCCGTTTTCGCGCATGATTGAACATGGTCTGGAGGCGATAATGCCGGCGCACGTGATATTCGAACAGCTGTCGCCGGAGCTTGCGGGATTCTCCAGCTTCTGGCTCAAAGATGTCCTGCGCAACCGAATGGGGTTTCAAGGCGTGATTTTCAGTGACGACCTGACCATGGCGGCAGCTGATGTGGCGGGTGGTTATCAGGATCGGGCCAGATCTGCTCTGGATGCGGGCTGCGATATGATACTGGTGTGTAATAATCAGGCTGGGGCCATCCAGGTGCTGGAAGCACTGAATGAGCATAAAGACCCGGTGGCCCAGATGCGCATGGTGCGCATGCATGGACGTGGCGCTGTAGATAGAGACGCAATACATCTTGACCCACGCTGGAAATCAGCTGTAGAGGCGATTGCACAGTACAATGAATCTCCCTCTCTGAGTTTGGATATATAGACATGACAATAGATGCAAAATATGCACGGACGGTTTATGAGCAGGCAGATATGCTCTATTCAGAACCACAGGTGGAGGCCGTGCTGGACAGAATCGCCGCTGAAGTAACCGAGCAGCTTGCCGAGAGTGATCCCATCATCCTCTGCATTATGAATGGCGGCTTGATAGCAACTGGAAAACTGCTGCCAAGACTGGATTTTCCCCTGCGGGTGGACTACCTCCATGCCACCAGGTATCACGGGGCAACATCAGCCGGAGAGCTGAGTTGGATCAAACGCAACCACCAGGAACTCAAGGGTGAAAATGTCCTGATCATTGACGACATTCTGGATGAGGGCATAACCCTGCAAGCCATTGCTGATTTTTGTAATGAGATGGGTGCCACCAGGGTGCTATCTGCAGTGGTGGTGGAAAAACTCCATCAGAGGAGCAACGGCTACAAGGCGGATTTTATCGGACTACAGGTGGAAGACCGCTATGTGTTTGGATATGGCATGGATTACAAAGGTTACCTGCGGAACGCGCCAGGAATCTTTGCCGTAAGTGAGGAGCATGAGTAGATCAGACGTAAAAGGTGTAATTCGATCTGACAACAGATAACAATTTAAGCCACGCATTACCTGATAGATACGGTATCCACATCGTAGCAAAAGCGGACGCTACCAATTTGCTGGCCAACGGCCAAAACCGACACACCAGAGCCATTTTGCTCGAATACCAGCTGGGCTAGAGTCCAGTGAAACCGGCCATTTATACTCAGCCGCTGAAGGGGAATTTTGGTCAAACCCATGCACTCTCCAGGTGTCCAGCAGCCATGATTGATGTCCGCTAAGAATCACCACTGTTCAATATTAAGCCTGCCCATGTGACAACCAGCGTCAACTCATATTGCAATTCCCGACTAATATACTACGTTTTAGTAATTGAAGAGGTTTTTCTGTACACACAAACATCAGCGGGAGGTCATCATGCGTAATCTAACCTTTTTTCTCACCACATTACTGATTTCGGCAAACAGTTATGGCATTGAATCTACTGCTGAAACAGTCTCCCGCGCCCAAAGTGCGGCACACCTGAGTATCAGTAAGAATGCTTCAGTCATGGATGTCGATGGGACAATGTTACGAAAAGGTTCAAACGGCTGGGTATGCATGCCCGGAATAGGTCCTGGAGATAATCATCCGATGTGCAATGATCAAGTGTGGGCAAAATTGATGCAAGCCGCTGCCTCTGGTTCGGATTTCCATACTGACCGCATTGGTGTTTCATACATGATGCAGGGTGATGCCTATGTGAGTAACTCTAATCCTGCAGCTAAAGATCCTAATAATGGCGATGTATGGGTTCAGGAAGGACCTCACATAATGATTGTCGCACCTAAAGAGCTTCTAAAAGGGTTGTCTGACGACCCATATAACGGCGGTCCCTATGTGATGTGGAAAGAGACACCATATGCACACATTATGGTTCCTATCAGAATCGAGCAGTAGTGTTTGCACCGAACAAACAGATCTTTCAACTACTTGTCTGCGGTACCGGACACTCTAACCTCTGGCAGCTGTTGAGGCGGTATTGAGACCCTGTGAATTGTTGATGCTCTGGGTCAGCCTGAGGGTTCTTGTAATATGCTTGTAACCGTTGGCTTGCAGTAATCAGGCAAAGATCTCGGAGACCAACATCGACCAAATTGAGGGAAGAAAAGTGACGCGGTTGGCCATCATTCAAATCCCCCCAGTTTTTCTGGACAAACAAAAGACTATTGAATCAGCCGTTACTATGGTTGTAAAAGCTGCCGGCAATGGTGCGGAACTGGTTGTATTCACTGAAGCATTCATTCCAGGTTATCCCACCTGGGTGTGGCGTCTCAGGCCGGGTATTGACTGGAACCTGTCAGAGGAATTACATCAATGTTTATTAAAAAATGCCGTCGACATGGAATCTGATGATTTGCTGCCACTGTATGAGGCCGCTCGAATTAACAAAGTCACTACCGTCTGCGGCATTGAAGAGAGAGATAGCAAGTTCAGTCAATCGACGTTGTATAACACTGTCATCATCATTGGGCCGGATGGTTCGCTTTTGAATAAACACCGTAAATTAATGCCGACTAACCCGGAACGAATGGTATGGGGATTTGGTGATGCGTCTGGTTTGAAAGTCGTTGAAAGCCCTGCTGGTCGTATTGGTACCTTATTGTGTTGGGAAAACTACATGCCGTTGGCACGATATGCGCTGTATTCACAAGGCGTGGAGATCTACATCGCACCGACTTACGATAGCGGTGATGGCTGGATTGGAAGTCTGCAACACATTGCACGTGAAGGCTGCTGCTGGGTAGTGGGATGTGGAAATCTCATGAAGGGTAGTGATTTTCCTGACGATCTCCCTGAAATATCAACCTTGTATCCTGACCCAAATGAGTGGGTGAATCCAGGAGATTCCGTTGTTATTGCTCCAGGCGGAAAAATTATCACAGGCCCAATGCGGGAAGAGGTCGGCATCTTGTATTGTGACATCGACCGAGAGAAAGTTGGCATTGCCAGAAGAGCGCTTGATGTTGCAGGTCATTATTCGCGACCCGACATTTTTCAACTTCACGTAAACACCCAAACCCAGTCACCTGTGATATTTAAAAACAAATTTGATCAATAAATTTTACGGCATTAACGGAAAAGTAATTAGGAGGTAAATCATGAATAAAAAAACAAATTACGAAGCCAGTTGTTTTTGTGGGGATGTCCAGTTTGCGTTAAGTGGTGAGCCGGAAGCTATGGCCTATTGTCATTGCAATTCATGTCGGCATTGGTCGGCGGGGCCTGTTAGTGCCTTTACTCTATGGAAACCGGATACCATACAAATCACCAAAGGCGCAGAAAACATTGCTGCGTTTAATAAAAATCCTGGCACAAATAACCAAACCGTTGTAAGTAATCGTATGTGGTGCAAGACTTGTGGTGGCCACATTTATACCGAGCATCCAACTATGGGACTCGTTGATATACCGGCTGTTGTCATTTCGAACATCACCTTCAAGCCTGGCTTCCACGTACACTATCAGGAGACAGTGCATCATATGAAGGATGGTTTACCTAAGTTCAAGGATCTACCGATAGAGGCAGGAGGCTCTGGTGATGAGATAGCACAATAGCACAGTAGGTTCTTTCATTGTTCAAACAACTAACGGCTCTCCATCAGTTTAGGATTAGGATCGTTGGCGGCGAATCATTACGTGATTCTGAATGTTAGCGCTCAACATCAACTATCTTTCCGGTGACATATAGCGAATGTCCGGAGTTGGCACATTCTGGCAGTTCGTTAAAATCCACCGATGTCTGCTTAAGGGTTCTTCAAAACATATGTGGCCAATATTTTCAGCTCACATATGGGTATTACAGACTTCAAATCCTATCAAACCGTTTGAAAATGGTGCTGAAGTGGCCGCGTCCCTGGGGCATGCTGCATAGGTCGGTGGTGTAGCCCAATAATCTGTCCAAGGCCACCTCGCAGCTGATGGTGGCGCTCTCCTTCCATTTCTAGATGTCCTGTATCACACCCAGATGGGCCTGTAGATCGCACAGAACCCGTCCCAGATTCTCTTCCTGCACCACCACTTCAGCGGCCATGATGGGATGCAGCAGGCAAAATTCCGTCTGTTATATGGCCTTGGTGCAGACCCGCTAATGGGGTCGGCTGTTGTTCTCACCGAAAGTAAGTTTCTATATCTAACCTTGTTTATTATAAGGTCATGGCCTAGTCTTTGTGTGAGCTTGTATTATTTTGCCCTTAGAAAATTCGGTAGTCGGTAGTGCGGTGTGTGCTGCTCTTAAGATCAGCCGGAATGCTAATGGAATGCTAATAACTTCAGGAGTAAAATGATGGCCCTCTCGTTCAGACTTGCCTGTTTAATTTCATTACTATCCATATTCGTCTTTCAATCAGCTTCTGCGCAAACAATCAATCCAAAGAAACTGCTGTCTGAGCCCAAGACCTATATTGGCTCTGAGGTGTGTAAGACGTGCCATCTGGAGCACTACGATTCGTGGAAGCGGACGCTGCATAGCAAAATGCTTCAGGATATTTCCAAGAATGCGGATGTGATGGTGGTGGAACTGGACACCGAAGTGATGAAAGAGGACTTTAAGCTGATTGAAAAGAAACTCAAAATTCCTCTGGATCAGGTTTATTTTCCCACGCAGGAAGAGGTGGAGTATACAATCGGCAGCCAGTGGAAGCAGCGCTACCTAGTTAAGAAAGAGGGCGTCTATTATATCGCGCCTACCCAGTTCAATATCGATACCGGACGCTGGGTTAACTATCACGAGCATGATTGGAAAAAACGCCCTTGGCTAAAAAAGTGTGGGGGATGCCACGCTACTGGCGTTGATTTGGACAAACAGACGTTCCTGGAGCCTGGAGTGGGTTGTGAGGCGTGTCATGGGCCGGGTTCACACCATGCTGCATTGCCAGCCAGCGAGACCTTTAAAAAACGTAGTACTATCATCAACCCCAGTAAACTGACAGGTGGTATTGCCACCCAAATTTGTGGCTCATGCCACAACCGGGGTAAATCCACCAAGGTCAAAGGTGCCGGTTGGGCGGTCGGTTATACCCCTGGCAAAGCACTGGAGACGTATTACAAATCTATTCAGTTGGGTGACAAACACCTCTATGCAACAGGTCTCTCTAAGGGACACCACCAGCAGTACATCGACTGGAAGAAATCCAAGCACGCTGATAGCGGTGTTAATTGTATTTCCTGTCATGTGGTCCATCAACTGGGCAATCCTCTGTTCCGCGGAAAAACCAAACTGAAAGGCGACAAGCTTTGTACCTCATGCCATGTAAAAATGGCCCAAGTGGGTGCACACTCTGTTCATTCGTTTGGCAACTGCAGCAACTGCCATATGCCCAGGATCGCAAAGAGTGCTGAGTCCGGTGATATCCGTAGTCATGTATTCACTGCGCTGCTGCCAAAAGATACGCTGGAGACCAAGGTTCCCAACTCTTGTCAGACCTGTCACAAGCATAAAGATGAAGACCTTATGGATTTGCAACGCCGTTGGGATGCTTTGACCAGCAGACGGGCAGCAGTTGGAGAGATTATCGAGCCAAATCAGTAATCCTGTGGTAACTGACTACAGGAGATATTGATGCTGATCAGTCGCACATTTATCTGTCTCTTAGGCGTGCTGCTGGCGATGCCAACCGCAATCGCACAGTCGATGGATGCCAGCAGAGACCGGAGCGGGAGTGGTTATTTCAGGGACCAGGATACCCTGCCCGGCGCCTATCGTTTCTATAACCAGTTGCCTGCAGGAAGAGGAGGTCTGTGGGGATTGGGACCCAACCAGCAACAGATTCGCCGCTCCAGTTTTAAGATGGACGCCCATGAGGGGGTGCCCAATTTCAGTCCACAACAGCGTTGTCGGCAGTGTCATGCCATTCAGATCAAGGATCTGCATGGTCTGAGAATGGAGATTGCCTGTGTGCAGTGTCACCGCAGTCAACCAATTGCCGGTGTTTATCACTACTACTCCACCCTGAATCCGATTCGACGCCATGCCTATGTATGCGCTAAATGCCATGAGGGGGCGACCCCTTCGTTTGCCTCATATCTGGTTCACGAACCTAACCCGATTGCAGCGGAGGCCCGTTCTTCATTTCCACTACTCTTTTATGGTGTCTGGTTTATGTTGATTCTGGCGGTTGGTGTGTTCCTGTTCTTCCTGCCATATACCGGGTTGTGGTGGTTGCGCGAACTGGTTCAAAAATTGAAGGGGGGGCAAAATGATGTTGGATAAAGGCGCCCGCTTAAAACGTTTCAGTCTAGGTCAACGCCTGTGGCATCTGGGGTTAATCATTCTTTTCATGACCCTGTCGGTTACTGGGATAGCCTGGATGTACTATGAGACTCCTTGGGGGCGGGGACTTGCCAATCTGTTCGGTGGTTATGGTGGCGTATTGGAAATACATCGAATTGTCGGGTTGGTACTGTTAGCTGCCTTTGCAACCCATATCCTCTATCAACTTTATAAAATAGATTGGAAGAACTTCCCCAAATCGTTGCTGCATCCAGATATGCTGGTTTTTCAATGGATAGATATTAAGGGCTTTATTGGACATATGGGGTGGGTTTTTGGTCGAAATGAGCTTCCCAGGTTTGATCGATGGAGTTGGTGGGAGAAATTCGACTACTGGGCAGTCTGGTGGGGGCTTATCATAGTGGGTGTGACTGGGTTGATGCTCTACAACCCTGTTCTGACCAGTGATTACATGCCGGGGTGGCTGTTGAATGTGGCGCTATGGGTTCATCGGATTGAGGCGGTATTGGCCATGGGGCATATCTTTACTATTCACTTTGCAGTGGAGCACTGGCGGCCCAGTTCATTCCCCTTCAATGCCGCGATGTTCGATGGCACGATGGATATTGAAGAGGCTAGGCATGAGCATCCTGAGTGGGTTGCCCGTCTGGAGAGGGAGGGGAGGCTGGAAATGGCGATGGTCCCTCCGCCACCCGTGCCATTGCGTATTTGCTACTTCCTGTTTGGATACTCCATTATCCTTCTCGGCCTGTTTCTCCTGGTGTTTTCAATAGCCAACGCTGCACTGCTGACCCTGTTTTGATCGCAATAATTGAATCTAGGTAAACCGCCGCCTCTGGCGGTAAGATACTAAAAGGCTTTGCCGTTGCTGTGTGCAGTGCAGGGAACAAGTGGCAGAAGAGTGAGTTTGTTCACCTGTGGGAGTGGCGACTCACCATGATGGACTTGGCAATCAGCCTGCCATATTCCTTCGGCGCGGCGCACGCCTCCCCCAAGCTAACTGATGGGGGGATATTTTGGCCCCTTCCAGGGGTTTCTTCATATGGCACATTCTGGCAGTTCGTCAAAATCCACCGATGTCTGTTTAAGGGTTCTTCTAAAACATATGTGGCTATTACAGATCAAACCTTATCAAATTGTTTGAAAATGGTGCTGAAGTGGCCGCGCCCCTGGGTCATGCTGCGCAGGTCGGTGGTGTAGCCCAGTAACCTGTCTAGGGCCACCTCGCAGCTGATGGTGGCGCTCTCCTTCCACTTCGAGGTGTCCTGTATCACACCCAGACGGGCCTGTAGATCGCCCAGAACCTGTCCCAGATTCTCTTCCGGTACTACTACCTCTGCCGTCATAATGGGATGTAGCAGGCAGGGTTCTGCCTGTTTGATCGCCTTGATGCAGGCCCGTACTGCGGCGGCCTGAAGTGCATCCTCTGTGGATGCCTTACCGAACAGCTCAATCAGGTCTACCCGCAGTTCCAGATCCTCCAGCGGCGCGGCTTCGATTGGTCCGGTGGAGAGGGCGCTCTCCAACGCTTCTTGTATGATCTCCATTTGGGCTTGATTCAGCCTTTGGCCCTCAGGTTTTATCTCTGGCTCCATGATGATGCGGGTGCCACTGCCGCGCTCAAGTGGGGTAACGGACAGCCCGACCCGTGCCTTCAACTCCTGGGTTGTCAGTTTGGGATCGAAGTGTGGCTGGAATAGACACTCTGCGGCTGCGGCTCGGGTGATGGTCTCACGCAGGGCCACTGCGGGTTTGCCAGATCGTATCTGAAGATTGAACTCCCGTTGCAGACGCTCCAGCACGATCTGTAGATGGAGTTCACCCATTCCGCGCAGCAGACGCTGTCCGGTGTCCGGGTCATCCTCCAGTAGAAGGGTGGGGTCCTCCTGCAATACCTTGTCCAATACCTCCAGGAATTTATCTTCATCCTCACCTGATTGGGGTTCCACTGCCAGGCTCAGTACCGGCTCGCGGGTTTCAATGCGCTCCAGTACCAGTACATGCTCTGGATTGCACATGGTATCTCCAGTTGTCACGTACCGCAGACCGGCGATCAGCACGATCTCTCCGGCACTGGCCAGATCCAGACGGCTCTTTTTTCCCGCGTCCACTTCAAACAGGCGCGCCACTGTCTCCTGGATCTGCTGACCGTCGGGCTGGAGTGCGGTGATCTTGTCACCCGGTTTTAGTTGCCCCCGGTAGATCCTGGCATAGACGTGGCGCCGACCATCCCAAAGCTGCACCTTGAATGCCAGCGCCACCAGGGGTTGGTCTGCATCCAGCTGTACAGTCTCCTCTTCACCCTCCGCTGTATTGGCCGGTGCGGCTGGGCGGTCCAGGGGTGAGGGCAAGAGTCTGATCACAGCATCCAGCAGCGGCTGAACGCCCTGATTACGCAGGGCAGTACCACCAAAACAGGGGTGGATCTTTCCCGCCAGGGTGCCGGTGCGCAGGGCGGCCCAGATGGCTTCGGTGTCTGGCTCTTCACCGGCCAGAACTATATCTTCCATAGTTTCATCGAACTCTGCTGCCGATAACAGTAGGGCTTCTCGTTGCTCTGAAAGGCTGTCCCAGGTGGCATCATCACAGGGTTCTTGTCTCAGGATCTCACCGTGTTCCCCATCAAAATAAATGGTGGATTTGTCTATCAGATGCACCACGGCATTCTGCTCTGGCAGAGGTACAGTGATTGGGACCGGCTCGCCTTTCAGGCGCTTGCGAATGCTCTGCATGGAGTGGTTAAAGTCGGCCCCTGGGCGATCCATCTTATTGATGAAGAATAGTGCCGGAAGCTGGAACTTGTTGCGCTGTCTCCACACGGTTTCAGTCTGTGGTTCAACCCCACGCACTCCGTCCAGTACCAGGATACAGCCATCCAGGATACGCATGGCCCGTTCCACTTCGATGGTGAAGTCCACGTGCCCCGGGGTATCGATCACCTGAATCAGGTGCTTCTGCCAGGTGGCGCGGGTAACGGCGGAGTTAATGGTTATCCCGTGTGACTGTTCCTCAAATATGTAGTCCATGTGAGCCGCGCCATCATGCACTTCGCCTATCTTGTAGGAGGCCCCGGTGTAGAATAGGATGCGCTCCGTGAGCGTGGTCTTTCCCGCATCCACATGAGCGGCGATACCTATGTTTCTGGTATGGGTGAGATCCGGTGATTTGCTCATGCTGGTGGTGTAGATCCTGTTGTTATTATCCTAATGATTTCTGACTATGAAGTATAAGTAGTCCCTCTGTATATGGACACCTATGGTTTTTCTTAGGGGACAGATACACCTTCATGCTCCAGCATTGCGATCAGCCGGATAAGTGGCAAGCCGATGAGTGAGTTGGGATCGTCTCCCTCAAGTCTTTCAAACAGGGAGATACCCAATCCTTCAGATTTGAAGCTGCCAGCGCAGTTGTATGGTTCTTCGGCATCTAGGTAACGTTCAATCTGCTCCTGGCTCAGCGGTCTGAAATGGACATGAAATGGTTCGCATACGACCTGAGACTCTTCACTGTCACTGTTCAGCAGGCAAAGTCCGGTGTAGAAGCTGACCCGTTTCCCTGCGGCCTGAGTCAACTGAGCGATGGCTCGTTCCCGGTTGCCAGGTTTTCCTAAAATATCATTGGCGATACAGGCCACCTGGTCAGACCCAATGATCAGTGCATTGCTATGCCTTTGTGCCACTGCCTGGGCCTTTTCCATAGCCAGACGTTGCACCAACGCCTGTGGTTGTTCGCCAGCACGCATGGTTTCGTCTATATCTGGGGCGTCTGTACCAAAGCTAAGGCCAAGTTTATTCAGTAATTCTTTTCGGAATGGTGAGGTGGAGCCAAGGATCAATTTCATACCGTTTTGGATCTTTTTTGAGTTATTGAGACGAGTTGTCAGGCCCTATTCTAACACCGTTACCGGTATGGAAATGAAGTGAATAATAGCCAAAACCGATAGACTATTTAATATGTTAAATGATAGTATATATAATTCTAATGGTGATTCTAACCACCTGTTAAAACAGTATGTTAGGCGAATATGGCCCAATCTGTTTTCTTGACATCTCTGGCGTATTCCCATAGAAAGTCTTGTTTAACTATTACTGTGACTGATTGGGCTTGCTCTCCATACAGGCAACAGCTGTTTTAACTGGATTAAATCGAGGAAGAGTGCATGGCCGTATCTGATCTTTTACTTCAGGGTGTTAACTTGATGTTTCTCGGAATGGGGATCGTATTCACCTTTTTGGCCATCCTGGTTGTTGCCCTCACTGGTATGTCACGTCTGGCAGCCTCTCTTTCTGGTCCTGAAGCGCCGCCAACAGCAGCATCAGGCGGTACCGGAACAGACGATACTGAACTGATTGCCGTGATAACTGCCGCCATCAACCGGTTCAGATCAAAATGATAGAGCAGTTTTTACCATATCAAATATAAGGCTGGATCCCTCAGCGCATCCTTTTAAACATATTATTAAAGAAAGAAGACCTATGAGCGATAAAAAACCTTTAGGAATTTCAGAGCTGGTTCTGCGCGATGCACATCAATCACTGTTTGCCACCCGCATGCGTATCGACGACATGCTACCCATCGCGGAGAAACTGGATAAAGTAGGCTACTGGTCGCTTGAAACATGGGGTGGTGCTACCTTTGATTCATGCATCCGTTTTCTGGGTGAAGATCCATGGGAGCGCCTGCGTCGCCTGAAGGCTGCCATGCCAAATACCCAGATGCAGATGCTGTTCCGGGCTCAGAATATCCTGGGTTACCGCCACTATGCAGATGATGTGGTAAAGGCCTTTGTGGAACGCGCTGCGGTCAATGGCATGGATGTGTTTCGCATCTTCGACGCCATGAATGATGTACGCAACTTTCAGACTGCGGTAAAGGCAACTCTGGCAGTGGAGAAGCACGCTCAGGGTGCTATGTCCTACACCGTAAGCCCGGTTCATGATATGAATTACTGGATTGACATGGCCCGCCGCCTGGAGGATATGGGTTGTACCTCTCTCTGTATTAAGGATATGGCTGGTCTGCTCAAGCCCTATGTAGCCACAGAACTGGTTAGCCGCCTAAAAGAGAACGTTTCCGTGCCGCTGGCCCTGCACTCCCATGCCACCACCGGCATGAGTACCACCACCATTACCAAGGCCTGTGATGCCGGCATCGATATGGTGGATACCTCCATCTCCTCCATGGCCATGACCTATGGTCACTCTGCGACCGAATCGGTGGTGGCGATCATGGATCAGACCGAGCGTGATACCGGACTGGACCTGGAACTGCTAGAGGATATCGCGGCCTACTTCCGTGAAGTGCGCAAGAAATACGTAAAATTCGAGGGTGCTCTCAAGGGTATAGATTCCCGCATCCTGGTGGCCCAGGTTCCTGGTGGCATGCTCACCAATATGGAGAACCAGCTGCGCGAACAGGGTGCTGGCGACAAACTGGATGACGTGCTGGCCGAGATCCCCAAGGTGCGTGAGGATCTGGGCTTTATCCCGCTGGTGACTCCAACCTCCCAGATAGTGGGTACCCAGGCAGTTCTTAATGTTCTGACCGGTGAGCGTTATAAGTCTATCGCCAAGGAGACCGCTGGTGTGCTCAAGGGCGAGTATGGCGCATCTCCCGCCCCGGTAAATGCAGAGCTACAGGCCAAGGTTCTGGAAGATGGTCAGGAGGCCATCACCTGCCGTCCGGCGGACCTGCTCTCACCTGAGGTTGAAACTCTTACCGAAGAGCTTGAGACCATTGCCCAGGAGAAGAAGATCGACCTGGTGGATAACATCATCGATGATGTGCTGATCTATGCATTGTTCCCACAGGTGGGCCTGAAGTTCCTGAAAAACCGTAATAACCCGGATGCATTTGAGCCGGTTCCAGGAACGGAGCCTGCACCAGCCACGGCTGCTGCTCCAGCCGCAGCACCGGTTGCCACGGGTGGAGCTGAGGCCTATACAGTGCAGGTCAACGGCAAAGCCTATGATGTGACCGTCTCAGCCGGTGGTGCCGTAAACAGTGTGGCGCCTGCTGCAGCTCCTGTAGCTGTTCCGGCTGCTGCTGGGTGCACTATCAATGCCCCCCTGACTGGCAACATATTTAAGATCAATATCGCTCCAGGTCAGAGTGTTACCGAAGGTGACGTGGTAATGATTCTGGAAGCCATGAAGATGGAAACTGAGGTGCGCGCCACTGCCAGTGGCACTGTTGCATCCATCGCCGTTAAAGAGGGCGATGCCGTGCATGTCGGCGACACCCTGATTACTCTGGGGTAAGTCATGGAAGGATTTGAAGCACTATGGCAATCCATGGGGATTGCCAATATGGGGTGGGGCCAAGTCCTGATGATGACGGTGGGTTGTGTCCTCATCTACCTGGCTATTGACAAGAAGTTTGAACCCTTGTTGCTGTTGCCTATCGGCTTTGGAGCCATCCTGAGTAATATCCCGGTAGCTGAAATAGCAGGCCCAGACGGTATGTTGGGTATGATCTACCACGTAGGTGTGGAGACGGGTGTATTCCCACTTCTCATCTTCATGGGAGTTGGTGCGCTAACCGATTTCAGTGCCTTGATCGCAAGACCAAGTACCTTGTTGCTTGGTGCTGCCGCCCAGTTTGGTATCTTTACCACCCTGATTGGCGCGCTGGCGTTGAATGTCTTGCCTGGGTTCGATTTTACCCTGGCTGATGCTTCTGCTATCGCCATCATCGGTGGTGCAGATGGGCCTACGGCAATCTTCCTGGCCTCGCGTCTGGCACCTGATCTACTAGGTGCAATCGCGGTGGCTGCATACTCGTATATGGCTCTGGTGCCTATTATCCAGCCGCCTATCATGCGTGCTCTGACCTCAGAGAAAGAGCGTGGCATCGAGATGCAGCAGTTGCGTCACGTCAGCAAGCTGGAGAAGGTTCTGTTCCCCTTTACCGTACTGCTGCTTTGCATACTGTTCCTGCCGTCTGCTGCTCCTCTGATAGGAATGCTGATGTTTGGCAACCTGCTGCGAGAGAGCGGGGTTGTAGAACGTCTTAGCCGCGCTGCACAGAACGAGATCATCAATATAGTAACCATAATGCTTGGATTGGCTGTGGGCTCTAAGCTCTCTGCTGATAAGTTCCTCAGTGTTGAAACCCTGGGTATTCTTGCTTTGGGAGCTCTGGCCTTCTGTGTTGGTACGGCAACTGGCATTTTGATGGCTAAGCTAATGAGTCGCCTCACTGGCGGTAAGATCAACCCATTAATTGGTGCTGCGGGCGTTTCGGCTGTTCCAATGGCTGCACGCGTGGTCAATAAGGTTGGGCTGGAGAGTAATCACCACAATTTCCTTCTGATGCACGCTATGGGCCCAAATGTAGCCGGTGTAATTGGCTCTGCCGTTGCCGCAGGTGTACTGCTGGCGGTGGTTGGCGGTTAGTGGCAATCCTGGTCAGGGGGCTTAATCGCCCCCTGTATTCCGTTAAAATCATATAGATACCCGCTGATATATGGGTGTTCTAACCTAGTGAAGAGGCTGGTTTTTTTTGACAGCCAACACCTTGCGTAATAAAATCCCCGCTTTATGTCGTCTCGCTTACCAGAATTTGTTGATCCTTGGCACTTTGCAGAGATTGGGAAAGTGCTCTCAGGGCAGACTGGGCTTGCGAAATTCCCGCGTTTGGCCGGGCTTTTGGTTGATGCTGCAGGCGATGCGGAATTTGAATTTAGGTTCCTCAAAGGTAAGAAAGGACGCGTACACATTACAGGCAGTGTGCGAGCTGAACTGACACTGGAGTGTCAGCGATGTTTGGAACCGGTACGCGTTCCGGTGGTGTCTGAACTGGATGTTGTCGTAGTGGAAGGATTCGATGAGGCCGAGCAGCTTGGTGAGGAGTTTGAGCCACTGCTGGCAGGCGATAAACGTATCAGACTGAACGAGATTATTGAAGACGAGTTGTTACTAACTCTGCCACAGGTGCCGATGCACTGTCAGGGTGACTGTACAACAGCTTCGAATAACGTTGGTGGGTCGCCAGAACAGGTAGACGCGGATCAAGGGCAGAGCAAGCCCAACCCGTTTGCCATATTGGCAGATCTAAAAAGTAAGCAGAATTAATTTTTTTAATGATTTATTTAGGAGTTTGAACCATGGCGGTCCAAAAGAGTAGAAAAACCCCTTCCAGACGTGGCATGCGTCGTTCGCATGATGCACTGACTGAGAAGACCCTGTCCACCGATTCAACATCCGGTGAGCTTCACCTGCGTCACCATGTAACTGCTGATGGCTTCTATCGTGGCCGCAAGGTTATCGCCGACAAGGGCGAGTAACCCAATAATAATAACTGTCTCAGGCTGGTTGGCTTTCCTGCTACCAGCCTTGAGAAATCATTCTGATTTCCTTTAAATATCTCTGGGGCGTGTGAATTCGATGCCGCGATCTGACCGAATCACCATCGCATTGGATGCTATGGGTGGGGACCACGGTGCTAGCGTGGTTGTGCCCGCAGCCCTGGACTTCCTGAAAAATGACCAGGATGTTGACCTTATACTCGTGGGCAATGAGGATCTGATCAAACAGCATCTCAATGGTTACGATAGCAGTAGACTGGTTATCCAGCACGCATCCCAGGAGGTCGGGATGGATGAGTCGCCCTCCAAGGCGTTGCGTGGTAAAAAAGATTCATCCATGCGTGTGGCCATAAATCTGGTGCATGAGGGCGTTGCGGATGCCTGTGTCAGCTCCGGTAATACCGGCGCTCTGATGGCAACTGCAAGGTTTGTTTTGAAGATGATACCAGGGATAGACCGTCCCGCCATTATCTCGATACTGCCCAGCGTGCAGGGGCATAGCTGGATGTTGGACCTGGGTGCAAATGTCGATTGTACGGCAGAGCATCTATTTCAGTTTGCGATTATGGGAAGTGAACTTATCGCCTCGGTAGATGGAAACAGTGCCCCGCGTGTGGGCCTACTCAACGTAGGTCAGGAAGAGATCAAGGGTAATGAACAGGTCAAACGAGCCCATGAGCTTCTGTCAAAGAGTTCACTCAACTATATCGGATATGTAGAGGGTGACAATATCTACACCGGCGGAGTTGATCTTATAGTCTGTGACGGCTTCGTTGGTAATGTCTCACTAAAAAGCAGTGAAGGCGTGGCCAAACTGTTCCGACACTATCTTGGCATTTCTTTCAAACGAAATATTCTAACCAAGCTGGTTGGGCTGATTGCCATGCCGGTTTTAAATCATTTTCGCAGTTCAGTAGACACCAGGAACTACAATGGCGCCGGTTTGCTTGGATTACGTGGGATCGTGGTGAAAAGTCATGGTGGTGCAGATATATATGCCTTCGAAAATGCGATCCGTATGGCGAGCAAGGAAGTAATGACAGATGTCTCGGAACATATAGCCCAAGGTGTGGAAAAGCATTTTGCCAACAGGGGTGAAGAGTGACATATGCCCGTATAGCAGGAACTGGTAGTTACCTGCCGGAAAAGGTCCTGACCAACCATGACCTGGAAAAGATGGTTGATACGTCCGACCAGTGGATCCAGGAACGCACCGGCATCAAGAAACGCCATATTGCACAAGAGGGTGAGACAACCTGTGACCTGGCAGAACAGGCCTCGCGCCGCGCTATTGAGGCAGCTGGTATTGATGTCTCAGAGATAGATCTGATTATTGTGGCAACCACCACTGCAGATCAAGTTTTCCCCAGCACCGCATGTTTGCTACAAAAGCGTCTGGATATCCATGGGTGTCCTGCCTTTGATGTACAGGCGGTATGCACTGGTTTTATCTACGCCGTGAGTGTAGCTGAAAAGTTCATCCGCACTGGAGATGTACGTAATGCGCTGGTGGTTGGTGCCGAGACCTTCTCACGTCTAATAGATTGGACCGATCGTGATACCTGCGTACTGTTTGGTGACGGGGCGGGGGCTGTGGTGCTACAGGCATCTGAAGAAGTGGGTATAATCTCCACTCATCTGCATGCTGATGGTGAATACAAGGATCTGTTGCAGGTCCGGGCTGGTATCTCCAATGGCTATGCCCAAGTGCTGGAAGGTAGTGCTTATACCGAGATGCGTGGTAACGAGGTGTTCAAAGTCGCTGTCACCACTCTGGGGCGTATCGTCGATGAAACACTTGAAGCCAATAATATGCAGAAGTCAGATGTGGACTGGCTAATCCCGCATCAGGCCAATATACGCATTATTAATGCCACTGCCAGGAAGTTGAAGATGTCCATGGATCAGGTTGTGGTTACCGTGGACGAACACGGGAATACCTCTGCGGCATCCGTGCCCCTTGCCCTGGATGTGGCAGTGCGGGATGGCCGTATCAAACGTGGGGAGACGCTTCTCATGGAGGCGTTCGGCGGCGGCTTTACCTGGGGCTCTGTCCTGTTGATTTACTAAATGAGGCTATAATGCTGAATAACGAAATTGCTTTGGTTACCGGTGCGAGTCGAGGCATTGGCAGTGCTATTGCTGATGCCATTGGGACAAGTGGCGCCGTGGTAATTGGCACCGCCACTTCGGAAGCTGGCGCCGCCGCCATTACAGAGAGATTCAAAAGTGCCGGTATCAACGGTATCGGTAAGGTTCTAAACGTTACCGACCCAGACTCAGTGACGGGCCTGATCAAAGAGATTGGTTCAGAATATGGCGCCCCAACTATTCTGGTAAACAACGCAGGCATTACCCGTGACAATCTTATGCTGCGGATGAAAGATAATGAGTGGGCAGACATAATTGAAACCAACCTCACCTCAATATTCAGGGTGTCAAAGGCGTGTCTGCGCGGCATGATGAAGGCGCAAAAGGGACGCATAATTAATGTTGGCTCAGTTGTCGGCGCCACTGGTAACCCGGGGCAGGCCAATTATGCAGCGTCAAAATCTGGTATGGTCGGGTTTACAAAATCCTTGGCCCGTGAGGTTGGCTCGCGCAATATTACCGTTAACACCGTGGCACCTGGTTTTATCGACACAGATATGACCAGAGAGTTATCAGAAGAACAGCGTAGTGCGTTGTTGGGAAATATCCCCCTGGGCCGCCTGGGCGGACCAGATGAGATTGCAAAAGCGGTATTATTTTTGGCATCAGATGATGCCAGTTACATCACTGGTGAGACCTTACACGTCAATGGCGGCATGTTTATGGGTTAATACCTACCGCACTGTTATCATTAAACACTTTAAGTATGTGCTATTATTTACTGTAATATATAGTATATTATGAATTTTATGTTTGTCTAAGTTTGATTAATTTGGACTTTTAACTTTAGTTGATTGTGAATACAATATCGGTCGGTCGCTTATATAGTGATCTTCAATTCATTCGGAGGAATCTAATAACATGAGCTCTATTGAAGAAAGAGTTAAGAAGATTGTCATGGAACAGTTGGGAGTAAAAGAGGAAGAAGTAGTTTCTGAGGCATCTTTTGTAGATGACCTGGGTGCTGATTCTCTTGACACCGTTGAACTGGTAATGGCGCTCGAGGAGGAGTTTGAGACTGAAATTCCGGATGAGGAAGCTGAGAAAATCACTACCGTCAAGTTGGCTCTTGATTACGTAACCTCACACGCCTAAGAGTATTAATTCTGTTTTCCTGGTATGGGGCAACCGTTCGGTGCCCCGTATCATTTTCTCGTTCCCGAACGGGGGTAAAATCTTAAAATGGTTAGACGAAGGGTTGTAGTTACCGGACTCGGTATGGTTGCGCCTGTTGGTAATTCTGTGGATGCTGCCTGGAGCAATATTCTAGCTGGCAAAAGCGGCATTCGCCCCATTACTCATATCGGAGATATCGAAAAATTCTCCACCCATTTTGGTGGCTCAATCGTTGATTTTGATATCACTGAGTACATCCTGGCAAAAGAAGCACGCAAGATGGATAAGTTTATCCACTACGGGCTTGCCGCAGGATGTCAGGCTATGGAAGATTCCGGTCTTGAGATTACCGAAGCAAATGCCGCACGCATTGGTGTAGCCGTGGGTGCTGGCATCGGTGGTATCACGGGAATTGAAAATAGTTACGCAGCCTACGTTAACCGTGGACCGCGCAAGATATCCCCATTCTTTGTTCCTGCCAACATCGTAAATATGGTGGCTGGGAATATCTCTATTAAATACGGATTGAAGGGCCCCAACTACTCCATAGTATCTGCCTGTAGTACCGGCAGTCACAACATTGGAGAGGCTGCCCGTCTGATCCGCCACGGTTACGTGGATGCCATGGTGGCTGGTGGTTCCGAGATGGCCACCTCTCCTGTGGGACTTGGCGGTTTTGCTGCTGCTCGTGCCCTCTCCAGTCGTAACGATGATCCTGAGGGTGCTAGCCGCCCATGGGACAAGGATCGTGACGGATTTGTGCTGAGTGACGGTGCCGGTGTCATCGTACTGGAAGAGTACGAAATGGCCAAGGCTCGTGGCGCCAAGATCTATGCCGAACTGGTTGGTGTGGGCATGAACTCAGATGCCTATCACATGACTGCTCCATCACCCAGTGGTGAAGGTGGTCGCGACTGCATGCTGCTGGCGCTACAGGACGGCGAACTGAATACCGACCAGGTAGATTACATCAACGCCCATGGCACTTCGACGCCTGCTGGAGACGTGGCTGAAACCAGCGGCATCAAGGGCGCATTTGGTGATCATGCCTACAAACTGGCGGTGAGTTCCACCAAGTCCATGACCGGACACATGCTGGGTGCTGCCGGTAGTGCGGAGGCTGTTTTTACCATTCTGGCGATCAGAGACCAGATAGCACCTCCAACCATCAACCTGGAGAATCAGGACCCGGATTGCGATCTAGATTACGTGCCAAACGTGGCGCGTGAGATGAAGATCGAACTGGCAATCTCCAACTCTTTTGGTTTTGGTGGCACCAACGGCTCACTGGCCTTTAAGCCATTTAAGGGCTAATTCTGAAGAGGCCTCTCCTTGTTAATAAACGGGGATTCCGCTACAACAATTTCCGCCTTTGATCGCGGTCTGCAATATGGCGATGGTCTGTTTGAGACCATCGCCATCGCAGATGTCAGGCCCTGTCTGTGGGACCGGCACTATCAACGGCTACAGGCCGGGGGCAGACGCCTGGGAATAGCAATTCCCGCAGCTGCGACCCTGATCAAAGAAATCCAGCAGGAAATTGGTTCTAATGACAGAGGTGTCATTAAGATAACTATTACCCGAGGTGAAGCAACCAGAGGGTATAGGCCTGATCCAGAGATCCCCGTTACCAGAATAGTGCATTTCTCGCCCTGGCCTGATTACCCGGCGGATGCAAACTCTTTAGGTGTGTCTGTGCGTGTATGTGGTGCGCGTCTGGGTTCAAATCCCGCCCTTGCCGGCATAAAGCATCTGAACCGTTTGGAACAGATCCTGGCTCGCAGCGAATGGAATGATCCAGGGATCAGCGAAGGTCTTATGTTGGATGCTGATAACCAGGTGATTGAGGGCACCATGAGCAATATATTTATGCTCAAGGATGGCCGCATGCATACCCCGGATCTCACTGAGTGCGGAGTAGAGGGTGTGATGCGTGGTCTGGTGCTGGATGTTGCAGCAGAGCTTGGGAAAGCGGTGAGTATCAGGCGGTTAGAGCTGTCTGAACTTCTAGAAGCTGATGCTCTGTTTCTGACCAACTCTCTGATAGGTATCTGGCCAGTGCGGGATATCGATGGCAAGTCGTTCAACCTGGATAATTTAGATCGAGACATGATGTTAGAAGTAAGCAACAGGGCCTATGTTTAGTAAGCTACTCGGTATCAGCGTAATTTGTGTGAGTTTTGCCCTGGCATGGCTCATGCTCGACCTACAGCAGTTTTCTGAAAACTCCCTAGACCTTCCTGAGTCGGGGGTTGATTACACCCTGGAGCCTGGATCCTCACTGGGTGTCCTGGCTAAAGATCTGGAGAACAAAGGTCTAATCAGAAACTCCATCTATCTGAGGATCATAGCCCGCTGGTCTGGACTGGGTAAGCGGATCAAGGCCGGTGAGTATCGAATCAAGCCTGGCACCACCCCCACCGCTCTGTTGGAGCAGTTGGTCTCAGGGCAGGTTAATACCTACAACATCACCCTGGTCGAGGGCTGGAGCTTTCGTCAGATGCTGAAATCAATCCGGGGCCATAAGGCCCTTAGACACAGTATTGATGGCCTCAAAGCCGCCCAGATTATGTCTCGTCTTGGATATGAAGGTATGCACCCAGAGGGACGTTTTCTGGCAGACACATATAACTTTCCCAAGGGAACCACCGACCTGGCGCTACTGAAACGGGCCTTTAGGGCCATGCAAGATCTGCTACAGAAAGAGTGGGATGCCAGAGATACAGCGCTTCCTTTCAAAGACCCATACCAGGCCCTGATCCTGGCATCCATTGTGGAGAAAGAGACGGCGCTACCCCAGGAGAGGCCGCTGATAGCCGGGGTATTTATCCGCCGTCTGCAAAAGAGGATGCGGTTACAGACCGACCCGACGGTAATTTACGGCATGGGGGATAAATACAAGGGAAATATTCGGCGCAAGGATCTACGCAACGACACCCCCTACAACACCTACACCCGCAGTGGCCTAACCCCAACTCCCATCAGCATGCCGGGTAGAGATGCCATTCGAGCGGTTATGCACCCGGCCCCAGGTAAGGCACTCTATTTCGTTGCGAAAAACCAGGGTGATGGCAGCCACTACTTTTCAGATAACCTGAAGCAGCACAACAGGGCAGTGCGCAAATATCAATTGAAACGTTAATCCGATGCTGTGACTATAGCGTGGTCAGATAACCAATGAGAGAGTTCTTGATGATGACAGCCAGCAGGGGAAGGTTCATTACGGTCGAGGGGATAGAAGGGGCCGGCAAGAGCAGTAACCTTGAGTTCATAAAGCAACTGCTGGAGGCCTCAGGCAAAGAGGTGATGTTTACCCGAGAGCCAGGCGGCACCCCGCTGGGTGAAGAGGTAAGAAACCTGCTGCTGGGCCATCGTCACACTGGCATGGCCGATGACACCGAACTTCTTCTGATGTTTGCAGCACGGGCGGAAAACCTGGAACAGAAGATAAGACCGGCGCTGGATGCAGGCATCTGGGTTCTGTGCGACCGCTTCACCGACGCCTCGTATGCCTACCAGGGAGGAGGGCGTGGCATCGACAAGATGCGTATACAGAAGCTGGAGGAGTGGACCCAGGGAGAGCTGCGCCCTGATCTGACCTTGCTGCTGGATCTTCCGGTGGAGGTTGGTCTGGAACGGGCGGGTAACAGATCGGCCCCGGATCGGTTTGAGAAAGAGGAGATGCGTTTCTTTGAGGCCGTACGTCAGGCCTATCTACAGATTGCCTGGGATGAGGCGAACCGGGTCAAAGTGGTGGATGCATCAACCCCACTGTATGAGGTGCAGGCGCGCATCACTGAGGTCATGCATGACTTTATCCAAACCAATTCCTGATTACCGCCCCTAATATAAATTACTGTTATGCACACCATCACCACCTTTCCCCCCTATCCCTGGCTACAGGATGTCTGGGTTCAGCTACAGGCGGTACGCAGCTCGGGGCAATTTCCTCACGCCATACTGTTTAGCGGCGCCGAGGGCTTGGGAAAGTTTGAGCTGGCGCAGGCACTGGCGTGGTCATTGTTGTGCAAGTCACCTTCCGACTCTGGTCAGCCCTGTGGGCAGTGCAGTGGATGCAACCTCATGGCCGCTGGTAACCACCCGGATTTCACTCTGATAGAGCCCGAGGAAGAGGGCAAGGCTATTAAGATCGATACCATCCGGGAGTTTATCAGCAGGGAGGCAATAACCGCCCATGCCGGCAGTCATAAACCAGTCCTGATCAGACCTGCCGATGCCATGAATCAGGCTGCTGCCAACAGTTTGCTCAAGACCCTGGAAGAGCCGGTGAGCGACACCATAATGATCCTCATCTCCGCCAACCCCTCCAGACTGCCTGCAACCATACGTAGCCGCTGCCGCCAGATAACCATCCCGGTTCCATCTACACAGAAAGCCTCTGAGTGGCTACAGGCACTCATGCCAGAGAGTGACCCCGAGGTGCTGTTGCAAACCGCCGCAGGTTCGCCTCTCAAGGCGCTGAAGATGTCAGACCAAGAGAGTATGGAGTTGCGCCAGAAGCTGCTGAGTGAATTCTGTGATGTTCTCACCTTGAAGCGGGACCCGGTGGTGACAGCAGGGAGCTGGCTTAAGCAGGATCTCAGGGAAATACTAAACTGGATGTGTGGCTGGGTGATTGATATGCTTCGGTTGCAGACGGTGCCACAGCCTGCAAGCATGATCAATCCAGACCAGAGACAGCGGTTATTGGATGCGGTCAGGGTAACTGACACCAGGCGTCTGTTTCAGGCCCTTGACCATATGTATGAGGCAAGGCGCAACGTTGATGCTACCCTGAATGACCAGATGACACTGGAACGCCTGTTGCTGGCGTTGGTAAAGAGTCGGAGATAGGACTAAGAGATGCAAAACGCTAATATGCCAGGGGCGCGCCAAGGCATCCTGTCACTCACCATCAAAGACAAAAATGCCCTGTATGCAGCTTACATGCAGTACGTAAAAAACGGCGGGCTGTTTATCCCCACCAACAAACAGTACAAGCTTGGGGATGAGGTATTTATGCTACTGACCCTAATGGAAGAGACCGAACGTATACCGGTGGCAGGCAAAGTGGTGTGGATTACCCCCATGGGTTCCGAGGGCAACCGGGCTGCCGGCATCGGCGTCCAGTTCAGTGATCAGGACGGCGGTATCGCACGTAACAAGATTGAAACCTATCTGGCAGGTGCACTCACCACCGATCGCCCGACCCACACCATGTAACCATGACAGGCCTAGTAGATTCGCACTGCCATCTGGATCGGCTGGACCTGCAGCCATTCAATAATAGTTTCGATCAATTGGTTCAGGATACGCTGGAGTCCGGCGTTGAGCATATGCTCTGTGTCTGCATCGACACCGAAAGCTACCCCTCCATGCTCTCGCTGGTGGAGTCCTATCCCAGTATCTCCATATCTGTTGGCGTACACCCCAATGACAGAGAACGGCATGAGCCAGAACCGGATGAACTGGTGGCCATGGCAAAGCATCCTAAAAACCTGGCCATCGGTGAGACCGGCCTGGACTACTTTCGCAGTGAAGGTGATTTGGAGTGGCAACGAGATCGTTTCCGCCGCCATATAAAGGCTGCACTGGCCTGTGATAAACCCCTGATAATCCACACCAGGGCGGCACGTGAAGATACTATTCAGATTATGCAGGAGGAGGGCGCGGACCAGGCGGGTGGGGTAATGCACTGTTTTACTGAAGATTTGGAGATGGCCCGTCAGGCCCTGGATATGGGGTTCTATATCTCGTTTTCCGGCATCATCACCTTCAACAGCGCCAAAGATCTGCGGGAGGTGGTAAAACAGGTACCGGAGGATAGGTTGCTGATTGAGACCGATGCCCCCTATCTGGCCCCGGTTCCAAAACGTGGTAAGCCGAACTACCCATCTTATGTGCGCCATGTGGCAGAGTGTATGGCTGAGCTGCGTGGCGTCTCTGTGGAGGAGATTGGCAGCATAACCGGGAATAACTTCCGCCGCCTGTTTAATCCCACCGCATAGCCACCATCTTGGAAACCCACAAGAACCCCGCAATTCTGGCCAGCTTCTGGATGACGGGTACCCTGCTATCGTTCACGGCCATGGCGATTGCCGGTAGGGAGCTTTCCTCTGAGCTGAATACCTTTCAGATACTGCTGTTCCGAAGTATCGTTGGTCTGTTGATCCTGGTCCTGTATCTCCAGATCAAGGGCTGGCATCTGATTCAAACACAACTCCTGTCCACCCATGTGTGGCGCAATCTGGCCCATTTTGGCGGCCAGTATGGGTGGTTTTATGGTCTGGCCTTTATCCCCCTAGCCGAAGTGTTTGCCATCGAATTTACGGTGCCGGTTTGGACCGCACTGCTGGCCATGTTTATGCTGGGTGAGAAGTTGACCAAACCGCGTCTGCTTGCGGTTATATTTGGTGCTATCGGAATGCTGATAATCCTACGGCCCGGTCTGGAAGTGGTGGATCCAGCGGCCCTGGCAGTTTTGGCAGGGGCGGTATGTTTTGCCATCACCAACATCAAGACCAAGAAACTGGCCCATGCTGACCATCCCATATCTGTCCTGTTTTACATGTCCATAGTACAACTACCATTGGCGCTGTTTCCCTCCTTGCCGCACTGGGTCACACCTTCAATTACAGCCCTACCGTGGATCCTGGTGGTGGGCGTCACTGGATTGAGTGCACACTACTGTATAACGCGGGCCATGCGGCTGGTGGATGCCACGGTGGTGGCGCCCATGGACTTTATGCGTCTGCCGCTGATCACTCTGGTTGGCTTTACGCTCTATGGAGAATCCATTGAGTGGATTGTCCTGTTGGGTGCCGCTGTAATGTTTGTCGGTAACTACATAAATGTCAGGGCTGAAAAGCGTGTCTATCCCAACTGATTGTTGTGTCTTTCGGCAACCAGATTACTGGATTTACTCACAAACGCGGTAACCGCTATGACGCTGCACCAGGTCCAGATGCAGATGGTCGGCATGGGCCGCGTTGGTCATGGGGCCAATAACGGTGGTGAAATGGGCGCAGGCACCGCCACGTATTGCAGCCTGAAAGGCTCGCATGGCACTGGAACTGCCGTTGCGCGCCTGGACCTTCATGGGGCTTATCTGCTTAAAGCTGATCCCCATAAAATCTATGCCATTGGCAAATGCGTGTTCACTCAGCCTGGCCTGTGGGTTGTTGTTACGTCGGCGGCACTTGTATGAGGTAGATATATTCAGCTTGGCTGGCCTGGCGTTCAAATGAAGCTGGGCGGAGGGTATCAACACATCTGATGTCCAACGTGCCAGAGCCAGCGCCATTTCGCACCTTACAACCACATCCCCATCAATCCAGATACCTCCCTTGAGCTTTTTCAGATTGAGTGGGCGAGGGGAGCCACACTGGCCTGGGCCATCAATCTTTTTCAATATGGTAAAGCTGGCTCCGTAAGCGCTTAGTTTTGTCTCACATTGTTGTGCCTGCTCCAGACTGAACTTGGGACCGGGATCTTTTACAACGCTCTTGGCTGGTAGATTTGACGTGAAAGTGAGGAGGAACATGGCCCCGAGGACCACTCTGATAAATTGGTGCATTGGACTCTTTCGCTAGTGGTTGCAGATGATTATTGGTACCAAATGTATGAGTTGATTCTATATATTTGGTTCAATGGGGTTTTTACTGCACGATCAAGAGCTGCTATTTGTCCTTGCTTGCGGTCATGCGGTTACCAAAGATACGTCCGGTAATGCTATTGTGGGCTCTGTCTTTCCACTCTTCACGCTCTCTCAAGATCTCCCTGGTAAGGTAGACCATGGAACGCACGGTGGGTGTCTCTACTATCTCTACCCTGAGGTCTTCCTGGGCCTTGGGTGAAGACCATGGCCCTTTCTTGTCCTTTCTTATCAGCTTTCGTACCTGTTTGTGTAGGCTTTCACGCAACTCTTTAACAATCTCTTTCTCGGCCTCCATTGGCTTTTTGCCAGCCATTTGGGTTACCAGGTACTCTGCTCGCTTTCTGGACAATAGCCCCAACTGTACACAATCCTCCAGGATCACTTTTTTGGTAGGTTTTCTTTCATTGGCTAGCTTAGTCGGCATATCCGTGCTCTGTGGCTTGTAACCGGAATTGACCTTCTGTTTTTTTGGTTGCGGTTCCTCTTCCTTAACCTCCTGCTCCTGAATGGGGATATCTTCACCGTTTTTAAGTATTTGGTGCAGTAGTGCTACTTTCTCGTCCATGATTGAGGATAGGGCTTCAACTCCCACATTATCCTGTTCCATCTGTTCGATAATTTTACCCTTGACCCACTGTTTATGAAGATTGATCTTCTCCAGATCGCGAATGTTATGCTGATTGCAAACCATAAACACCCGGCCTGAGGCGTTGATGTCGATTAGCTTTTCAAGAGAGGTGTCCATTGTGGGTGTGGGTTACACGTCCTTAACTGTTAGGTAACAATGTTTATTTAATTCAATGAATCAACTAGTAATATTAGCGGCAAGTCCCTCTATTTTCTTTACTGCAAATTCAATTTCTTGTTCGGTGTTGTAATAATGGGGTGAAAATCGTATTCCACCGCCTCTCTGGGCACAGATCACACCGTCCGACATAAGTCTGCTGTACAACTTAACTTGCGAAACACCCTCCACGGTGAAAGTAACAACACCAGATCTGCGTGGCGACTCGGTGTTAGAAATAACATTAATAATGCTTATATTATTAATGTTATCAATGAGTAATGACGTATTATTAAGTATATTTCTAGATATGAAGTCAAGCCCTATTTCCTGAATTAACGAGAGGCTTGCGTGCAGTCCATGGATACCGAGCATGTTGGGGCTGCCACACTCAAATCTAGTCCCGGTGGTGGATATTTGCCAGTCGGTGCGATCAAAATTTCCGCGATCTTGCACCATATGCCAGCCAAATTGCTGCAGTTTCAGCCTGTCACGAGTCTCTTTTCTGCTATAAAACAGGGCCAAACCCTCTGGCCCAAGTAGCCATTTATGTCCGTCAGCCACCACAAAATCAGCATTGCAGGCCTGTACATCAAAGGGAAGGGCGCCCAGACTCTGAATTGCATCAACGCAGAATAGGATCTCATTAGTGCTGGTGTGGCTACCAATCTGCTGCAAATCCAGCCGGAATCCATCGGCATACTGGACAGAGCTGACGGATACCAGCTTGGTATTCTCGTCACATAGGGCAATCAGCTCTTCCTCAGGTTTTTGTGAATTGCTTAAGTCCAGCAGCCTTACCTGGACACCATAAGTATCGGCAAGTGACTCCCACACAATTCGGTTAGAGGGAAACTCCTGGGCTATGGTGACGATATTGTCTTGATTAGACCAATCAAGGCCGTAGGCGATTATTGACAATCCCTCAGAGGTACTTTTTAGTAGAGAGATATCATCCAGTGATGGTGCGTTGATTAATCTTGCGAGCATATCTCTCAGTTCATGCTCAATTTTAAGCCACTCTGGATAGAAGCGTGCTCCGGTACTGGAGCATTCGGTTACAAAGCGTTTGATAGCCTTCTCTGTACGCACCGGGAAAGGAGCGACCGCTGCATGATTCAAATAGATGATATCTGGGTCGAGTTGGAATTCTTTGTTCATATGCAAACAACTATAGTGTTAATGACCGAAATCGACACGCAGTAGAGATTACGAAATAGACAATACCGCTTCTGTACCGCCACCTGGGCGTGGCAGCAACTGTACGTCCCAACCGTGTGTATCTGCCAGTTGCTGCACAATAGCAAGACCAAGTCCGCTACCGCCCGTCTTGCTTCCACGCGACATTTCCAGCCGGAAAAAGGGGCGAAACACCGCCTCAGCATGTTCTGCTGGTATGCCTGGGCCTCGGTCCATGACCCGAATAATAATGGCTTTTTTGCTACACTCGTAGGTGACGCTTACTGGCTTACCATCCCCGTAACGCACAGCGTTTGCCAGCAGATTTGTCACTATTCTGCGGAGTGCCTTGGCCTGTACTGCCAGACAACATGGTTCCCCCCGTGTCCATTCGATCTCTATGCCGTCTCTTTGAACGGTTTGAACCATATCCTCCAGTTCCAGAACGATATCGGTCTGCACCGCCTTCTCAGCCTCCAGTTCAATACTTATGTCTAATGTATCACCGATAAGACTGGTGATCTCATCCAGGTCACTGTTAATGCTCCGCATCAGCTCTGGGTCACCTCCGTCGTTCGGCAGCATGCACAAGGCCAACTGGATTTGCGTAAGAGGTGTCCGCAGGTCGTGTGCAATCCCTGCCAGTAGGGTAGTTCGGTTGGCGAGTAATTCACTCTTGGCATGGTTAGCAGCCTCAGCTATACCCTTGGCCCTGCGCAGCCCCAGTTCCGCCTGTTCAAGTTTGTAGACATGCCTGTTGCTCCTACGAATTAGAAAATAGATGCTTCCCAGAAAGATGATACTGCTTATGATGGTAAACATGGCATTTGACCGGAAGTCATTGAAAAGATCACTGTGCAGCGCCTGCGTGTCGATTTTGATGCTGACTACCCCTCTCAGGTCCCCCTCCTTGTAGCCGTACGCGTGGGCATACTTGGCCTGAATCCACGGTGGGGCTTTCTCCCTCTCCCCGTGACACTTGAGACAGTGTTTCTTCGTTCTGATCGGGCTGGCGTAAAACATCCGCTGCTCATTTTCCATACGCACCAGCAACTCACTATCTTTCGGATTGGACCGAAAGTGGTCAATCGCTTGGTTTTCAATCAGGTCAGCACTGTTTACAGGGTTTCTGGGCCTGTCACTGGCTACAGCTACTTCGGCTCGTTTCCCGGTAAGTTTGGCAAACAACCTTGAGATATGAGGGGTGCTGGCGACCGGTAGTAGTGGAAAACTCTTTTCGTTTAATGTGAGAACATGTTCCTGTAGGAAGAGCTTTTGATAGGTTTGACGAAATGCCTTCAGAAATGCCTGAAGGGATCTCGACTCTTCCAGCACCACCTTCTCCTCCATATCCTGCACATTCTGGTATGCAAAAAAGAGGTGTAGGGAAACAATCAGCAGAAACAGCGTGGCAATAGAAACAAACGTTTTCATCAATCCCCAATACAGAACAGGTAACCAGCTCCCCAGATCGTGCGCAGGTATGTGGGTTCGGATGGGTCTGATTCTATCTTGCGACGCAAACGGCCGACACATATATCGATACTGCGGTCGATAGGTGAATGGCCGTAACCTTTGGTCAAATTCAGTAGCATATCCCGGCTCAGCACACGGTTGGGATTTTCCAGGAAAATACGCAGCAGGGTGAACTGCCCCATGGTGAGTGGTATATGCTGCTTTCCTTTAGTTAGCTGGTGTTTTTCTACATCGAGATGAAAAGGACCAAACGCAAGAGTGCCGCTTTCCTCGGAGGCAACGAGGTGCTTAACCGGCTCACGCCTGCGCAGCACAGAGCGGATTCTGGCCAATAGTTCCCTTGGATTGAAAGGTTTTACCAGGTAGTCTGCTGCACCAACTTCAAGGCCAACGATCCGGTCAAGTTCCTCACCCCGGGCGGAGAGGATAATAATGGTATGGTCTTTTTGATTCAGTCTGCGTCCAATTGATAGGCCATCTTCACCTGGCAACATGAGATCGAGAATGATCAGATCGACATCATGTTCAGCAAGATATAGATCCATAGCGATACCATCACCCACCGCGACCACAGAAAAACCCTCTTTTTCCAGGTATGTCTTCAGCAGTTGCCTGAGTTTAGGCTCGTCATCAACGACTAGCAGATTTTGGCGTTTGGATGTATTCATGGAAAAAAATGCGTAATCCAGACATTGATACAATTTAGAAGCATATTGTTTTCGTATTGTTACCAGTAAGTAGCCGCCATGTTACATCTTACCGCTATTATCTCAAGAGTCTAGCAGTTCCCAATTGTTCCAATAAACCAATAATCCAATGGTCAGGAGATATGCTATGAAGATACAAAGATTAGGTTTTGTACTGTTTGTTACCGCCTTGTTGTTTTGGCAAGGTGCAGGTGCCGAGGTCATGAAAGTGAAAATTGGTATTCCAGCGAAGGGCGGGCACCCAGAATATCTGTTCATGGAAAAAGTACCAAAGGCAGAGGCCAAGTCAACAGCCAAGATGATCTCGGAAGCACTGGCAATGGGTCGTATCGTTATTTTCGCTCAGATGTCGAAAATTGGAGACCCTAAGCTCGGAGATAAAAATTTTGGCGCTGATAAATTTGCAGCACAATGGGAAGCTGCAATGGAGGCCCAATTAATGGATATTACCCCCAACCAGCAACGTATCCTCAAAATGCTGATTTGGGCTGGAAAGCTCAGTATGGAAATTAATCAGGATCGGATAAATGTTAAAGGGGTGAAATATAAACATTTCCTGCCCGCTAAATGGGCGCGTGAAACAGGACTGTTTTTTAATGCAAAAACAGGAATTTTCACAAGACAACCAGGCGTAAATTACCGGCATCCCAGTAACGCACCGGACGAGGCAGAAAGGAAGGTTCTTACATCATTTGTTGCATCTGGTCCAAAAGCAATGCCAGAAGGTGAATTTACAAAAATGGGTAAACAGTCCGTCTATCGATATTACGATCCGGTCAAGCTTCTCGCACCATGCTTAGCCTGCCACGGAAAACCAAAAGGTCAACTAGATATACTTGGTTACGAAAAAGATGGAATGATTGATCAGGGCGTAGTCGGAATGATCAGTGTTACTGTCGCAGTTAAAGAATAGAAATATAAACTAGGCTCGCTGCCTTAAAAAGGTCTGACACATCCAGCGGACAGCAAAAAAGTGTTTTGCTGTCCGCTGGATATGTGGCATTAAAAACCAAATATTTGGACACTCCAGAAGTTGGAGTAAGATTCCTGAGAGTCCACTATTAATCGTCCTCAGACAATCTTCCAGTCCCTTCCTTTAATAGGGGCCAAACTGAAATAGACCTCGTTCTACTTCCATGTCTGGCATGTCTCTGCACACCTTGTATATGTCATTCTCTGTTCGTCATCTTTGTAGTCGCTATCGTGGTTAACTGCCTAAAATTTGAAAGAGTAGGGGGCATGGGTGCAAAAGAGTGCAACTGTCGACGTTGTCTCGGCCTATTTCAGTCCCAAATACACACCGATCTTTACCGTAGCCTATGACCCTGAAACGATCAACTTGCAGATGATCCTATGGCAAGTGCAACAATGGGATGCGGCGGCAACCGTGGTAAACTTATAAAATGGTGATATTCTTTGAGGTTATACCCATGAATGAAATGGGAGTAAGTCAAAATGTGCGAACTGCTTGGCATCAGCAGTAGCCGCCCCACAGTATGGAACAGCGTCTTAACGCTGTTCCAGAAGCGCGGTGGCGAGATTGCGGACAATCCCGACGGCTGGGGACTTGTCTATCGCGAGAACGATGCTTGGCGACTGCATAAGGAACCGGGGGCAGCGTCCCAGTGCATGCAGTTTGCAGCGTTGTCCCAAACCGTACTTACAGACTTGCTTGTCGCCCATGTGCGCAAGGCCAATCCACCAAGCGCCTTTACGTTGGAAAATACCCATCCATTTCTACGTGACTGCTGTGGGCGGCAATGGGTCTTTGCGCATAACGGCAAGGTTCCTGAGGTCACCCGGCCATATGGGTGCTGTCATCCTAAACACTCCAATCCTGAAGGCGAGACAGATTCCGAGCATGCATTCTATTACCTGTTGGAAGAGATCGCTGGTGTGTTCAATAACGCACTGATCAAAAGCGACACGTCCTGGCTACAAACGCTTGCCAGACTCAGCGAAGACATCGCCTCATATGGACAGTTTAATTTTCTCATGTCGGATGGATGCCACCTGATCGCCTATGGACATGATCGGTTGCACAGCCTGTTGCGGCATCACGAGGGTAACGAATTGATATTGCTGGCTTCCCAACCATTGACTGATAATGAACCCTGGGAAGCATTCCAAACAGGCGAACTCCGCGTCTACCAGAGTGGGCGACTTATAGGACACCTGCAAACAACGCCGACCAATGATGTGCAGACATTATGATACCGAGCCTGTATATACAATTGCGCATAATATATATTATGTTAAATGATGAATTGCAGCATAAACTGTCAAATCACCCTTCTTTCGAGTAAATATATTTGAAGTGCCTACAATCCTTTGATTTGGACACAAAAAATAGCTTTGTAGCAAAAAATACTGCAAGGCTAATGACATGTATTGCTCTATGAAGTAGATGCTACCAGCTTATCAGAAACATATGCCTTTGGATCAACATCCCTGCATGACGAAACTCAGGGGAATATCTGCTTGCTCTACTCATCGGTCTATCATCTCAAGTAATAGACCCTCCGGCAAACCCGGGGTGATTCATATAACATCCAGCCTATATTCTTATAATTTTATTTGTTAAAGCCGAAGAAGAGCTTTAAATGGACCTGACCCTTAATTTATTTTCCTTCTCTGTCTATCTTCTTGTCGTGTTTGCCATTGGTTGGAGGGCTTATAGAAAAACCTCAGACCTTGGTGATTTTATTCTTGGTGGCAGAAGACTCGGTAGCTGGGTTGCAGCACTGAGTGCTGGCGCCTCTGACATGAGTGGCTGGTTATTGCTGGGACTTCCTGGTTATGCATATCTGAGTGGTATGGAGTCCATATGGTTGGCTGGCGGTCTCTTGCTGGGAACCTGGCTAAACTGGAAGCTGGTAGCAGCGCGATTGCGTGTATACAGCCATCTAGTAGGTGATGCCATCACTCTGCCCGCCTTCTTTAATAATAGATTCAAAGACAATTCTGGTGTTTTGCAGCTGGTCTCTGCGGTGTTCATCCTGCTGTTTTTTCTTTTCTACACCAGCTCCGGTCTGGTAGCAGGCGGCAAGTTGTTTGAATCTGTATTTGGGCTTGATTACGTATGGGCAGTTGCTTTGGGTGCGCTTGCTATTATCCTGTATACCTCGGTTGGTGGTTTTCTGGCTGTATCATGGACCGACTTGTTGCAGGCCCTGCTTATGGCCGCTGCTCTGCTGATAGTACCAGTGATGGCTCTGCAGGAAGCTGGAGGCGTTGCCCAGGCTATTGCAGTAATAGACACCAAATCCATACATTTGCTTGATCCATTTTCCGCTTCTGACGGTGCTGCGCTCACTCTTATTACTATCATCTCTCTGATGGGTTGGGGTTTAGGCTACTTTGGTCAGCCTCACATTTTGGCCAGATTTAAGGCTATTGAGTCCGTATCTGCTGTGCCTAAGGCGCGTCGTATTGCGGTAACCTGGACCTTTTTAACCCTGATGGGTGCATCATTGTCTGGGCTTCTGGGTATAGGTTTCTTTGAAACATCCCTTACCGGAGCTGACTCGGAAAAGGTGTTTATTCGCCTGATAGAGGCTATGTTTCATCCCCTGATTTCCGGCCTGCTGCTGGCCGCTATCTTAGCAGCCATTATGAGTACTGCCGACTCACAGTTGCTGGTGTCGTCTTCTGCATTTACCGAAGATATCCTCAAGCGTTTTTATCACAAACCTATTTCCAGTATGAATCTGGTACGTACGGGGCGTGTCACTGTTGTGCTGATTGCACTGGTGGCATTTGTGCTGGCTATGGATCCGGAAAATAAAGTGTTGGACCTAGTCTCCTATGCCTGGGCAGGGTTCGGTGCTGCCTTTGGCCCCACCCTACTCCTGGCCCTGTATTGGAGGCGTATGACTCGAAATGGCGCCCTTGCCGGAATCTTAACTGGTGGCATCACTGTGGTGCTTTGGAAACAGCTTCAGGGTGGAATATTTGACCTATATGAGATTGTACCAGGATGCATAGCCTCACTGATTGCAGTGCTGCTGGTGTCCTTGTTAGATCAGGAACCAGAACATGAGATTGGAATTAAGTTTGAACAGATGGAGAAGTCGCTGCGCTGACCAAACGATCTCTGGCTACAGAATTCCACCTAATTCCTGCAACAGGCTATATACCTTCTTCATACCATGTTTCATATTTGCCTCAATTTCATCCATGGTAATGGGGCCGTCGCCTTTTCCAGCGGCCTTGTTTGCCACCACTGCGCAGTGGGCATAGCACAGCCCTAGTTCACGGGCCAAGGCGGCCTCTGGCATACCGGTCATACCTACGATGTCACAGCCGTCATTCTCCAACCGTCTGATCTCCATGGCGGATTCCAGTCTTGGACCCTGGGTTGCTCCGTAGGTGCCGTTATTGATTACGTCCAGACTGGCTGCTTGCGCTGCTTTAACCAGGGCTGCTCGCAACTCTTCACAGTATGGTTCAGTAAAATCAATATGGGTGACCTGGGACAGATCCAGTTCAAAGAAGGTGTGTCCCCTGCCCCAGGTGTAATCAATTATCTGATCTGGGATGGCGATTGCGCCCGGTGCCATGTCATCTCCAATGCCGCCAACTGTGGCCATTCCCACCACATAATCCACATCGATGTGTTTGAGGGCCCAGATATTGGCGCGGTAGTTTACCTTATGCGGAGGGATGGTATGCCCAGCTCCGTGTCGTGGTAGAAAAACAATCTCAATACCATTGAAGATGCCGTGAATCAGAGGTGAGGAAGGTTCGCCGTAAGGAGTGCTGACAACCTCACGTCTTGTAATTTCCAGGGACTCCATACGAGTAAAGCCAGAGCCGCCGATTATTGCTAGTTTTGTCATATTATTGTTTTCTTGTGTCTACTAATTTGTCTGTTATTACAATCAGTATAGTTGATGTTAGATCTCTGGAATTAACTACCGAACCAGGAGTGACTTCATGTCAGATACCGCCTGGGCCAGACCAGTGAACAGGGCGCGGGCAATGATGGAGTGACCAATATTCAGTTCAATGATGTCTGGAATATCTGTAATGGCTTTGACATTGTGATAATCGAGTCCGTGCCCGGCATTTACTTGCAGCCCAATCTCCGTGCCATGCTTTACTGCTGTTGTTATTCTTACCAGTTCTCTTTCTCTCTCTTCATCTGTGGTGGCGTCAGCGTAGTGTCCGGTGTGTATCTCAACCACCGGCGCACCGACTGTATTGGCTGCATCTATCTGGGATAGATCCGCATCTATAAACAGGGACACCCTGGTGCTGGCCTGTTTCAGAGTTGCACAGTAATCTGTCAGATAATCAATATTGCCTAGCACATCCAGTCCACCCTCAGTGGTCAGCTCTTCACGCTTTTCCGGTACTATGCAGCAATCGTGGGGTTTTAACCGGGTGGCAATCCCCAGCATCTCCTGAGTAGCCGCCATCTCCAGATTCATTCTGGTCTGCAACATATCTATCAATATCTCAACATCGCGGTCTTGAATATGCCGCCGGTCTTCCCGTAGGTGTAGAGTGATTACATCGGCGCCAGCCTGTTCCGCCACCAGTGCTGCTTGCACCGGTTCCGGGTAAATTGTTCCACGCGCCTGTCGCACTGTGGCGATGTGATCAATATTGACCCCAAGTAGTATTTCATCTCTCTGTTTCATATTTGTGGAGTCTCTGATTATCTGAAATTTTGGCTAAACAGTTCACGGCTCTTAAGCGGACGATCACCCAGATAGTGTGCAAGTACCCTTCGCATAAGTCTGCGCGCCTGGTTTTTTTCTGTTTCCATGAACGGTCTGTGTCCGGCCAATGCCTGTAGCGTGCTACCGATGATTGAGTTGTGGTCGGAGGGAGCTGCCTGTTTGGGGCCACTCTCCAATTCAAAGGTATAGTATGAGTCCGGCTTGATTGGATCACCCGCCTCCACTTCTACCTCCAGTTGTAAACCGTAGCCCAACTCGTTCAACAGCGCCACTTCAAATTGACGCAGTGCTGGTTCGATATTGTCGCTGGTTGAAAGTGCTATCAGGGCACTCTCGTAGTGTGCGAACAGATCTTCGTGTGGATCATTTCTTGCGAGTATTCGTACCAGTAGTTCATTCAGGTAAAACCCGCAATACATGCTCTTTCCTTGCAGGTTTGGCCCCGTTGTCTCTTGTTCATATCCGGCCAGGGTCTTGACCTCCCCCTTCCCTGCAATACGAATGATTAACGGATTAAAGGGCTGTAGGGTTGCGGCGCCAGATTTTCTTCCACTCCTTGCGCCTTTGGCTATAGCAGGAAAGCGACCATGTTCTTTGGTAAAGCACTCCAGCAACAGGCTGCTGTTTGAGTAGGGGCTACGGTGTAAGAGGTAGGCGCGATACATGGTAGTTAAGGCATTAATCTATGCACCACTATTAGTCACCATAACCAAGCTGGTGTAGTGACTTGCTGTCTGTGGACCAGCTCTTTTTCACTTTGACCCACACCTTTAGAAAGACTTTGTGCCCAAAGAATTTCTCCATCTCCTTACGAGCCTGCATTGCAACCTCTTTGAGTGCTGCTCCATTCTTGCCGATGATGATGTTTTTCTGTCCTTCACGCTCCACCCAAATCAAGGCATGTATACGGTAGAGCTCTTTGACCACCTCGAACTGTTCTATTTCAACCGTCAATGCATATGGGATCTCTTGAGCATAGCGTTGAGTAAGTTGCTCACGTACAAATTCAGCAGCAAAAAAACGTTCAGAGCGATTAGTCAGTTGATCATCTGGGTAGATATTATCCCCTTCAGGCATGGCCGCAAGGACCTTCTGCTCCAGTTCTGAGACGTTGGAACCGTTGAGTGCAGAAAGCGGAATAACCTCTGAAAAGCTGTATTTGGCTGCGATCTCAGATATAAACGGCAGTAGCTCTTGTTTGTCTTTAACCCTATCCACCTTATTAACCAACAGGATGCAATTTAGACCATAATTACCGATGGTCTTCAGCACCATCTCATCCTCTTCGGTCCAGCGCAGCGCCTCAATCACAAACAGCAACAGATCCACATCAGCCAAAGCCGACCTTGCCGTGCGGTTCAGGTACTTGTTCATGGGCTGGGTGCCGCGTGTGTGGATGCCCGGGGTGTCGACGTAGACTATTTGACCATCAGGGTCGGTTTTAACGCCCAGAATGCTGTGACGAGTGGTTTGGGGCTTGTGTGATGTTATGGCCAGCTTCTGACCAATAATCCGGTTTAACAAGGTGGATTTCCCCACGTTTGGACGTCCAACTATCGCGGCAAATCCACAGTGGTTTGTTTTCTTAGACATCTTGTAATAACTCTTTCAGCAACGTATCTGCTGCCTTCTGTTCTGCCTTGCGGCGGCTTGAACCGGTGGCGACTGCATTCATATCAAGATCATCAATTACGCACTTGATGGTGAAATTCTGGTCATGCTGTTCACCCGTGACTTCTATGACACTGTATTTAGGGAGATTGTGGTGCTTAGCCTGAAGATACTCCTGCAGTCTGGTCTTTGGATCCTTGAGCTGTTTGTTGGTGGTAATGCTATCCAGCCGGCTTTTGTACAGGTTGAGAATGAAGTTGCGAACGGCACTATAACCACCATCCAGATATACTGCGGCAAAGATGGCTTCCAGGGCATCGGCCAGAATTGAATCCCTGGATTGTCCACCGCTGCGGAGCTCACCTGGTCCCAGTAACAGATATTTACCCAGGTCAATCTCTCTTGCTAACTCGGCCAAGGTCGCGCCTCTGACCAGGTTAGACCTCAACCGGCTCATGTCACCTTCATCTGCATGGGCCAGGTTATGAAACAACTGATCTGCAATAATAAATCCCAGGATTGAGTCCCCCAGAAACTCCATTCTCTCGTTATTTGTGCCACCAGCACTTCTGTGGGTTAGTGCCTTGTCAATTAGTGCCTGATCTGAAAAGTCATAGCCGATTTTTCGGCAAAGATGTTCTATGGGTTCTCTCAATTCGACACCAGTTCAATCTCATCACCAAATGTTACAACCACATCAATATTTCCTACCATTGGCTTACGCACGTTATAGGCGAATCCAATTTTTAATATGCCCGGTTTCTTATCGATTTTGATGCTCTCTTTTTTGATGTCTCTTATCCCATTGGTAATCAGACGTGACATGAACATTCTTCGAATATCCGCCTTGCTCTTTTGGGTGATAAGTGGCTCTTCTTTAAATGAGTGCAGAATATTTTTTACTGAGTAGTTTTCCAAATATATCGGGGCCAGCTTAAAGGTGAGCATGGCAAAAAAGCCAATCAAAAATAGTATGGTCATCCAACCCATACCTGTCATGCCAAGCTGCTTGTTAATGTTGCGTTTCATTGTACTAGCCTCCTCTCCATTAATTATTACTCTTATTCTATTTCAGCTTAAATGTGGATGATTGCTACTACTCTATTCCCTCTCCAATCCTTTCCCAGGCAATGGGTAGAACGTTGTCCCGCTGTGAATCCCAGCTCATCCATACTGCAAACGCCTTGCCCACCAGGTTTTTCTCCGGGACATAACCCCAACAGCGACTGTCATTACTGTTGTCCCGGTTATCGCCCATAACAAAGTAGTAGCCCTCTGGTACGGTTATGGTGCCACTCGTCAGCATTTGACAACCTGGTGGCAGATCTGGATACAACTGATTGACCAGGATTGAGTGCTCCACCTCGCCTATAGTTTCAACATTTTCCAGGGTCCCGGTCATCCTCGCTCCAGAGCCGATGCCATTATACAGCCCCAGTTGAACCTGCTTGGTTGCTTTGCCATTGATAATCAAAGTCTTGTCGCGATAGTCAATGGTGTCTCCAGGTACGGCAACCACACGTTTAATATAGTCAATAGTTGGATCTTTTGGATAACGAAATACCACAACATCCCCGGTTTTTGGCTCATCAAAGTCCACTATTTTTTTATTCAACACCGGCAGGCGTATGCCGTAGCTGAATTTGTTGACCAGGATGAAGTCGCCAATCAGGAGTGTTGGCATCATAGAGCCAGATGGAATCCTGAAAGGTTCAACTACCGCAGACCGCAGTACCAATACAGCTAGTATCACTGGAAAAAATGAACGCGCATATTCAACAATGATGGGTTCTTTACCGCCTGTCGCCGCTGAATCAATATAGATGCCAGAGGCGCTCATTCTCCTTTTGGAGGCAAAAAACATGGCATCAATAAGCCAGATCCCACCAGTTATGAGTGTGGCTAGTACCAGTATCAATGGAAAATCAATGTTCATACATACCCTTCTGTTATTTTCATTATCATGTAGTAATTGCCCGATCTATACGCATTATGGCCTGATGTGTCAGGTCAATTATCCTTGCCTACGCGCAGAACGGCAAGAAACGCCTCTTGAGGGATCTCCACCCTGCCCACCTGTTTCATACGCTTTTTACCGGCTTTTTGTTTTTCCAACAATTTGCGTTTGCGGGTAATATCGCCGCCATAGCACTTTGCGGTTACATTTTTACGCAGGGCTTTTACTGTGGTGCGGGCGATAATTTTGCTGCCTATGGCCGCCTGTATGGCCACCTCGAACATCTGACGAGGGATAATCTCTTTCATCTTCACCGTCAACTCTCTGCCACGGCTATCGGCGTTATCCCGATGTACGATCAGTGATAGTGCATCCACCTTCTCTGTATTGATCAGGATTTCCAGCTTGACCAGAGGTGCAACTTGAAAGCGCTTGAACTCATACTCAAAAGAGGCATAGCCACGGCTTACCGATTTTAGACGATCAAAAAAGTCCATGACCACTTCGTTCATGGGTAGTTCGTAGGTGAGTTGTACCTGGCCACCAAGATATTGCAGGTTCTTCTGGGTACCGCGCTTTTCTATGCATAGATTAATCACGTTACCCAGGTAATCCTGGGGTACCAGGATGGTGGCCTCAATCAGCGGTTCCCGTATCTCCTCGATCTTGCTGGCGTCTGGCAATGCGGCAGGATTATCTATCATGATGATCTCGCCATCGCTCTTTTCCACCTCATAGATTACGGTGGGGGCAGTGGAGATTAGATCCAGGTTGTATTCACGTTCCAGCCTCTCCTGTACGATCTCCATATGCAACATGCCGAGAAATCCACAACGAAAGCCGAAACCCAGGGCCTGGGATGTCTCCGGTTCGAAATGCAGTGCTGCATCATTCAATTTCAGCTTTTTCAGGGCATCTCTGAATGACTCATAGTCATCGGAACTGATTGGATAGAGGCCGGAGAATACGCGGGGGCGCATCTCGGTGAAACCAGGGAGTTGTTGCTCGGCCTTGCGGTCGTTTAGAGTTATGGTATCGCCAACCGGGGCACCATCAATATCTTTGATTCCGGCGATGACAAATCCCACCTCTCCTGGCCCCAGGTGATCCTTCTCTTCCTGTTTCGGGCTAAATACACCTACTTTCTCCACTTGGTAGGAACGATCTGTGGACATGATATACATCTTGTCCTTGCGTTTGATGCTGCCGTTCATAACCCGGATCAGGGAGATTACACCCACATAACTATCAAACCATGAATCAATGATCAGGGCCTGTAGAGGTTTGTTTCTATCGCCAACCGGTGCTGGAATGTGTTCCACCAACTGCTCCAGCAGATCTGGGATTCCCACTCCACTTTTGGCGCTGACTCGCATGGCATGTTCTGCTTCCAGGCCAATAATCTCTTCAATCTCATTGATTACACGCTCCGGTTCGGCTGCCGGGAGGTCAATCTTGTTCAATACTGGCAACACCTCAAGCCCTTGCTCAATTGCCGTATAGCAGTTGGCCACACTCTGGGCCTCTACCCCCTGAGCTGCATCCACCACCAGTAGTGCTCCTTCACAGGCGGCCAGTGACCTGGATACTTCGTAGGAGAAATCAACGTGTCCCGGGGTATCGATAAAGTTGAGCTGGTACACCTCACCATTTTTTGCGGTATAGGAGAGGGTCACGCTCTGTGCCTTGATGGTTATGCCACGCTCGCGTTCCAGATCCATGGAGTCCAGGACCTGATCACCCATCTCCCGCTCACTTAGCCCCCCACAAATCTGGATGAAACGGTCCGCTATGGTGGATTTACCATGGTCAATATGGGCAATGATGGAGAAGTTTCGAATGTGTTGAAGATCAGTCATTATGCAATTTAGCTACCTTGTGTTCCAGCAACTGTCAGTTACGGAGACACTGAATAATTTTGTCCATCTAAAAGGAAAAACGGAACTTTTCTCCAGAAAAGTTCCGTTCCCAAAAGGTACTGGCAGGCACCATAATAAACTGCAAGCTCTGTATTACGGCGCGACTCTGTAGTGGACGCTATGATACCGCACTTGTCTGACCGCTCAAATAGCCTCGTAATGCCACCTCATCCAGATAGTAATGACACAACTCGCTACCACCACCCTCAAGTACCGGGATTAGGGTCCCGTAGCGTTTTTGGAGATTGCTATTACTATCGATATCTACCGTTTCAACTTCAAATTGCTCTGTCTTTTGCAGCTCATGCAGGTGTAACAGCATATCTTCACACAGATGACATCCATGTCTGTAGTACATGGTAACTGCTTGTTTATTCACTATTTCTTTGGCACCTTCAGCGCCAGAAAAACCGGACCGGTGTATCTCAAGACCAATACAGCAACGCTCTTGCCAGGCTCTATCTTCTTCACTACCTGTTTAAAATCCTTGATGCCGGACACCCGCTGGTTGTTAATCATCTGAATAACATCACCACGCCTGATGCCGGCAGATCTGCCAGCTCCGGCCCCAACTTTTGTCACGATTACACCACCGTCCTTCGACTGCATCCGTTCGCGCTGCTCTTCAGTAAGCTCCTTCACCTTAATGCCCAGAAGCTTCTGGGTGGCTTTGCCTAGACGTGGCGACCTGCTCTGGATCTCATCATCTGAAGGGAGTTCACCAATGGTTACATCCAGCACCATGCGCTTGCCATGGCGTAGAATGGTGACACTGGACGACTTGTTCACCGGGCTGGCTCCGACTATAGGTGGAAGCTGGGATGAGTTCATCAGCCTGGTCCCGTTGAACTCCAGTATTACATCCCCTGCTTTCAATTTTGCCTGCTCTGCCGGGCTGTCGGGCAGGACCCTGGAGACCAGAGCACCACCTGGTTGATCCATCCCAAATGAATCGGCCAGATCCTTGGTGACATCCTGTATCAACACACCAAGCCAGCCACGGGATACCTTCCCGCTGGTGCGGAGCTGGTCGGAGACGTTCATTGCCACCTCAATTGGTATGGCGAAGGAAAGTCCCATAAAGCCACCGGTGCGGCTGTATATCTGCGAGTTGACCCCGACCACTTCACCGTTGAGGTTGAACAGTGGCCCACCTGAATTGCCCGGATTGATGGCCACATCAGTCTGGATAAATGGAACATAGTTTTCGCTGGGTAGACTTCGCCCTTTGGCGCTTACGATACCGGCGGTGACCGTGTGGTCAAACCCAAAGGGTGAGCCGATGGCCAGTACCCACTCACCTACCTTCAGGTTGCTGGATTTACCGATCTTTACCGTGGGCAGGTCTTTGGCATCGATCTTTAAGATTGCAGTATCACTCCGCTTGTCACGGCCGATGACCTCGGCCTCAAATTCACGCCGGTCGCTGAGTCTGACGATGACTTCATCCGCCTGCTCAACCACATGGTTATTGGTCATCACATAACCGTCGCTGGTTATGATGAACCCGGACCCGAGTGACTGTGGTCTCAGCTCTTTCCCATCATCCCCTCCCCTGCCTCTCTCTCTCTCTTCAAAGCGGCGGAACAGATCTTCAAATGGGCTGTTTTCTGGGAAACCGGGGATTCTGAAATCATGCTTTAATTTGCGTCGCGCCTGTTTTTTCTGCTTGGTGCTGATATTCACCACTGCGGGACTGCTCTGCTCCACTATGCCGGTAAAGTCCGGCAGTTGTTGTGCCTGGCTGGCAACCGCTATAAGTAGCAGCAGGATGGAAAGCAGTGCGGCATGTAAATGTCTATTCATAAGCAAATTGCTCATCTATAACTCCTGTAAAACAGTAATTTGGCGAACCTAATAGAGCTTCAGATTAGTAAGAAGTTCCTGCAATCTTGTTAGCTACATCACCAAAGATCTTATGCGGGCAGTTTTGGCTCGCTATTAAAAACAACCTTTTCGGATGTTGCCAAGCGCAACATTACCGGCTGGTAGCGGGTATCTTCCTGTACCGTTCTGGAAAACATGCGCACCAACCATAAACCTGCAAATAACCCAATTGCCCCCCCTAGGATAGCCAAAGGATCTTGTGTTAGATAACCGAGCCTTAGCGCCATCTCCTGTCCCAGGATTGCAAATAGTATCATTGCTAAGATGGGGGCCAGGTAGAACACCATGGATACCCGTGAGAGAGCCGACTCCTGCAAACCTATAACCACCTGTTCTCCCGGCTTGGCCCGCAGGCTGTTAACTACTCTAACAACGGTCTTGCGATTGCCAAACACCTTGGAGAATACGCCGGTACCACATACGCTACTGGAGGTGCAGCCACCACAGGAACTTTGCGGTTTGGTCTCTATGTCTGCATGTTCGCCATCGCAGCTTAGTATCAATGCGGTCTCTTCAATCACGCGTGTATCTACTCCTGTTTTGCCTTGACTGATTGGGCAAATCTTTTGACAGTCTGTGCTGGGACTTCACCCACGGCAGTAATCTGAAAGCCGTTAACCTTGGTTCCATAAGCGTGGACCGCTCCCATCTGTGAGCCACCTTCAAACAGCCCTTCAGACATGGCTTTTTCAATATATACGGACATGGTTGCCAAACCATCGGTAAACACAAAATGCTCTACACCACTGTCGTTAGAACCGGCAACCCTCTTTTCATGCAGACTCATTCTGAAACCGTCCGGGAGTGAGCTGAATACCCAGTTGCTTTTCTTCTTGTCCAATCCGGCCTGATTTTGCATGGGTTTTTTGTAGTTCCAGGTGAACTTCTTCAGTTCATCTTTAGTTACCAGTTCCAGTGCATTATCACGGATAAACGGGCCGACCTTCATGGTGGTAAACATTATCTGGGACACCGGTTTACCGGAATTGTCCAGGAGATCTGTGCGTAGTGGCAGGGCTGAGTCCATGTCCAGGGAAACCCTGTGCCCATACCGATTGCCATCTTTGGGTATTACCAATATCACTTTGGTCTTTTTGTCCGCTATACGCTCTTCACCCTGTACCCTGAAATCATAAAAAGCAGATATCTTGCTTGGCTCGTAGGGGAGGATATTGGCTAAACCGCGTGGGCTAGCACGCTTACCCACCAGGACCGTTTTTATATCGGGCTGGATGCAGATCACCTCACCATTGCTACGCACCACCTCGCGCTGGGCGCCGTTGAGAGATATCAGCCGCTCGCGTTCTACGCCATTCACAACCGTATGTATTATGTGCATAGATTCCATATGCTGGTTATGCAAGTAGACGAAGGTCCCTTCATAATTCAACTGTTGCACTGCGGTGTGCATCTTCTCCAGCCATCTATAGGCCTCATTCCGTGCCTCTACTGCATGGGAAGCTACGGGTAGGAGAATCAGTAACTGTATGAGAAGAAGCTTTCGAAACATGGTGTACTAGCGCTCGGTATCGTAGCCAACAAAGGTGGCATATGGCATTACACCGATGCCGGTACCAGTGGATACATGTCCACTGTGGTCAACCAGATATCCATTTAAGCGTGTCTCCAGAGATGGCTTAGCAAGATTCCTCCAACGTGTTCCAGATAAATTCTGACGCGTGGCCGGGGTTACGGTGCTGATACTGGTGGCGGTGAATTGTGGCGTTGCCGGTTCATCCAGGCCTAAAAATCCGGGTGCATTAATCACGGCAACAGTGGCCACCGATGCGGCCAGTGCCGCTCCTGCCACCGGCTTGATCCAGTGGGATCTCCTGCCGCTGAGTCCTCTCTTCTTGGGCAGGGAGATTATTGCCGGTTCAGATTCAACCTGCTGTCTGACTCGATCCGAGATCTCCGTGGCCCGAAACTGTATCGGCTCACCGCGCATGACATCGCCGATGAGGTGGTATCTGTCCCACATCTGTCTGAGTTCAGCCTTTTGGTCCAGTCCAGTCAGTGTCGAGGTCATCTCTGTATCGGACAGTTCATTATCCAGCAGCGCCGATACCCGTTCATGTAGTTTGTCTGTCATGATGATACCCAAAATAATTCTCTGGTGAATTTGTCAGTCATTTATGGCTCCAGCAGTGGCGCTAGCTTTGTATCGATTGCTGCGCGAGCACGAAATATCCGTGATCTTACAGTTCCTACTGGACACGACATGGCTCTGGCTATCTCCTCATAGCTCAGGCCTTCCAGCTCACGTAGTGTAATGGCAGTTTTGAGATCCTCTGGCAGCTCGTCTATGGCGTTGTGCACAGTCTCCGCAATCTCATCCTGCAGTAACTGGTTTTCAGGGGTGGTGTTCTCCTGTAAACGTATACCAATATCCATCTGCTCTGCCGTACCTGCATCCAGGTCTGTACCTGGCGGGCGTCGCCCCTGGGCAACGATGTGGTTCTTGGCAGTATTTATGGCTATGCGGTATACCCAGGTGTAAAAGGCGCTATCTCCGCGAAAGTTTGGGAGGGCCTTGTAGGCCTTGATGAAAGCCTCCTGAGTCACATCTAGCGCCTCACTAGGGTTACGCACATAACGCGATACCAAGTTAACCACCTTGCGCTGGTACTTAAGGACCAGAAGGTCAAATGCCTTCTTATCCCCGCGCTGCACTCGTTCTACCAGTTCCTGATCTACTTGTCGCTCGCCCATGCGGGCTCTCTCCATTTCCGCGACAAGCGCAGTTGTTCGTTCAAACTGATTGACATCCCGTACATAAATTAGTTCTCGTACGTTTGGGTATTAAATAAAGAACCATTGCACAACAGTAACTTTTTGTTCTCGTTGGACAAAAATTAGGTTAGGATTCTGCAAACGATAACTGTTTGCATTTAGTTTCCACCCATAGTTCCTGGATTATGGACTGCTATGGAGCTTGCAGCAAACTATGGTGTAGTGTTTCATATTATTTAACATTACTAGGTAGTCCAAATATGGGAATAAGCCATTTACACGACGTACTCATCATCGGCAGTGGTGCTGCTGGTCTGAGTCTTGCCCTGCGCCTTCCCGACCATCTAAAGATCGCAATCCTGTCCAAGACAGATCTCTCCGAGAGTAATACCTATTACGCTCAGGGTGGTATCTCAGCGGTTCTGGACAAAGAGGACTCTGTGGAGTCACACATCACAGACACCCTGAATGCCGGCGCTGGGCTGTGTGATGAGGATGTGGTGCGAATGGTGGTGGAGCATGGACCCGCCAATATCCAGTGGCTGCTATCCAAGGGCATGGAGTTCACCCGTCGTCAGCAGCCGAAACAGGGCTATCACCTCACCCGCGAGGGGGGACATTCTCACCGCCGGGTAATTCACGCCGCCGATGCCACCGGTCAGGTAATGCAGACCACCCTGGAAGACCATATCAGAGAAAAAGATAATATTGACCTGTTTGAAAACCGCAATGCAATCGATCTGATAACCGGTCATAAACTTGGATTTAAGGACAATCGCTGCCTGGGCGCCTATGTCTATAACCGGGAAACCGATCATGTGGATACCTTCCGCTCCCGTTGCGTGGTCCTGGCCACCGGTGGCGCCAGCAAGGTATACCTGTATACATCCAACCCGGACATCGCCACTGGTGACGGCATCGCCATGGGCTGGCGCGCCGGCTGTAGGGTGGCGAATATGGAGTTTATCCAGTTTCACCCCACCTGCCTGTACCACCCACACGCCAAGTCATTTTTGGTGACCGAGGCCCTGCGTGGTGAAGGCGGTAAACTGCTGTTGCCGGATGGCACCAGATTCATGCCAAATTTTGATGAGAGGGCCGAGCTTGCCCCACGCGATATCGTGGCCCGAGCCATTGACCATGAGATGAAGCGGCTGGGTACCGACTGTCTGTTTCTGGATATCAGTCATAAACCGGCTGAGTTTATTCAGAAGAGATTTCCCACCATCAGCGCCCGCTGCCTGGATTTCGGTATAGATATCACCAAAGAACCTATCCCGATAGTCCCTGCCGCCCACTACACCTGCGGCGGCATTGTGACCGATCGTAATGCCCGTACCGATATACCAAGTCTGTACGCCATTGGTGAGATCGCTTATACCGGACTGCATGGGGCCAACCGCATGGCCAGTAACTCTCTGCTGGAGTGTCTGGTCTTTGGTGAAACCGCCTCTAATGACATCATAGAGAGCCTGAAAAGTATCTCCACACCTCCAGAGATCCCCAACTGGGATGAGAGTCGGGTTGCCGATTCTGATGAGGATGTGGTGGTCTCCCATAACTGGGATGAACTGCGGCGGTTTATGTGGGACTACGTGGGTATAGTTCGCAGCAACAAGCGCCTGGAGAGGGCCAGACGCCGGGTCAACATGCTGCGTCAGGAGATCAAGGAGTATTACAGCACCTTCAAGGTGCATAATGATCACTTGGAACTGCGCAATCTGGTGGATGTTGCCAACCTGATTATCCGCTCGGCCATGCGTAGGCGCGAGAGCCGGGGTCTGCACTATAATATCGATCATCCTGAAAGAGACGATCAAGGACAGCTCGGCCCCACCATCATGATACCGGACAACTACTCCCCGAAGTGATTTTCCAACCGGAGTAACACCCTGAGCCTTCTATGCAGGTCCGGTTGCATTGCGTCTGCAGGCAACAGGAGCCGGGGTGCGCGGTTTTCATCAGTAATGAACTGAAGCGCCACCAGATGTCTGTTCAAATAACTTTCTGGGGTTAGGGTCGCCTGCTGCAGGTCGCCATTTGTCTGCCTAATGCGCCACCCCTTGCCTTCACTCCACTCCAAATAGCTTGTAGCGCGACCGCCAAGATCACGTCTCCAGTAATAGCCCAGGCTGAGACAGGTCAGGAGTATCAGGATGGTGCTAAATAGCAGTGGGGGTTGTAACAACAGGATAAGCAGCAGTGCCGCCAGGTGTATGGTTAGCAGATAACCTGCCAGCCATTGGGAAAAACTCAGGTCGATCTTGATGGGTAGCATGCGCTCAGCTTTCCATACACTCCCTTATTCGGGTTAATAGCTCCGCCAGCTCCTTGTTGTTTGGATTGGTTTTTCCCATAAGCATCTCTAGCATCTCCTGATCTTGCATATCCAGCAAGGTAAGAAACTTCCGTTTTTCCTGGTCCGTGAGTTGCTCATAGACCCTGTCCATATAAGATTTTAGGAGTAGATCCAACTCCAGCAGGCCACGTCGACAGGCCCACCGAAGTTGGTTTGCAGACGGTAGAGCATCAGGCCACTGTCTGGAGGTGGATCTCATATGGACTGTTTGAGCATCAATGCCTTGATGTTGCCGATGGCCTCGGTTGGATTGAGATCTTTCGGGCATGCATCAACACAGTTCATTATGGTATGGCAGCGGAACAGCTTGTATGGTCCTTCAAGGGCATCCAGACGCTCGGTCCGGCCCTGATCCCGGGTGTCGGCCAGGAAACGCCAGGCCTGGAGCAGTGCATGTGGACCCAGGAATTTATCCGGATTCCACCAGAAAGATGGACAGGAGGTTGAGCAACAACCGCACATGATGCATTCGTACAGGCCATCCAACTTGTCCCGGTCTTCAGGGGACTGCAGCATCTCCACCTCTGGCAGAGGGTCTTTACGGATAATGTAGGGTTTTATCTCACGGTATTGGTTGTAGAACTGCTCCATATCAACCACCAGATCACGAATAACCGGTCTACCTGGCAGAGGACGGATCTCTACCGGTTCTTTCAAATCCATAACCGGGGTGGTACAGGCGAGCTTATTCTTGCCATTTACGTTGATACCATCTGAGCCGCAAACACCCTCACCACAGGAGTGGCGAAAGTTCAGGGACTCGTCCTGCTTTTTATATTTGAGCAATGCATCACGCAACATCATGTCCGAAGTCACTTCGATTTCGACATCCTGCATATATGGTGCTTTATCGGTTTCCGGGTTGTAGCGATAGATTCGAAACTTCATGGCAATTTCTCAATAAACGCGTTCTTTGGGTGGGAACGTCTCCACAGTAAGGGGTTTGGTGCGAACCGGTTTGGTGCTGTGTCTGTCTCCCTCCAGATAGTAGAGGCTGTGTTCCATCCAGTTTTCATCATCACGATCCGGGTAATCCATTCTGGAGTGGGCGCCACGGCTCTCTTTCCTGGCCTCTGCAGACATCATGATGGACATGGAAATGTCAACCAGATTCTCCAACTCCAGGGCTTCGATCCTTGCATAGTTGAACACCCTGCTATCATCTTTCAATTGCACATTAGGCAGGCGATCACGCAGGGCCTTTAGCTTCCGGATACCCTCCAGCATCACATCTTCATTACGGAATACACCGCAGTGTTTCTCCATGACCAGCTTGAGTTCTGAGCGTAGGGATTCAACTGACTCCCCGTCACCCTTTTTATCCCAGCGCTGGAGCCGCTGCATGGCCTTGTCTACGCTATCCGGACACAGGGGCTTGTGATAACGGTGAGCTTTGAGGAATTCGGTTACCCGGTTGGCGGCAGCGCGGCCGAATACCAGGATATCCAGCAGGGAGTTACCACCCAGACGGTTGGCGCCGTGTACCGATACGCAGGCGGCTTCGCCGATGGCGTAGAGGCCATTCATGACCTCTTCTGAATTGTTGCCGTGCTGAACTATAACCTCACCGAAACGGTTGGTTGGGATACCGCCCATTACATAGTGTGCGGTTGGGAATACCGGGATTGGGGTATCTGCCGGGTCCAGGTTGAGGAAGGTGCGGCAGGTCTCGCTGATTCCTGGCAGCCGTTTTCCGACAATTTCTGCGCCTAGATGATCCAATCTCAGCAATACGTGATCTGCATCAGGTCCACAACCGCGGCCCTCTCTGACCTCTGTAGCGATGGCGCGGCTCACCACGTCACGGCTGGCCAGATCTTTTGCGTTGGGGGCGTAACGCTCCATAAAGCGCTCACCGTCCTTGTTGATCAGGTAGCCACCCTCACCACGTGCACCCTCTGTGATCAGGAGCCCCTTGCCGGCAATGCCGGTTGGGTGAAACTGGAAAAACTCCATGTCCTGCAGCGGTACACCAGCCCGCAAGGCCATGGCCATGCCGTCACCGGTGTTAATGGTGGCGTTGGTGGAGGTACGGAATACCTGGCCACAGCCACCGGTGGCGATCAGGGTGGTCTTGGCCTCTATTAGTAGAGGTTCGCCGGTGGCAATCTCCAGGGCCAGTGCTCCAAGTACGTTGCCATCTTCGTCAGAGATTAGGTCAACGGCAAAATATTCATCAAAAAAGTTGGTCTTGGCGCGGATATTCTGTTGATACAGGCTATGCAAGATGGCATGGCCAGTACGGTCGGCCGCTGCACAGGTACGGGTAGCCTGACCGCCCTCGCCAAATTTCTGGCTCTGTCCACCAAAGGGCCTCTGGTAGATCTTGCCATTGTCCAGCCGTGAGAACGGCACACCATAGTGCTCCAGTTCATACACCAGATGGGAGGCCGCACGGCACATATATTCGATTGCATCCTGATCGCCCAGATAATCGCTACCCTTAATAGTGTCGTACATGTGCCAATGCCAGTTATCGGCGGTGACATTGGCCAGGGAGGCATTCACACCACCCTGTGCGGCAATAGTATGTGACCTGGTAGGAAATACTTTTGATACGACGGCAACCCTGGCCTCAGCGTCTGCTAACTGCAAAGAAGCACGCAGTCCAGCACCACCTGAGCCCAGGATAAGAGTATCGAACTTGCGAGTTGCAAGCGTCATAAAGAACCTCTCACTAAATAATATCTATACTGAAGTTATAGCCAGAAACAGGAATTTTGCAGTCCACAGACCACTTCCCATAAGTCCTATTGCCAGTAGTGTTAGCACCGTGACCCTGATCATCAGGGGTTTGATGTAGTCAATAATAATATCCCGCGTTCCGACCCATGCATGCAGGAGCAGGAAAAAGGCAAAAAACATCAGGGACAGATTGATTCCAGGATGGGAGACCCACTCTTTCCATTCAATGTATGAGGCTGGGGTGGAAAACAGGAAGTACCAACATAGGAATATGAAGTACAGGCCAAGATAGACCGCGCTTATGCGCTGAAACATCCATGCCCGAAAACCACTGGCGCGACGGCTCATGCTGAACCTCCTAGCAGAATGGCTGCTCCGACAGCAAGGGAAATGGCAGCCGCTAGGATAGTAACCAACCAGGCAGTCATACTGGCACTAGCCTTGTCCACTCCTATATCAAAATCAATCAGGAGAAAACGTATCCCAGACAACAGATGATGCAATACGCCCCAACCCAGTGTCAGTAAAACCAGTGTGGCGAAACCACCCGAGAGATGGGACTGGGCCTGGGCAAATCCGGCCTCACTCTCAAGTGAGATGCCGAGTATGTAAGCAAAATATGGGATTGCCACTACCAGTAGCGCGCCACTTGCCCGGTGGAGAATGGACATGATGGCCATGATTGGCATGCGTATTACGAAGAGATTTAGATGGACGGGTCTTGATTGTGGGTTCATGTATATATTTCTCAGTCTCTGGCCTGTTACAGATAGATATCGGCACGCAAACAAGACCTAAACTTAATCAACACAATAGCACCTAAATCATGAATTTCTTGATTAGCAACCACGAGATTCAAACCGCGAAGCTAATGTGGTTATCTATAGTCTTTCTAAATCTAAAGTGCTATCCAATTTTGTAACTAAAGCCAATGCAGTCTAACAAAACGAACAGGACATTAAACCTTTTCTATGGAGGTATAAAATTAATATTTTTAATGCATTGGCTTTGATTGATTAATAGTAGCAGGTGTTGAGTCAGAGTTTTAGCTGGTCCCTCTATCTAATGTCTAACTCTTTCAGATACTTGAATATTTTCCTGACTGTAGAAGTAGGTTTTCCTGCCTGCTGCTCTCTGTGCACGGCCCGGATAAGTTGTCTCAGGTAGTGTCGGTCCAGATCAGGGTAGCTATTGGCAAGGTCATTTATGGCACCGTCACCATCAGCAATCAGCCTCTCCCGCCACTGCTCTATGAGCTTTAGCCGGCGTTTCTCTTCCGGGTGGTTGCTATCCAGGCGTTGCAGGCTGTTCCGTATGGCCTCAACATCTTCGTCTGCCAGCAACTTGCCTATTCTGCGTATGTGTCTGTGCTGGGCCGTTCGGTTCTTGATCCGGGTGTACTCCTCCAGCGCATCAAGCATGCTCTGGCTTAAGGAAAAAGTGGAGATCTGTGCCGGTTTCAGTGTTACCAACTGCTCTCCCAGCTTCTGAAGTTCAGCAAAGTCGCGCTTGATCTGGCTCTTGCTCTTCTCCTGCTCTTCTGTCTCCAACTGTTCGTTTTCATCATGCATTTTGGGTCAGGTTTCCGGGTGATTCATTATTTGTGTGTTGTGGCGTGATCATAACCACTCCAAATGTTCGATGATCATCTGGGGGCTTCTATTGCCACGAAACTCATTTATGTCCAGGCGGTATGCGGCCATTAGGTTCCGCTGGCTGCGTTTTGGCATCTTGTCTGCCTGATTGAAGGCAATGGCGTCCAGTACAAACTCATCACCCTCGTTGCTCAAAACCAGCTTTAGATGCTTTTCTCCAACTATGCGGCAGTTTACCAGGGTAAACCTCCCATCAAACACAGGTTCGGGAAAATGCTGTCCCCATGGGCCACCATTCCGTAGCAGCTGCGCCACCTCCAGGTTCATCTGCTCTGGCGCCAACTCCCCGTCTGAGTGAACTACACCACGGATATCCTTGGCGGACAGATGTTCCCTGACCTGTTGATCAAAGGCGGTGCTGAAGGCCGCAAACCCATCTTCCGATAAGGTGAGTCCTGCTGCCATGGCGTGGCCACCAAATTTACTGATCAGCCCCGGATGTCTCCCAGCAATGGCGTCCAGAACATCTCTGATATGCATTCCAGGTATAGATCTGGCCGAACCCTTAATCCATCCCGGCTCAGAAGCTGCGAAGGCAATCACCGGACGGTGATAGCTCTCTTTTATCCTGGAGGCGAGAATACCGATTACTCCCTGGTGCCAATCCCGGTCGTAGATACAGAGACCAAACGGCAGGTCGGACTCATCCTGTAGTTGCAGCGACTCCAGATGTGCCGTGGCCTGCCGACGCATGTCATCCTCAATCTCTCTGCGTTGGCGGTTCAGAGTGTCCAGCTCCGCTGCGCCCTGTGCTGCCACTCCAGGATCATCGGTAACCAGGGTCTCTATACCCAGAGACATATCCTCCAAGCGTCCGGCTGCATTCAGCCTGGGGCCAACTGCAAATCCCATGTCAGCAGCTATATGTGACTCTATATTGCGGCCTGCCACCTTGAGTAGCGCCTTGATCCCAGGGCGGCAGTGGCCGGCCCTTATCCGGCGTATCCCCTGATGCACCAGGATGCGATTGATCCGGTCCAGGGGCACCACATCCGCCACCGTTCCCAGAGCCACCAGATCCAGATAGTCGGCAAGATTGGGCTCAGCAATACCCTGCTCTGCAAACCAGTGCTGTTCCCTGAGATGTGATCTTAGCGCCAGCAACACATAGAACAGAACCCCCACACCTGCCAGGTTTCTACCCATCCCCTCGTCTGCCGACAGGTTCGGGTTCACGATCACGGCGGCGTCCGGCAGCTCTCTGCCCGGGAGGTGGTGATCGGTAATCAGTACCGGCACCCCGGCCCTGTTGGCGGCGGCCACTCCAGCAGTGCTGGATATGCCGTTATCCACCGTTACCAGTAGATCAGGGGAGCGTTCCAGGGCCACGTCCACTATCTCTGGCGTGAGTCCATAGCCATATTCAAATCGGTTCGGCACCAGATAATCCACCGCTGCCGCCCCCATCGCCTTCAGGCCCAGAACCGCGAGGGCGCAGCTGGTTGCGCCATCTGCGTCAAAATCACCCACAATCAGGATTTGGCTGGAGTCCCGCATGGCACGGTGCAGTAGCCTGGCGGCTTCTGCAGTCCCGGAGAGGCTGGACGGGGCTGGCAGACCTTTGAGGTCGCGCTCCAGTTCGGCATCGTGGCTTACGCCTCTGGCACTGTATATTCTCCTGAGTAACGGGTGGATCTGCTCGGAGAGCGATTCAGTTTCCAGAATGGTACGCCGGATAATTTCAGTTTTTGACTGCAACACGTTCTTTGCCTAGTGTAGTGCCCTAACTTGTCAGAATTGTGGGATAAAATGCAGGGTCCAGCTTACCAGAAT
>CAZVME010000007.1:12192-69635 GCA_964628835.1 uncultured Gammaproteobacteria bacterium | reverse complement strand
AGTCTTGGCCTGATTTGGTTGTACCTGGGGTACTTGGTGCAGGGGTGTAAAAAAATGGAGTACAAACGAGACTATAGGCCGGTGCAGGTGCTCAGCGCAGGGGGGTGGAAAGAGTTTTCAAGCACTGAAACCATCACTATTCCAGAATTAGCCGGATAAGTAATCTTCGGGTTAGTAACCACACCCGCTTGTGTTATACTCCCGCCGCTAAAAGCAAATCCAGTTACTGAATATTAGGACACCGAATGGCAAAAGAAGATTTTATCGAGATGGAAGGGACCGTGGTTGAGACACTCCCCAACACCATGTTCCGGGTAGAACTGGAAAATGGTCATGTTGTAACCGCCCATATCTCAGGCAAGATGCGCAAACACTATATTCGTATTCTTACCGGTGACACTGTAACTGTGCAGCTTACACCCTACGATCTGAGCAAGGGTCGTATCACCTACCGCGCTCGCTAAGATTACAGGTTGTATCACTCCGACCACTGCAACTAGTGGACGGCATGACTCTCCAACGTAAACTTCAGCTCCTCATCTGAAACATAGACTCTAACCTCGCCACCGTCGGTCAGTGCGCCAAATAGCAGCTCTTCCGCCAGAGGCTTACTGATCTTATCTTTGATCAGGCGCTCCATGGGACGAGCACCCATTTTCTTGTTGTAACCGTGTTTCGCCAGCCACTCTTTGACCTCGGGTTCGATAACCAGAGATACACTTTTCTGTTCCAGCTTCGCTTCCAGATCAAAGATAAACTTGTCCACCACGTGATGAATAATCTCTGGAGGGAGAGAACCGAACTGCACAATGGCGTCCAGGCGGTTACGGAACTCCGGTGTAAAGGTCTTTTTAACAATTTCCATACCGTCGCTGCTGTGGTCCTGAGAAATAAAACCAATTGACGAACGACTGATCTGTTCAGCACCTGCATTACTGGTCATCACCAGGACAACATTACGAAAATCCGCCTTCCTGCCGTTATTGTCGGTCAATGTTCCGTGGTCCATGATCTGAAGCAGCAGGTTGAACACATCAGGATGGGCCTTCTCGATCTCATCCAGCAGCAGTACTGAGTGTGGATGCTTGGTTACCTCTTCGGTCAACAACCCTCCCTGATCGTAACCAACATAGCCCGGTGGTGCACCAATCAGGCGCGAGACCGTATGCCGCTCCATATATTCTGACATATCAAAACGAATAAGATTGATTCCAAGAATTATAGCTAACTGTCTGGTAACTTCGGTCTTACCCACACCAGTCGGACCGGTAAACAGGAAGGAACCCACAGGCTTCTGCTCCCCTCCCAGACCAGTACGGCTCATGCGCATGGCAGAGGTAAGGGTATCTATCGCATCGTCCTGACCGAAGACCACCATCTTCAGGTCACGATCCAGGGTACGCAGGGCCTCGACGTCAGATACGGAAACACTCTTGGGAGGAATTCTGGCCATCTTGGAAACAATATTTTCTATGTCCACTACATCAACCTGGGTCTGGCGTCCATCTTCAGGCTGCAACTGAATGCTGGCACCAGCCTCATCAATTACATCGATCGCCTTGTCCGGCAGATGGCGGTCATTTATATAACGTTCCGAGAGTTCTGCGGCCGCACACAGGGCCTCCCGAGTGTATTTGATACCATGATGTGACTCGAATCTGCTTTTAAGTCCCTCCAGGATGGAGATCGTCTCCTCCACAGTCGGTTCCAGGATATCTATCTTTTGGAAACGTCTGGCCAGGGCCCGATCTTTCTCGAATATGCCACGGAACTCCTGATAGGTTGTGGAACCGATACAGCGCAGGTCTCCGGTTGCTAGAACCGGCTTGATCAGATTCGAAGCATCCATTACTCCACCAGAGGCGGAGCCAGCCCCAATGACAGTGTGAATCTCATCAATAAACAGGACCGCTTCTGGTTTCTCCTTCAGTTGCGCCAACACTGCCTTCAGGCGTTTTTCAAAATCACCCCGGTATTTAGTACCTGCAACCAGACCGCCCAAGTCGAGCGAGTATATGGTGCTGTCAGCCAGTACCTGAGGAACCTGATTATCGGTAATCATCTTGGCCAGGCCTTCCGCAATAGCGGTCTTGCCTACGCCCGCTTCTCCCACCAGCAGAGGGTTGTTTTTACGTCTGCGACAGAGGATCTGGATGGTGCGCTCTACCTCAAGATCACGCCCGATAAGCGGATCAATCTTGCCCAAGAGCGCAAGCTCATTAAGATTCGTGGTGTACTCTTGCAGCGGCGAACGGGCGGGTGAAACGGCCTCACCATCCTCATCGACCTCACTACCCAGAGAATCATCCTCCAGATTGTCTCCGGCCCGGGTAACACCATGTGACATGTAATTAACCGCATCCAGACGCGACATACCATGAAGCGACAATAGATACTGGGCCTGAGACTCCTGTTCCCCAAAGATAGCCACCAGAACATTTGCCCCGGTTACCTCCTTACGACCGGAGGACTGCACATGGAAAACCGCCCTTTGCAGTACTCGCTGGAAGCCTATAGTCGGCTGAATCTCCTGCTCATCATCGTCCGGCAACAGCGGTGTGGTCTCATCAATAAACTTGTCGATCTCCACCCGTAACTTGCTGACATCCAGATTGCAGCCATTCAAGATCTCCAGCGCGGAATTGTTCTCCAGCAGTGCGAGCAGCAGATGCTCTACTGTCATAAATTCGTGTTTACGCTCCCGCGCCTGGGTAAAGGCGTGGTTGAGAGTAAATTCAAGTTCTTTGCTCAATATGGACATCGTTAATCAACTTCCTAGCCTACTACTTTGAATAGGACAAATACCTGCGAAAAGCTAGTTCTCTTCCATGGCACATAACAGTGGATGGTGATTATTTCTTGAAAATTCATTCACCTGTGAAACCTTGGTTTCTGCAATATCTCTGGTGAAAACTCCACAAACACCAACTCCCTTGCTGTGAACACTCATCATCACCCGCGTCGCCTGCTCCCTTTGCATTCTGAAAAAGGCTTCCAGTATCTCAACTACAAAATCCATTGGCGTGTAGTCATCGTTTAGCAAGACTACCTTATACATGTTTGGAGGCTTCAACTCAGGCTTTAGTTCCTGAACTGCCAGGCCACCATCACGTTCATTATCTCTTTGTTCTGACATATCTTCGATTTTAGCTGAAATTAGAAAAAATTAGCTGGGCTTATCACAAATAAGCAACGGTTTATGTAATAATAAAATGCATTAAGTAATATGCATTAGTTTTATGATATACAAGATATTTAATATATCTACATTTCCTGGTTAATTAATATCACCGGCAATGTTCATCCAATATATTTTACAGGTAAAATAGGATCGCTGTTTCCAAAATTTCACACCGATTTGACCATTTTTACCTGATGGCTATACTGTGTGGTTATCATCTGCAATTAATTACATACTAAATTGTCTGTTTCAGAAGGATTCAAGGTGGACTGGACGGGTTCCGGATAAATAATAAAAACACCATAAAAATTAGATCGTGATTTAGTTCGTTTGTTTGTTGTAAGGAGGAGTTGTTTAGATGGCTACAGGTATAGTGAAGTGGTTCAATAACGCAAAAGGTTATGGATTTGTCACCCCAGATGATGGAGAACAGGATGTTTTTGTCCACTTTTCCGCCATCGAGATGGAGGGGTATAAGACCGTTAAAGAAGGTCAGAAGGTTCAATTCGACGTCAGCGAAGGTCCCAAGGGTCTGCATGCTGCAAACGTATTGATGATCTGACGCATCTAGGGCCTGTTAACACCAATCCAATTGACTCTGCGGGGATTATTTTCACCCGGCAAGAGTGAGTGAATTGTAGTGACCCTACATGAGAAAATGATAACGCAGCTAGGTGAAAAATAGCCGCAGTCTTTAGGTTGCGCCTGAAAAAGCGCCGCTCATCGTTGCTCGTATGTCATTTGTAAGTAACCAAACTACTCTTCTCGCGCCTTGGTTGACGCTTTTTCAGGCGCAACATGGCCTATTCGATTTATGTTAGCTGGCTCTAACTGTCAGGGAGAGTTCCTTGACGGCTACCACCCAAGGAACATATCCCTACCAGACCACATTGCTCGCAGTGTGGTTTGATTTTGCACGCCTCTTTTGCATGGCGCACTATCAGTGCATGAAATTCATTATAGAGCTGAACGCCCTCCCCCAGGCCAGTTTCAAAACCCCTTCGCAACACTTCGTATGACTCATCTCCTGACATAAAGCCAAGCCGGGTAAAGATACGTCTGGTGTAGGCATCAATCACAAAAACCGGTCGTTCATAGGCATATAACAGCATGTCATCCGCAGTCTCGGGACCAATCCCATTCACCGAGAGCAGTGCCCGTCTGAGCTCCACCGTTGGCTGCTCCATTAGCCCAACCTCACCTCCGTTATCTTGCATGAACCGGCAGTAGCTTTTTAGACGCTGGGATTTGACATTGAAGTAGCCAGAGGGACGAATCAGCTCGGCCAACTCTTCTCTGCTGATTCGCAACATGGGATCCAGCGCCAACACCTTGGCCTGTTTCAAATTGGTGATGGCGGTTTCCACATTTGACCATGTGGTGTTCTGGGTGAGAATTGCGCCCACCATGATCTCAAAGGGGGAATCTCCAGGCCACCACCCCTGTTTTCCATAGCTATCCAGTAGAAGCTGGAACACCTGGAGTAGTTGCTGGCGACTCGGATTGAAAGGGGTCAATGACGCCGTTTCCTGCCCTTCTGTTTTGCGGACTTCCCAGTTGTGGGGCGCTGCTGCCTGTGGTCACTCGACTTTTGCGATCCAGTTTTTTCCTGTTCAAGGCCGACCATGCCCAGTATCTCAGTCATCTCTTTCCGGTCCAGGTCCCGGCATTTCCCCACATGCAGACGATCACCCAGCATTACTGGACCATATCTCACACGTTTGAGTCGATTGACCTTGGCGCCCACTGCCTCCCACATGCGGCGAACCTCACGATTGCGACCTTCCATAATGACTACGTGGAACCAACGATTTGCACCCTCACCACCGGACTCTACTACGTCCTCAAATCGGGCCGGGCCATCCTCCAGTTCCACCCCGTTCACCAGGGTCTCCAGCATCTCCTGGGTGATCGCTCCCAGCACCCGGACCGCATACTCCCGCTCTACTGCCTTGGACGGATGCATCAGGCGGTTGGCCAGTTCACCATCGGTGGTGAACAGCATCAGCCCACTGCTGTTGATATCCAACCTTCCCACCGCAATCCAGCGCCCGGAACTCTTGAGCTTGGGGAGACGGTGAAACGCCGTGGGACGCCCTTCAGGGTCGTGCCTGGTGACCACTTCACCTTCCGGTTTGTTATATACGATTATCCGTCTTTCGATTTCACTGATGCGGTCTATGCGGACACGGCGGTTACCCACCTGAACCAGATCATCTCCTACGACCCGATCTCCAAGCTTTGCCAGCTTCCCGTTTATCTTTACCCGTCCCTCCTTGATCCAGCCCTCTATCTCCCGCCTGGAACCAAAGCCAGCATTGGCCAATACCTTTTGCAGGCGCTCACCCTGTGGAATAGCATCACTCATGTTCAGATTCACTCTGCTCTATGGATTCTGGTGGAACGGTGTCAGACTCTTCGGCAACGGTGTCAGACTCTTCGGCAACGGTGTCAGACTCTTCGGCAACGGCGGCAACTGACTCTCCGGTGACATCCAGGGCAATGATCTCAGCCGAACTCGCACTCTCCCCTCCATCCGGTTTCTCGTTCGGTTCCTCAGGCGGTCCGTCCGGTTCACCCAGATCCAGTTCACAGTTGATGGAGTCCATATCCTTAATCTCAGCCAAGGTGGGCAGATCATTCAGGGTCTTGAGACCAAAATAGTTAAGGAACTCTTTGGTGGTTGCCAGCAGCGCCGGTCTACCTGGCACATCCCGGTGTCCCACCTCTCGGACCCAGTTGCGCTCCATCAGGGTCTTGACGATGCTGCTGCTGACACTCACGCCGCGCACATCTTCGATCTCGCCGCGGGTGATAGGCTGGCGGTAGGCGATCAGGGATAGGGTCTCCAGCATGGCGCGTGAGTACTTGGGCGGGCGTTCTTCCCACAGACGGGATACCCAGGTGGCATACTCAGATTTCACATTGATACGAAACCCGGCGCCGGTCTCCAGCAGCTCTACGGATCTGTCGGCATACTCTTCACGCAGTTCCTCTATGGCTTCACGCATGGCGCTACGCTCTGGCCTCTCATCTTCCAGAAACAGCTCCAGCATTCGGTCCAGGGTGAGGGGTCTACCTGCCGCCATAAGAGCAGCTTCAATGATCTGCTTTATCTTTATATCCGCCAAGTTAGTTTTCCTTGCAATGTTTGTTACAACCGATCTGACTCTGTAACGTTTAGTCGGATACAGCCTTCACATGAATGGGTCCAAAAGAGTCGGCCTGAACCAGTACAATCAGGCTATCCTTGATCAACTCAAGTACGGCCAACAGGGTCACAACCACACCCAACCTACCCTCATTTACCTCGAACAGGTCGGCAAAATCGGTAAATGTCTCACTATTTAGCGCCGCCAGAACCAGCGACATACGTTCACGCACCGAGAGTGGCTCCATCTGCACATGGTGGCGGGTGAACATATCTGCCCGATGCATTACATCTCGCAACGCCAGCAACATCTCTCGCAACTCCACATCCGGCAGCTTCTGCTCCACCGTCTTGTGTTGCATCTGGGCCTCGGCCTGGAACTTGTCCCGACCCAATCTGGGCAGCCCGTCCAGATCTTCCGCCGCCTGTTTGTATCTCTCATACTCCTGCAGCCGCCGGATCAACTCGGCCCTGGGGTCATCCTCTTCCCCTTCCACCTCTTCCTGGCGCGGCAACAGCATGCGCGATTTGATCTCCGCCAGCATGGCAGCCATCACCAGATACTCGGCGGCCAATTCCAGCCGCAACTCTTTCATCAGGTCCACGTACTCCATGTACTGGGCGGTAATTTTGGCTATGGGGATGTCCAGAATATCCAGATTCTGACGTTTGATCAGATAGATCAGCAGGTCCAACGGCCCCTCAAATGCGTCAAGAAATACCTCAAGGGCATCGGGTGGGATATAGAGATCCTTGGGCAGTGTGGTCCAGGGTGAACCTTGCACTACGGCAAAGGGCATCTCCTCCTGCTCTCCAGGATGGTGCTCTTGTACGGTCTCGTCGCCGGAACTCATTCAGTTCAATCGCCTGTGGGTTCTATCGATAGTTTAAACTCATGGCCTGGCGCACCTCTTCCATAGTCTCTTGGGCCTGATCCCGGGCCTCTTCACACCCTTCGGCAATAATACTGCGCACCAGCTCCGGCTGCTCCTCAAACTCACGCGCCCGTTCTTGAATCGGCTTTAGCTCCTGTAACACCGCATTGATAACTGGCTGCTTGCAATCCACACAGCCGATACCGGCAGAACGGCACCCCTCCTGCACCCACTCCTTGGTGCTGTCATCAGAGTAGACCAGATGAAACTGCCACACTGGACACTTCTGCGGATCACCCGGATCATTGCGCCGCACCCGATTGGTGTCGGTGGGCATGGTGCGCAGGGCATTCTCAATCACCTCTGGCTCATCGCGCAGGGCGATGGTATTACCGTATGACTTGGACATCTTCTGCCCATCCAGCCCCGGCATCTTGGAGGCGTGAGTCAGCAGTGGCTGTGGTTCGGACAGGATCAGACGACCTCCACCCTCCAGGTAACCAAACAGGCGTTCACGATCTGCCACACCGATGTTCTGTTGCCCTTCCAGCAGGGCCCGCGCCGCCTCCAGCGCCTCCTGGTCACCTTGCTCCTGATAGGCCTTGCGGTAACGGTTGAAGAGTTTGGCGTTCTTCTTGCCCATCTTCTTCACCGCCTGTTCCGCTGCCTGTTCGAACCCGGGCTCGCGACCGTATATGTGATTGAATCGACGCGCCACCTCACGAGTCAACTCCACGTGGGCCACCTGATCCTCACCCACCGGCACCATCCCTGCCTTGTAGATCAGGATGTCCGCAGCCTGGAGCAGTGGGTAGCCGAGGAAGCCGTAGGTGGCCAGATCCCGCTCCTTCAGTTTCTCCTGTTGATCCTTGTAGCTTGGCACCCGCTCCAGCCAGCCCAAGGGGGTGATCATGGAGAGCAGCAGATGCAGCTCGGCATGCTCCGGCACCAGGGACTGAATAAACAGCTTGGCCTCGCCATGATTTACTCCGGCCGCCAGCCAGTCGATAACCATTTCCCACACACTCTCCTGGATTATGGATGGATCATCATAGTGGGTGGTGAGGGCGTGCCAGTCCGCTACAAAAAAGTAGCAGTCATACTCGTGCTGGAGTTCAATCCAGTTTTTCAGGACCCCATGGTAGTGCCCCAGGTGCAGACGCCCGGTGGGACGCATCCCGGAGAGGACACGAGCATGTTGTGAAGGAACGGTATTCAACTATATTTTCCTCTTATCTTGCGAACAGTATTGTTATCACCTGCCACACCACATCCGAGGCAGGAAGAATCTCGATCATAAATTGGATCAGCGGCCACATAACCCGTCCCATTACGCCGGTAACCAGCAACAGGATCACCAGCACCATACCGTAGGGCTCCAGACGTGAGTAGCCGATTGCATAGCGAGGAGGTAGCAGTGAGGCCATGACCCGGCCTCCATCCAGCGGCAGGATTGGCATCAGGTTCAGCACCATCAACACCACATTGATCAGCACACCGGCGCTGCCCATGTAGATCAGTGGCACCGCAATCCATTGGGACAGCTCGATAATCTCGACACCAAACTTTACCAGCAGGGCCCAGATCAAGGCCATAATCAGGTTTATCCCTGGTCCAGCCATGGCGACGAAACCCATATCCCGCTTGGGATTGCGCAGGTTACGCCAGTCCACCGGCACCGGTTTGGCCCAGCCAAACAGAAATCCGGCAAACAGAAACATCAGTAGTGGCAACAGAAGCGTACCCAAGGGATCTATATGCTTGAGTGGATTCAGGGTGATACGACCCAGCATCCTGGCAGTGCCGTCACCCAGTTTATTGGCCATCCAGCCGTGAGCGGCCTCATGCACGGTGATGGCAAACAGCACCGGCAGAATCAGCACCGCAATCTTCTGAACTATATCCAAGTTACCCATCGGTGGATTATACAGTTCCCATGAGGTCAGGACAGGAGAGATGCATCAATCTTCGAACAGTGAGGCATCACCCTTCCCCTTCCTGGCCACAAAGGGCTGCTCTTGCTCCATGATCAGTACCGTGGTGGCCTCAAGGCCACAGTGCCCGCCATCAATGATCACATCCACCTCATGATCCAGGATATCCCGCATCTCATCCGGATCGGTCATAGGCAGCTCTTCGCCCGGCAGGATCAGGGTGGAGCTCATAAGTGGCTCACCCAACTCATCCAGCAGGTGTTGCACGATGGCGTTATCTGGAACCCGGATGCCGATGGTCTTGCGCTTTACGTTCTGCAGCCGTCGCGGCACCTGTTTGGTGGCCTTATGGATAAAGGTGTAGGGACCAGGGGTGAGCGATTTCAAGAGACGGTAGTGCTGATTATCCACCCGGGCATAGGTGGCAATCTCAGATAGATCACGGCACACCAGGGTGAAGTTATGCTTGTCATCCAGACGCCGGATACGACGAATGCGATCCATGGCCCCTTTGTTGCCGATCTGGCACCCCAGGGCGTAGCTGGAATCCGTAGGGTAAATAACCAATCCGCCACGGCGTATGATCTCCACCGCCTGATGAATAAGACGTTGCTGGGGGTTGTCCGGGTGAATGTGAAAATACTGCGCCATGTTGGGGAGATGCCAAAATTGTGGTTAATTATTATGAGGTTAGAAGGAGATCGCCTGATCTTGTCGGTTCCAGTTGTGCCAGATGGGGGTTACACCTGCGGGGATATCCAGCATCCGGCCCACCTCTATCCTGGAGTGTTCCGGGCCATGAAAATCTGATCCCACCGAACCCATAAGCTCAAAGTCCATGGCATGCCGCGCCATAGTCAGGCAATTATCCCTTGTATAGTTGCCGGACACCACCTCTATTGCATCCCCGCCCAACTCTACAAAGTCCTCTAACAGACGGCGCAGTTTGGTGCGAGTAAAGGGGTATCTTGCTGGGTGGGCAATAACCGACTGCCCGCCTGCGGCCTGAATCCAGGTGAGCACCTGCTCCAGGCTGGCCCAACGGCCTGGCACATAGCCCGGCTTACCGCTAACTATGTACTTTTTAAACACCTTGGCCATATCAGAAACATAACCACGATCCACCAGAAACCGGGCAAAATGAGTGCGACTGATGAGACGCCCGTTGGAGAATGCCTTGGCACCGGCATAGGCGTCTTTGATCCCCTCTTTTTCCAGGCGACGACCCATCTCAATGGCCCGCTCCTCCCGCTGCTCCCGAAGCTGCGACAGCCCCTGCTGTAGCTGCTCGCATCGTGTATCCACGCCCAACCCCACCACATGGATTATGTAGGGTTCCCAGGTTACTGATATCTCCACACCTGGAACCAGCTCTATACCTAGACGCAAGGCAGCGCTCTTGGCCTCAGATATACCCTCGGTGGAGTCATGATCGGTCAGGGCCAGTACTGACACCCCTGCCCGCTGTGCACGCTCCACCAGATCTCCTGGGCTCAGGGTGCCGTCGGAGGCGGTGGAGTGGGTATGCAGGTCATACAGGGCATTCATGGGTGATTTGGCCAGAGATCGGAGTCTATTGCGGTAAGATTGTGGAAATTACTGACATTATAACTGCTTCTCAGAATAACGTCCCCATTCACCCTAGCCACTTCTGCTCTTATCCCGGCTGGGTTAAGATCCTGATCAATCAAAAACAGCAAACAAATACACATCAAATTCTGGAGGATTGTGCAATGTTATACGCCATCATGGGGTCAGATTGTGAGAATAGTCTTGAGATGCGCCTGAAGGTGCGCCCGGAACACCTGGAGCGCATCAAGTCCCTACAAGAGGAGGGACGCCTAATCCTGGCTGGCCCCCACCCCAGCATCGACAGTGAAGACCCAGGTCCAGCCGGCTTCAGCGGCAGCCTGATAGTAGCCGAGTTTGACAGCCTGGAGCTAGCGCAGGAGTGGGCTGATCAGGACCCTTACGCCCTAAACCGGGTGTTCACCAGCGTCTCGGTTAAACCGTTCAAAAAGGTGCTGCCCTGAGTCGCGCCGGACTACTCTTTATCCTTATTGCCAGATGACATATTGCCGATATCGGTAACAGAAACCACCTTGGTCTCTGGTGGCTCGTCCACATAGTATGGCTTCTCTACCACGGCCCCGGCAGAATCTGCCAGTTCGCGTTCGCGTACAGAGATCAGCTTCAGGCAGTCGCGTACATCTGCGGTGGTCTGCTCCGACAGTGGCATGGGCTGTCCGGGGGCCGGGGTGATATCTTTGATTACCGATGTGAGCACCCTGCGCATCACCTGTAATATCTCTCTCTCTTTGGAATTCATAATTCGTCCTGCGTGTTGAAAACACGGGTGATTCTACCTGCTTTTCATCGGTTTTGTTGGTTCAACTGCTAATAGACAGATTCATTATTTTGATCAACTGAGGCTGACCAGAAGCTGTTTCAGTCCATCTTCATCCAGGATAGTGATCCCCAGTTGCTGCGCCTTGGCCAGCTTGGATCCAGCATCGCTGCCAGCCAGCAGATAGTCGGTCTTTTTTGACACACTTCCCACCACTTTGGCCCCTAATACCAACAGCTCATCCTTGATCTCGGAGCGGGGGCGGCTCAGGGTGCCGGTGATCACAAAACTCTTACCGATGAGAGTCTGGGTCTCTACGGCCGGGGCCTGAACCTGGTCCCAATGGATTCCCGCATCCAGCAGCTTTTGTATCACCTCCAGGTTGTGGGGCTGGTGGAAGAAGGCCAGGATATGCTCTGCCATCACCGGGCCGACCCCCTCTATCTGAATAAGATCAGAGTCATCCGCACTCTTGATTGGGTCAAGATCGCAGAAGTGGTTGGCCAGGGCGGCGGCGGTCACCTCCCCCACTTCCCGGATACCCAGGGCATACAGGAATCTACCCAGGGTGGTGTGTTTGCTCTTCTCCAGGGCCTGGATCAGGTTTTCAGCCGACTTGTCACCCATGCGTTCCAGACCGGCATACTGGGCGTGACTCAGGCTGTAGATACCGGCCAGATCCTGCACCATTCCGTTATCCACGATAATCTCCACCAACTTATCACCCAGCCCCTCGATATCCATGGCGCGGCGGGAGGAGAAGTGCTTGATCGCCTCCTTGCGCTGGGCCAAACAGTAGAGACCGCCGCTACAGCGCGCCACCGCCTCACCCTCGGGCTTGACGATATCGGAGTCGCACTCGGGACACTGCCCTGGCAACTGCACCGGAGCTACTTGACCTTCACGCCGCTCCAGCAACACACGCACCACTTCGGGGATCACATCACCGGCCCGGCGTACGAACACGGTATCCCCTACCCTCACATCCTTCTTGGCCACCTCATCCATGTTGTGCAGGGTGGCATTGCTTACCGTAACCCCTCCCACAAACACCGGCTTGAGTCTGGCAACCGGGGTGATGGCTCCAGTGCGTCCCACCTGAAACTCAATGGACTCCACAGTGGTAAGCTCCTCCTGAGCGGGGAACTTGCGGGCGATGGCCCAGCGCGGGCTGCGCGCCACAAAGCCGAGGCTTTCTTGATCCACCAGTGAATCCACCTTGAACACCACCCCATCGATGTCGTACTCCAGGGCATCGCGGCGAGCTGCAATCTGGTCAAAATAGTCGGCACACCGCTCCAGACCAGTCAAGGTCTGAAGTTCAGGCGAGGTGCGCAGACCCCACTGCTTCAATCTGGCGATACTGGCACTGTGGCTATCCGCAAGATTCCCACCCTCGATCTCGCCAAAGCCGTAGCAGAACATATCCAGGGGACGGGTGGCGGTAATCTGAGGGTCCAACTGCCGCAGACTGCCGGCGGCGGCGTTACGCGGATTAACAAACTCCTTCTCACCCAGCTTGCGGGCCTTTTCATTGAAACGCAGAAAACCGGCCTTGGGCATAAACACCTCTCCCCGCACCTCTAACACCTGCGGCCAGTCCTCGCCCAACAGACGCAGAGGAACTGAGGGGATGGTGCGTACATTGTGGGTAACGTCCTCGCCCTGGCTGCCATCACCACGGGTGGCCGCCTGCACCAGAACGCCGGCTTCATAACGCAGACTAACCGCCAGCCCGTCCAGTTTCGGTTCAACACAAAACTGGATCCCACCGTCACTATCCAGGCGCTCTCTCACCCGGCGTTCAAAATTGGCAAATTCCTCCTCCGAAAAGGCGTTATCCAGTGACAACATGGGTAGCCGGTGTTGCACCTGGTTAAAGGCCTTGAGTGGTGTGCCACCTACCCGCTGGGTAGGAGAATCGGAGGTGATCAGCTCGGGGTAATCCACCTCCAGAACCTGCAACTCGCGCAGCAGGCGATCATACTCACTGTCTGGGATCTGCGGATCGTCCAGCACATAGTAGAGTTGATTGTGCCGGTCTATCTCGTCTCGAAGTTGTTGGATGCGTTCCTGGGCGGAACCAGAACTGTTCATTGCTTACTGCGCGCCAACTGTAGTTGTCGGTGGTGTTCCTGGATCTCTTCGCGGATGTGTCCAATGGTCTGCTTGCTCAGGGCGTTGTGGGACTCATCCCGCAGTTCACCATCCAGCAGGTTGGCCAGCTGTTCGGCGGTGTACAGCATATCTGAAAAGATGGTGAGACCATCCTTGGGTCCAGGCAGACGGGTGAAGAGGGTAAGGCCGGGGGTAGAGAATCCATCCAGATTATCCATCGGAAAAGTTCCTGGTTCCACCATACTGGCCATGCTGAATATAGGCTGATGCTTTTCCTGATCATCACCGAAGTGGTGAAAAATATTCATCTCACCCAGCTCCAGTCCCACTTCATGGATTACGCAGAGGATATCATCGCCATAGAACTCCACATCATGTGGCACCACATTCAGCTGTATGATCTTGACGGGGAGAGCTGCTTCCGGCTCGCTGGATTGCCGCTTTTTGATCTCACCGGCTAAAAAGGAGATGGATATCTGCTCTTTTGGGATGCCCTCATCCAACTCCTCACTCCGTTGATGTCCATGCTCAGGCTCTTCGTGGAGAATCTCTTCCAGCTGTTCCAGCTCTGAGGTAATCCTATCCTCCATCTCCTCAGGAACCGCCTCCTGAACTGGTGGCTCCGTTGCCGCCTGAGCCTCTGGTGTCACATCATCCTCAGGTTGTGCTTCAGCTGTTGTCTGATCGGCATTCTGTTCCGCACCATTCTCATACAGACTGTCCCAACTTGGCTCAATATGATCGGCCATGGGCTGTTCCTGGGCAGTATTCATCCGGTCCTGGCTTGCCTCAGTGGGTTTTTTGTTTTTGTAACGGTCGAAGAGATAGATGCCTAAGACCAGTGCAGCTCCGACCAGAAATAAGATTAGACGTAGGATGTCTGCTTCCATTGGGTGGTGTCGAGCCTCTTAATATTATTAAGCCATTCCTGCCTCAAGCATACCACGGTGGATACATTTGTTAAGGGCGTTGAACTCCGGTTTGTATAACAGAGTTCAAACATCAAGACATTAAGTAGTATGTCGTTTGGGCCTAGCTAGCCACCATTATGGCTGCTTCATCCAGGTCCACCGACACCAGCCTGGAGACGCCGGCTTCGTGCATGGTTACACCGGTGAGATGGTGTGCTATCTCCATGGTCAGCTTGTTGTGGGTAATGAAGATAAACTGCACCTTGTCCGACATGGATTTCACCAGCTCACAATAACGACTGACATTGGCATCATCCAGCGGGGCGTCCACCTCGTCCAACATACAGAATGGAGATGGATTGAGGCTGAAAATAGCAAACACCAGGGCCACGGCCGTTAGTGCCTTCTCGCCGCCAGATAGCAGATGAATGCTGGAGTTGCGCTTGCCAGGTGGCCGCGCCATTACCGTTACGCCGGTATCAAGCAGGTCATCACCGGTCAGTTGCAGGTAGGCGTGTCCGCCTCCGAACAGACGGGGAAATTTCTCCTGGAGTCCGACGTTCACCTTATCGAAGGTCTCCTTGAATCGGGTGCGGGTTTCGCGGTCAATCTTGCGAATTGCATTTTCCAGGGTCTCCAGAGATTTGGTTACATCCTCGTGTTGTGAATCCAGATACTGCTTGCGCTCTGACTGTTCCTGGTACTCATCGATGGCGGCCAGATTGATGGGGCCCAGACGCCGGATGCGCATATCCATCCGCTCCAGCTCCTGTTCCCACTGTTCGATTGTTGCATCCTCTGGCAGGTTGCCGGTCAAATCATCCCGCTCAAACCCAGACTCATGGATCTGTTCATCAATGGTCTTGTAGCGCACCAACACCTCCTGATGTTGCAATCTGCCCTGTTCCAGAACAGTGCGCTCCTTCTCCACCACTTGTTCCGCTTCACTCCGTTCCTGTTCATGCTGGCGTAGGGCGGTGTCAATCTGTTCCAGGGTTTTGCGTGCCGCCTGCATCTCGCCTTCGATTCCCACCCGCAGCTGTAGCTGCTGTTCCAGTTCCTGGTTATTCTGTTTCAATGGCGTGTGACTATCATCTATAGAGCTCTTCAGCTCATCCCGGCGTGCCGACAGATGGGTGATCTGGTTTTTCATCCGCTCCAGATTCTGCTCCAGGGATTGCTGGGATGAGCGCATGGATTCAATGCGCAGGGCGATCTCATGGGCCTTGCTGCGTAGATTCAGGGCCTGATCCCGAATATCGGTACGCTGAGTACGCAGTTGATCTCGGCGTTTTATCAGCTCCTCGCGCTGCCCGGTCAGATTCTCCATCTCAGCCAGGGCCGCATGCAGCTTGGTGCGGGCCTGGGTGACCTCATCTAGCTCCCGTTGCTGCTGCTCCTGCAGCTCGGTAATTTCGCGACTGATGTTGTCGTTACGATTCTTCTGTTGCTCGGCCCGCGCCACCCGGCCACTCAGGTTGGAGCGTATATCAGAGAGGGCCCGGTTTACCTGATTAAGCTGACTCTGGATCTGATCACGAGCATGTTCCGCCTGTTGCAGCCCATCCCTCACGTTCTGCACTGAACCACTTAGATCTTCTGCACGCTTTTTTAGCTGTTGCTTACGTCGGGTCAGCTCACGCATCTCCTGTTCCCGCTCCAGCACACCTGAAGCCTCTCCGGTATCGCGGTTCAGACGCAGCCAGTTGCTACCAACCCAGATGCCACTTTGGGTGATTACAGACTCACCTGGATTGAGCGAGCCACGCATGGCCAGCGCCTGTGACAGGTCATCCGCAGCCTTAACCCCAGACATGAGTGGTCCAATATCCCACGGGGCCTTTACCTTATGTATGAGTGAACCTGTCTCCGGAGCACCAGAACCACCGCTGGCATCAGTATCAAACAGTGAAAGCACACCGTTCTGAAGGGCCTCAATATCATTGGCCAGACCAGCTACACTATCGGCACAAATGGCTTGCAGGTGGAATCCAAGCACTGTCTCCACCGCCTGCTGCCAGCCATCCTCCACTTCAATTTTCTCGGCCAGTCTGGTGGCCTTATCCAGTTGGTGTCGCTCAAGCCACTGGGCGGTGTCCTGGCCCTGTTTTCCCAGAGCGGCTTCCTGCAGGGTTTCGAGAGAGGCCTGACGCCCATCTACCCGTTGCAGTTCTGCCAACACCTCATTCTGCTCTGCTTGCAGGTTGTTACTCTTCTCCCGGGCGGTGGAGATGGCCGCTGCAGAGTGCTCAAGCTGACCCTGAAGAACACCAATCTGGGCCTGTTGCTGCTGTTCTTGCTCCTGAAATCCTGAAATCTCCTGTTGCAGACTAGGCTCCAGCAGACGTTCTAGCTCTGCCTCCAGCCGTTGCAGCCGCATCTGGTGGTTCTTTTCCTGCTGCTCCAGCTGGTTGATCCTGGTGCGCTCCACCTGGGCTACCTGCGCTGGTTCTGCCGCATGCCGGTTAAACTCATCCCACTCATTCTGCCAGCTAGTTACCTCCTGCTCGGCCTGGGACAGTTCATCCGCCGCCGACCGCTCCAATTTTCTGGCCTCTTGCAGATGCGGATCCTCCTCTTCCAGCACCCGGTTGATCTCTTTCAGCCTCTCACTGTCCTGCTGCTGGTGGTCCATGGACTCCTGCCAGGAGTGCTGGGTCTGCTCCAGATCCAGCTCCTGCTGCTGTCGCACCTCAGTGTTGTGCTTTATGGTCTGTTCCAGACGGGCAATCTCGGCACCCACCGCATAGAAACGCCCCTGTACAACATTGAAACCATCGTTGGCCTCTGTGTGTTCATCCCGCTCCTGCTCAATCCTGGCCTCCAGACTACGTTGCTTGGCCAGGGCGCCCTCCATAACTGTGGTCTGGTCCCGCAGCCTCTTCTCACCCAGTTGCAACTCTTCGCCCATACCCTGCCAACGCAGCGCAAGCAGCTCTGCATGCATACGGCGATCCTGTTGCTTCAGGACTTTGTATCTTTCAGCGGTGGCAGATTGACGTTTCAGTCTTTGAAGTTGTTTCTCAATTTCTTCACGTAAGTCATCTAATCTACTAAGATTTTCCCTGGTTCTTTTAATACGATTTTCCGTCTCGCGCCGCCGCTCCTTGTACTTGGATATCCCAGCAGCCTCTTCCAGAAATGCACGCAGGTCCTCCGGTTTGGCCTCGATCAGGCGGGAGATCATGCCCTGTTCGATAATGGAATAACTGCGTGGTCCTAGCCCGGTGCCCAGAAACAGGTCGGTGATATCGCGGCGACGGCAGCGCACCCCGTTCATCATGTAATTGGACTGGCCGTCCCGATGTACCTGGCGCTTCACCGAAATCTGGCTGTATTTGGCGTATTGGCCTCCGGCGCCGCCATCACTGTTATCGAACAGCAATTCAATACTGGCGGATCCGATGGGTTTGCGGGTGGATGATCCGTTAAAGATCACATCCGCCATGGATTCGCCACGCAACATCTTGGCGGAGCTTTCGCCCATAACCCAGCGCACGGCATCGATGATATTGGACTTGCCGCAACCGTTCGGGCCCACAACACACACCAGGTTACTGGGGATATTTACCGTGGTTGGGTCTACGAAAGACTTGAATCCTGCCAGTTTTATTTTTTCCAAACGCATAGGCGCTAAAGATACAGTTTGGCCGTGCTCTACACAAGCTGATTGTAAAATATAAAAAACTTTAAGTATGCGCTGTTTCTTATTGTTATATATTATAAATTATAGAAATTGTATGAAACTTGACCACCCAAAACAGTGATCTGGTCACACTACACCAAAAAACTCCCACAGGAGAGATAAGGAGCGAAACCATACGCGATCTATAGATGGAGTAGTTGCCCGTTGTTCCGTATAATCAGCAGCCAATTTTCTTTAATTACCGAACGTTAACAACATGTCAACCAATCCGAATAGAGAGCTGGAGGTATTTGATAACCCCCAGCCAGAACGTGATTACACCATTCGCATCCAGGTGCCTGAGTTTACCTGTCTCTGCCCAAAAACAGGTCAGCCTGATTTTGCCGAGCTCGCCCTTGAGTATATTCCTGACCAACTCTGTGTAGAGCTAAAGTCCCTTAAGCTATATGCCTGGTCCTTTCGCGAACAGGGGGCCTTTCATGAGGATGTCACTAATCTGATACACCAGGACCTGGTGACAGCGACAGCACCCAGATTTATGCGCTTAACGGCAAAATTCAATGTGCGTGGCGGCATCTACACCACGGTAGTGGTGGAGCATCGGGCAGATGGCTGGGCGCCACCGGTACCAGTTACTCTCCCCTAATCACAGCCAGTGGTAATAACTACAATCGAGGATGGGTCACCGAGGCCATGTTTAAACTAGAGGACACACGGATTGGCGTCATCGGCCTGGGTTATGTGGGGCTGCCCCTGGCGGTGGAGTTTGGAAAGAGATACCCAACCATCGGCTTCGATGTGAACGGTTCCAGAATCCAGGAGTTGCTGGCTGGTAAGGACTCCACCATGGAAGTAGAGCCAGGTGGTTTGTCCCAGGCGGTGAATCTGACATTCTCGGACCAGGCCAACGCACTTGCGGCTTGTAACCTGTTCATAGTTACAGTTCCTACCCCCATCGACGAACACAAACAACCTGACCTCTCCCATATCGAGGCCGCCAGCCACACCCTGGGGAAGCTTCTGAAACAAGACGATATCGTCATCTACGAGTCCACGGTATTCCCCGGGGCTACGGAAGAGGTCTGCGTACCCATTCTGGAAGCGGACTCCGGTCTGAGCCTCAACCGTGGCTTCTTTGTGGGTTACAGCCCGGAGCGGATTAATCCTGGTGACAAGGAGCATCGCCTGCCCAACATCCTCAAGGTGACCTCAGGCTCTACCCCGGAGGCAGCGGATTTTATCGATGAGCTGTACAGAAGCATCATCACCGCCGGCACTCACAAGGCCAGCAGCATCAAGGTGGCGGAGGCTGCCAAGGTGATTGAGAATACCCAGCGCGATCTTAATATCGCCCTGGTGAATGAGCTGGCCATCATCTTCAACCGCATGCAGATCGACACCCTGGAGGTGCTGGAAGCGGCAGGCAGCAAGTGGAATTTTCTCCCCTTCCGTCCCGGACTGGTGGGTGGTCACTGTATAGGAGTTGACCCCTACTACCTCACACACAAGGCCCAGGCCATCGGTCATCAGCCGGAGGTGATCCTCTCAGGCCGCCGCATCAATGACCGCATGGGCGAGTACATTGTGAGTGTAATCATCAAAATGATGATACAGCGCGACCTCCCCATTGTTGGCGCCCGGGTTCTGATCCTGGGACTCACCTTCAAAGAGAACTGCACCGATCTGCGCAACACCAAGGTCGCAGATATGATCAGTGAGTTCGAAAGCTATGGGTTAAAGGTGGATGTGCATGACCCCTGGGCTGCCCCAGAAGAGGCCAAGCATGAGTACGGCATAGACCTGATCGACACACCACAGGACAACCAGTACGCGGCCACGGTGCTGGCCGTGGCCCACCAAGAGTTCAGAGAGCTTGGTGCCGAGCGCATACGCCAATTCGGTACGGATAACTCGCTCCTGTATGACATAAAGAATGTCCTCCCCAAAGAGATGGTGGACGGTCGTCTGTAGCAACAGACACAGAACAGTAACTTGGAGATGTAGTAAGCATGAAGGTTTTGATTACAGGAAGCGCAGGTTTTATCGGTTCGGCACTCTCACTACGACTGTTGGAGCGCGGGGATGAGGTGATCGGTCTCGACTGTCTGAATGACTATTACGACGTCAATCTGAAAAAGGCGCGTCTGGCCCGTACCCAGTCCCACCCCAACTACACCGATCTGCGCATCAACCTGGAGGATCGGCAGGCGGTGGCGGACGCCTTCGCCAAGTACAAGCCAAACCGGGTGGTGAACCTGGCAGCCCAGGCCGGGGTGCGTTACTCCATCGAAAACCCACAATCCTACATCGACACCAATCTTGTGGGCTTCGGCAACATCCTGGAGGGGTGCCGCCACAATGAGGTGGAGCATTTGGTGTACGCCTCCAGCAGTTCAGTCTATGGCGCCAACACCAATATGCCGTTTTCGGTGCACGACAACGTGGATCACCCGCTGAGCCTGTATGCCGCCAGTAAGAAGGCCAATGAGCTGATGGCCCACACCTACAGTCATCTGTATCAGCTACCGGTGACTGGTCTACGCTTCTTTACCGTATATGGCCCCTGGGGCCGTCCCGATATGGCGCTATTTCTGTTTACCCGCAGTATCTTGGCTGGCGAACCCATCAACGTGTTCAACTACGGCAACCACCGGCGTGACTTCACCTACATCGACGATATCGTGGAGGGTGTCATCCGCACCCTGGACCGGGTAGCCGCACCCAACCTGGAGTGGAATGGCGACCATCCAGACTCCGCTACCAGCCAGGCACCCTTCCGCCTCTACAACATCGGCAACAACAATCCGGTGGAGTTGAAGGAGTACATTTCTGTTCTTGAGGATTGCCTGGGCAAAAAAGCAGAACAAAACCTGTTGCCACTACAGCCTGGGGATGTTCCCGACACCTATGCCAATGTGGAGGCGCTGGTACAGGACACCGGCTACAAGCCAGAGACCACCATCCAGGAAGGTATTGCCAATTTTGTGGAGTGGTACCGGGAGTACTACAAAGTATAGATCAGGAATTGGGCAACCGGGATCAGCGGCCCCGTTTTTTGAACCAATCGCCAGCCAGAACTTCGGCCTGCTGAATCTCCTGCCTGGTCATCTTCGCTGCCGCCATACCCTTGCCATCCAGCAGACAATCGCAGATATCCTCATTCTTGCTCACAATGAAATACCACTTGTAAGCTTGCACATAATCCAGCTTGGCACTCTTGCCCTCTCGGTATATCCGGGCCAAATCCAGCTGGGCATAAACATCACCATTATCAGCTGCCTGCCGATACCAATGCAGCGCCTGCTTGGGGTCTTTTGGGACCCCACGCCCAGCAGTATAAAGGAAAGCCAATAGCGCCTGGGCCCGGGCATTACCATGGGTCGCTGCGCGCTTGTAGTACGCAGCACCCTTGGCTAAGTCGGCAGTTACACCGTTGCCATTGTTGTACATGCGTCCTACCAGAATTTGAGCATCAGTGTTGCCAGCTTCAGCTAGAGGCAGCAGCTCCCGCCTAGCAACGGCATACTCTTCCATATCGTAGGCATCCTTACCACTAGCCAAATCTGCCCGAATATCAGGCGAAACAGTAACTACCGTGATCAGCAAGGACAAGCGTAAACACAAGCCAGCAACAGCGTCTAAATGAAAACCACGCATGGGACGCTGGATTCCCATGGATCCACTAAGCTGTAGCATTAACCTTGAAACGGTCCACTAGCCGTTTCAGGTGTTCTGATTGGCCGGTTAGCTCTTCTCCAACCGATGATGTGCGCTGCGCACCCTGGACGCTAAGCTCCGCAGCATCACCAATTTTAACCACATTGATATTGATCTCTTCTGCTACCAGGCTCTGCTCCTCCGCCGCACTGGCTATCTGGGTAATCATATCGTTGGTAGTTACTACAGAGCCTACAATCCGACCCAGATATTCACCCAGTTTTCCTGCCTGGTCCACGCTCTGAGATGTGCTGTTGCGATTCTCTTCCATAGCGGCAACGGCGCGTCTGGCCCCTTCCTGCAGATTCTCAATCATCTCTTGAATCTCTTGGGTGGATTGCTGGGTTCTGGAGGCCAGTGAGCGCACCTCATCGGCCACCACTGCAAACCCTCTACCCTGTTCCCCTGCACGTGCAGCCTCAATGGCTGCATTCAGCGCCAGAAGATTTGTTTGTTCAGCAATTCCGCGAATCACATCCAATACCGCCCCAATATTCTCTGTGTCCTGCCCCAACTGTTGGATGGCGCCGGTGGTGACATCCATTTTTTCGGCCAGAACCTGGATACGATTGACCGTATCGTCAACTATCTCATGACCGCCTTTCGCTTCCTTGTTGGCGTCATTGGCAGCATCTGCCGCCTCAGTGGCGCTTTTTGCCACAGCCTGAACCGTAGAAACCATCTCATCCATGGCCGTTGCCATCTGTCCCAGCTGATCACGCTGATTCTGCATACGGTCATTGGTATCGGTAGCAACCTGCTCAAGTTCTGAGACCTGGCTGGCCACCTGTTGAGAGCTGTTAATTACCCCGTTGACATCAGAACTCAGATTCCTAATCAGGGTGGTTAGCGTGCTGGTAATCACCGATATCTCTTTCAGACCAGTGGTGGGCAAGGTAACAGTCAGATCACCATCGGCAACCCTTTGCATAGCCTTGACTGTTGCTGCCACTGGAATGAACAGGGCCTTGCGCAGAATCCACAGGGCACTAATAACCCCCACGGATATAAGGACAGCATAGATGACCAGGATCTTGATTTGGATATCTTGTACCCCGGCATTTAAATTTGTGAAATCCTCTAGCGCAGATACTGCTAACACCGGCTGACCAAGACTGGATTTCGCTGTGTAATCGACCACTGAGCGGTTCTCATTCTCCGCCTGTTTCCAGTCACCGGCTTTCAACAATTCTTTGCCATTGGTACCTTTTAAAACCACAGGAAGGCCCACGGTGTCGGATAGAGACTTGAGTTTAAATACCGGGCTGGATACAACCTCTGTATAACCTAGCAGCCTGAGACCACCCAGAGGAACCAGGGTGGAGTAAAACGGTTGGTTGTTCCAACTCCACAGGGCACCCAAACGCTTCATGCGATCTGCACCTTTGCGCGCAGCTGCTTGCTTACGCAGCTCCTCTGGCATCTTCACGGGGAGATCAGCCAGTCCCTCTTCGGACTGAGCCAGTGGATTTAAATCCTTGTCATACAGACGTACTTTTTCCAGCTCCAACAGTCCAGTGTTGACAAATTTGGTATGGAATAGATCCGACAGATTTTTTGCCAGCATCTGTTTGTCACTTTCATCTCTACCCTTTATCAATTTTTTAACCAATTTCTTGGTTGCCTTATCCCTCAGCACATAGCTGCCCAACTCTGCTGATGGTTTTTGCAAGGCTAACATCTCTGCAGCAATAGTAGTTCCCAACAAACGGGCTACTGACTGTCCCTGGAACTCAAGGGAAGCGGTGCGGAACATGCTGGTGGTGAATAGGGTTAATGCCAATACAGTAGCACCACCCCCAATGATAAGCGTAAGGATAATTGCTTTGATAGAGATACGCTGAAGCATGCTAATGCACTCCGGCTGTAATTTTATAATGGTTGGCAGGGCTTGGCGTCATACCAAGCAGTGACGCCTCACCCCGTGCTTCTATGCCCTTAGTGTGTGACAGGTAAGCCTTTAGCAACCCACTCATCCCAACCACCACGGAACCAGTATATGTTGCTATAACCATCAGCTACTGCAATCTTGCATGATGCTACGCTGCGGCCACACTTGACCCCGTTGCAATAGAACAGTACCGGGGTATTTTTAGCTGGAATTACTTTAGCCAAAGCTTCAGGAGTGGTAGATGTGTCCGGTAGGGAGATAGCCCCTTCGATAAAACCGCCTTCATAATCCTGAGCTGTGCGGGCATCAATAATCACCAGGTTGTCATGTTTATCAACCAGTGATATCAAATCTTCCGCTGTCACTTTTGCAGTGCCAGGGAGCTGCTCTGGGGTGTCAGCAAGTACGGAACCAGCGCCCAAAAACAGCAGGGAAACAAAGAACATGTGCAGCAGTTTATTGACAAACAATTTCATTTAATTCTCTCCAAGTGGTTTTAATCAAAATACCTAAATAAGGCAGTCGGCACTCAAACGGATTCCATTTCTGGTGCAACATCCTAATGAACTGCCACACAATCTGGATAGATAACCCCTTCTAATTACGAACTTCTATGTGGGTTCCCTGACTGTATGTGGGTGTTTTCGGCACAAGGACACAAAACTTGAGGTATACGGGAGAAAAAAGTGACAGGTGCCCCAAATGTTTATTTATGGGCTATTAGTGGTTCTTATTGACTTATATTACCTACTTTATTCCTTGGTTAATATAATTTAAAAAACCGGATCTTCTGTGCGCCACGTTAGATAACCAAGAGATATTTAGTCGTTGTGCAATACCTGGCTTATTTGTAGCTTACGGTACAATCTAATACATATTCAGTGGATAGAGTGGTAACTTCCACCTATTGTTTGCATGCGGCCTTCGACCATTTACGAATCGATGCGATCTCATCTGTCTCAATCCCAATTGATTCGAGAAAGTCCTGATGGGCCTCGGGTGACATCTTTTCAAACTCGATATGCCAGTTCTGCATGCCAGCCTCATCCAGACCTGCCGCTTCCAGGAGAGAGATCCATACCTGTTTTGTAACAACTCTAGAGTTCCGAACCAAATGCTCACTCTCCAGGATCCTCAAGATCACCTTCTGTTGGTTTCTGAGCTTTTGAATTTCACTATTGATTGAGAACAGTCTGTTCTCCAAGGCCAAATTCAGATTATCTGCTTCTTTATCGAGCAGTGCAGATATTGAATCCAGGGATAAACCGGCACTACGAAACAGCGATATCTTATCCAGCTTTCCAAGATCACCGTCGGAATAGAGTCTGTAGTTGCAGGCGCTTCTTCCACTGGGTCTCAACAACCCGATGGAGTCATAATAGATCAGGGCGCTTCTGGAGAGGGCGTACTTCTTCGCAACTTGTCCAATAGTGAGCATGTGGATTTCCGCAGAGTTTTGGCAGAACCTGGGTGGCAGGCCGATTGAACATCTGCCGCCCAGGAAAAGTTAGCTATTACAGAGCACGAATATGGCTGATCTCCTCCCTGGATATTTGCAACCATTCCAAAAATGATTGATGCCCCTGAGGGTATCTGGCTTCAAACTCCCTATGCCATCTCTTCATTGTGGCCTCATCCAGACCGACCTCACGAAACAACTCAGTCCATTTCTCTTTATCCATAAGTTCACTCTTCATAATGATATCTCCATCAGATTTTGATCAAATGCAACGGTTCATCACCGTCAAAATCAATTCTGAAGTATGAAGTTATAGTCAGGTCAACAGTTGTTCTTAAGTCAAGATATCAGCACACCCAAACCAATCCAACCATAAAGGGTGAATCGTGAAGTGCTGTTAGAGCAGCTTTCGAAAATATGCGATTATTTTCTTAAGACCTGCTTCAAGTTTAATTTGCGGCTCCCAACCAAGACCCTGTTTCACCACAAAGATATCTGGTTGACGTCGTTTCGGATCATCCTTAGGTAAATGTGGATTGTGCATAAGATCAAGCATTATCCTTTGTGCCGCTGTAAAAATTGTCCACACAGAGGACATCACAACCATCGTTTAGTAATCTCTCGCAAAAATGTGATCCAAGAAAACCAGCAGCACCAGTTACCAGCACCCGTTTTTTTAGTTGCGACTCTGCTCATTATTTATTCTGAAAAGTTGTCAGATGGCCTGTTTGTTCATGCTGTATATCCACAACCATCTGGTTATTCATTAACTGGCCTACTCATGTTGTATAGTCTCCAGCATTTCTGGTAAATGGCCTAACATTGGATATTTATAGTATCCTGCCGAGCGCGGAAACGGCTGTACCACATCTCATTTAAACCCAGTCATTGCAAATGGTCTGAGTTTGGCCCTGATCAATCAAGGGGCAAGTGGAGTTAGGGCGGGGGCGGGGGCATGCCCCACCCTCATTGGATTCTACTCTTTTTCCAGTCCACCAAACTGCTCCATAAGACGAGGTATAAAGCGTCCCAGTTCCAGGGACATTATGGCGAAATCGGCATCAAATCTGGCAGCGTCATCTTCCGCTGCCACCTCTGCCGCCTCTTCCTGGATGATATCCATGAAGCCCAGACGCTTGATAGAGAGGTCATCACTCAGAACAAATGAGACACGCTCATCCCACTCCAGCGCCAGCCGCACCACCTGTTTGCCAGCCTTGAGGTGGGGCTCGATCTCATCTCCCATCAGATCCTGACGGCGGCAACGGATGATTCCACCCTCCTCCATGGGGTCACGCAGTTCGCACTCGTCGCCGATAATAAGGCTACCCTGTGGTCCGTTGTCACTCAGCCAGGCAGTCATGATTGCAGCAGGTGACTGGGCTGCTGTAAGTGGTTTTACCCGCAATGATCCGAGAGAGTCACGCAACAGGTTTAACAGCTCTTCGGCCTTTTTCGGACTGGATGAGTCTACGATCAGCCAACTCCCTTTGGGATCGATGTAGGCATAGGTGAGAGACGATTTGATAAAGGCCTGGGGCAGAAGCTGCTGCAGCAGGATATCTTTCAACTCCTCTTTTTCCCGCCGTCGCACCTTGCGGGACTCCGCCTCCTCTATCTCATCCACCTTTTCTGCAAGCCTCTCTCGTACCACAGATGCCGGCAGGATCTTCTCCTCACGTTTGGCGCAGATCATGATGCAACCGTTGGCAGCGTGGGTGAGCTGTGCACCCTGACGTCCCAGTGGCATGTCCCAGCCGTAGCTGAAAGGTTCCTGGCTGCCGCACTCTTTGGCCGCCTGCGGTTCGAGGCTGTGGTGCAACTCTTCCGGGGTGAGGTTGAACGACTGTTGCAGATGAAACATCTGAAGATTTCTAAACCACATGTTGGGAACGCCTCGAAAAAAGCAGGCATTATGGCCGAATCAGAATCTCTCTGCCAGATTCAGATGACGGTTTTTTGAAAATGCGTAAACCCTAACTGTCTACATGCCTATGCTGACCGGTTGTCTACGTGCACCCCAGGTACCTGCCTTTTCCTCAAATACACCAGCACAGCGGTAGCCACAGAATTTACACTCACCGTTTGCATTGATATTCCAGCTTCCCAACTGGTACCAATCACGGGAGATGAGCAGCTCACCACAGCTTACGCACCAGGTGCTGTCACCCTCCGGGTTTCTCACATTGCCGGTATAGGCGTAGTCCACCCCATTCTCCATGGCAATCTGGCGGGCACGTTTCAGGGTTGAGGTTGGTGTGGCCGGGATGTCCAGCATCTTCCAGTCCGGATGGAAGGCGGAGAAGTGCATGGGGACATCCGGGCCCATGTGTTCCACCACCCACTGTGTCATCTCATGGAGCTCCCGGTCCGAGTCATTCTCCCCCGGAATCAACAGGGTGGTGAGCTCCAGCCAGATATCAGTCTCATGACGGATATATAGTAGGGTATCGAGCACGGTCTGTAGGTCGCCACTACAGTGTGATTTGTAGAAATCATTGGAGAACGATTTTAGATCCACATTGGCCGCATCGATGTTACGAAACAAGAACTCCCGCGCCCCAGGAGAGATATAGCCTGCGGTTACTGCCACCGCCCTAAGCCCGAGTTCATGGCAGGCCTGGGCCGTATCATCGGCATATTCCAGGAAGATAACCGGATCGTTATAGGTAAATGCAACGCTACGACAGCCCAGGGCTTTGGCCCTGGCTGCAATCATCTCAGGTGCTGCCTCCTGCGCCAGGATATCCATCTCACGGGACTTGCTCATATCCCAGTTCTGGCAAAATTTGCAGGTTAGATTACAGCCGGCGGTCCCGAAGGAGAGTACCGGCGTACCCGGCAGGTAGTGATTGAGTGGTTTCTTTTCGATGGGGTCCACACAGAAACCGCTGGATCGCCCGTATGTGGTCAACACCACTTCACCGCCATGGCAGGCGCGCACGAAGCAGAGACCCTGCTTCCCCTCCTTTATCTTGCAGGCCCGGGGGCAAACATCACACTGCACCCTTCCGTCTGGTAGTGTGTGCCAAAACTCTGTTGGGAACTCCATTCCTATGCCTGCCATGCTATAAACTCCGTTCCAAATTTTCAGTGTCGCTACCAGCCATAAACCTATAAAAGTTACAGCACCATTTGTGATGCAGATTCAATATGGTTATGGCTAGTCATGCACATTTTCCTTGAAATTCTACCTATCTATTCTAATTTTATAGCATAGTGGACATAAACTATTTGAATCCAAATGTAACCAGGATCAATCAATGGTTACTTAAGCGACTACAGAAGGAACTATTGTGACCACAAAGATTCAAGACCCAGCAGTTGCCGGTCACTTCTATCCGGCAGATCCGGATGAGTTGCGCCAGAATGTGCGAGAGCTGATATCTGCTGCCGACTCCGATCTGACCAAACATCCCAAGGCGCTAATTGCACCCCACGCAGGCTACATTTACTCAGGACCAACCGCCGGCGTGGCGTATGCGCAACTAGCCTCGGTAGCCAACCGGATCAAACGAGTGGTGCTATTGGCCCCCTCTCACCGGGTGGGATTTCAGGGTATTGCCTACAGCGGCGCAGACATCTTTCGAACTCCACTGGGTGATATTGAGGTAGATTTGGCCGGGATAGCCCAGCTTGATGATATGCCCCAGATAGCCCAGTTGGATCGGGCCTTCACTAGTGAACACAGCCTGGAGGTACACCTCCCATTTCTACAAGGTTCATTGGGTGAGTTTAAGATTGTGCCTCTTCTGGTGGGAGAAATTGGCCCCAACGAGGTGGCTGAGGTACTGGAACGCATCTGGGGCGGAGACGAGACCCTGATAGTGGTCAGCTCTGATCTAAGTCACTATCTGGATTACGAAACCGCCAAAGGCATTGATGCCGAGACCAGCAATGCAATTGAGACCCTACGACCGGATGCCATCTCCTTCAACCACGCCTGTGGCCGAACCCCGGTGAACGGACTGCTTCTGGTGGCGCAACGCAAACACCTGCATGTCACCACTCTGGATCTGCGTAATTCAGGTGACACCGCAGGTCCCCGTGACCAGGTAGTGGGATATGGCGCCTATGCCTTCTGCTGACACCTCCGAGTCAACCCTTAGTACAGACGACAGAAACTGTCTGCTGCAACTGGCTCGGAATTCAATCCAGCACGGCCTTACCAATGGCACTGCCATAGCAGTAGATTGCACCAGCTATGCCTCCAGACTCCAGGAGAAACTGGCCTGCTTCGTCACCCTAAATCGGAATGGAGCCCTGCGTGGCTGTATCGGCCATCTGGAGGCACAACAGCCGTTGGTCAAGGATGTGGCTGATAACGCCTTTGCCGCTGCATTTCGCGACCCGCGTTTTCCCTCTGTCACAGAGAGTGAGATGGCAGTAGTGGAGATACATATCTCCATACTTTCACCCGCACAACCCATAGAGTTCGATTCCGAGCAGGATCTCATTGACCAGTTACATCCTGGCCAGGATGGGCTGATACTCAAATACCAGGGGCGTAGTGGCACCTTTCTGCCATCGGTATGGGAGTCACTGCAGGATGCCGAATCTTTTCTGAAGAATCTCAAGCTCAAGGCCGGTTTGACCGCGAATTTCTGGTCGGATCACATGCAAATTTCCCGCTATACCACCGAGTCCTTCAGCGATTCAGTCACTGCTCAAACCTCTAGTGGGCCATGCGGATAATTCGGTAAGTCTCAGAGCTTCTCTCATGTGTTACGGCAAAGCAGGCATAGCTGGCTCTGTTAAATGAACTCAACGCAGTTGTAGCGCATGAGAGAAGCTTCCTTTGGGCCAGTCCACAAGCGTTTTCAGCAAGGCGCGTCTCGCAGGGAATGGCATGCCCTTTTCAAGAGACGCAAGGTAGCAGATAACGCTTGTGGACTGGCTGAGGCTTACCGAATTATCCGCATGGCCCACTAGGGCTTGACGCATTTACCCACCGAGCCGGGGCCACACACACTGCCATCTATCCAGATCGCCTTTTCCAGCTTGGCCCCATCTAGTCTGGCTCCACCCAGCCTGCTATTTTTCAGGTTGGCGTAGGTCAGGTCACTGTGGTTCAGATCGGCATTGGTAAGATCAGCACTCTGTAGATTTATCCCCTTCATCCTGGCAGTGGAGAACTCCGCATAACTAAGGTCAGAGCCGGACAGATCGGCATACCGCATATCGGCCTGGCTGAAGATAGCACCAGAAAACTTCGCCCGGCGCAGAACAGAACTATTCAGATTTGCCCCTTGCAGATTTGCCGACTCAGACCTAACCGCATCCATGCGACAGTTGCGCCAGTTCACACCTGGACCCGGCTTGGCGCTACAGTCGGGGTCTGGGATGGCATCCGGCGTACCAATATACAACCCGGCCCCAATCAGCACCGATACCAGCAGGGAGCTTGCCACCACACCAAGGTAGGGTGTTCTGCGACGTTTCTTGGCCAACTTACGCAACTCTGATTTGGCATTGCGGTGACGCTGTACCAGCTCCGGCTCTTCTCTCCGGCGCTGACCCTTGCGCTGATTTGCGTAATCCTTAGCACTGCTGTGTCGACGCTCCTCACCGGTACGCTCATCCTCACCCAACTGGGTTGGCAGAACATCATCCAGATGACCTTGGGCTGCAGCCTTGCGCACCTCCGGCGGCACCACCTCCGGCACCTCCATAACACCCTGCCACTTTTTCCGGTCCAGGCTGACTTGGTCCGAGGGCTTTACTCGCCCCACCAGAATAAAACGCCGCAGAGTTCCACTCGGAAATGGACCCTTAATCTTTCCAGATCTACGGATGTACCATAGTTTCTGTTTTTTATCTTTTTCCGATTCTACCGTCATATGGCGTTCCTAGCTGCAACCTCTTGATTATACGTATAATTCAAATTAAACCTATAATTGTATCGACACTGCCTGAATACAACTTGAACATATTAATCAATTATCCCGTGGATTGGCCGATAAACGGTTACCAGCTTCAGCCATTTCAGGTTCCAGCATACACATAGAATAGTTGATGGAAATACCCAATCTCACAATCAGTTCCCGCATCACCCTGGAGCCCTCAGTTTCCTCGGTAATAAAAAATCTGCAACCGGGACAACTGCTTCAGGCCAACGTGCTTACGAATTCAGCACAGAATCTGGTAAAGCTGAAGATTGGAACTGCAGAGCTGGTTGCCCGCACCCAGGTGAGTCTGCGAGCGGACCAACGCATCATCCTGGATGTAATCAAGGCAGGTGAAATGCCGGAGCTCAGAGTGGTCAAAGAGCCGGTGATACGTGAATACCAGACCGATGCCCTGCGTTCCATACTGCCAAAACAACTACCCATGCAGCGTCTGTACGCAAACCTGCAGGCGGTCTGCAACAACATCCTCAAAGCACTGCCACAACCTGGTGCTGACCTGAAACTACAACAGCCGCCACAATCCGGCATCAATGTCTTAGCAAAATCTGGTGTGGACAAGGAGATGTTGCAGACCATCGCCAGCAAAGGGGCGCCACCTACACTAGCCAATAAATTTGGACCCAAACTGATTCAGGCGGCACAGAATATTCTCACCGCCGCTATCCCCAGCTCCGGCAACATAACCCCCACCCAACTCAGACAGGCAATACTCGGTTACGGCCTGTTCATGGAAGCACAGCTTGCAGCAGGCCAACCCCCTGGAGCAAGCTACAAAGGGGATCTGCTACAATTGCTGCTCCAGATTGGAAACCTGTTAAGGCAGGATAGCAGCCAGCAACAGTCGGCAACCACCGGAGCAACGGCACAATCCACCGCCTCAGTAATGGAATCAGGTTTTACAAAACTACTGGAGATGCTGTTTCGCCAGACAGAAGGCGGTTTGGCGCGAGTACAGCTAAATCAGCTCGCCTCCCTGCCAACCGAAGACAATACGCGCCAGGCGTGGCAGTTCGAGGTTCCGGTTCGACACCAGGAACATGTTGACAGCTTTCTGATTCGACTGGAACAGGAGCAGAGCAACTCGAAACAAGGCGACACGCAACCGGTGTGGTATGTAACTCTCACCTTCGACATAGAACCACTCGGCCCGGTGCAGGCCAAGATATCCCTGCACGACGATGAGGTGTCCACCATGTTTGTGGCGGAGAAGGCCGACAGCGCAGAACAGCTGAACCAACGCATGTCCGACCTGAACCAGGCATTTCTCGACTCTGGCCTCAACGTGGGAAAACTATTGGCGCGACGCGGTAACACGGAACCCGAGCCGGTTACAAATGCAACCAGATCACCCCTACTGGATGAGAAGGCATGAGCAGAGAAGAGATAAACCAATCAGACGTTGCAGTCGCCCTGCTCTACGACGGAGAAAACACACCGCATATCACAGCCAAGGGCCGGGGGAAACTTGCGGAGCAGATCATCGCGCTGGCAGAGGAACATGGGGTGCCTCTGCATGGTGATCGTGAACTGGCGGCACTGCTAAGCCAGATACCTTTGGGGGATGAAATTCCAGAGGCGCTGTATGTGGCCATCGCCCATGTGATCGCCTTTGCCTATCTGGTTTCTGGGAAGTTTCCACCTGGGTTTAGGCATGAGGAGTCAGATTCAAGCCAGTCTCGGATCTAACGGAAAACCACACTCAGGTCACATTGCGCCAAGTGACACCTCACCGGTTGTTGAAAGCTGTTATGCAAAACATAACCGCTTTCGACACTTTCCGGACATCCAGCTTATAAAATTATATTTAGTAACTCTATCCATACGTCGTGGCACATAATACCTTTTATTCAGTAAGGTCATATGTGATAATTTACCATCTATTACAAACTTTCCTATGCCTGCGCTGAAAATTAACAAAATGTGTTTGTTTACATGAATAGCATAAAGTCACAACAAATCCTAGCTCCCAGAATTGTGCGAGATAAAAAACCAATTCAGCTTTTTGGGCAGGGTGCATTAAAACGGCGGATTGGGTCCTGTCTGGCTCTGTGGTTCGTATGTGTTACCTTGTTGCTCCTTACTTATCCAATACATGGTTTTGCCACTACGTGCTATGGGAGCACACAAAATCATGATGAAAAACTAGTCGTGTTTGCGGGGTTTAGAGACAGTTCTAGTCCTTGGTGTGGAAGCGCTGCCGTGAGTAATACAGCACCGGGATTAAGCGACATGTTTATCACCAGTGGGAATGCATATGAAATAACTCTGCCTGATAATGATCCAAGCGGTGCTGTATATCCAGTAAGAACGCGTATGTATAATACCGCGGGTTATCCTATATACCACTCAACTGTTTGCCTGGGTGGAACGGTGACTGGGGAGAGTAATAATGTAAACCGTATCGTGTTAAACACTGGCGAAAGTTGTACATTGACTATTGCTGGTAATGCTGGGACATCAGGTGGCTTGGTGACCTATACTGGAACTTTAAGACGAACGGGGGACGTTTACAGCCTTGATTGGGGGGGGACAACTATGGGCTCCCCTTTTACTCCATACTTTCCAGATATAGACGTAAGTGGCAATGGTCAGGATATACCCAATGGAGATAATAGCCCATCAACCATAGACGATACTGACTTTGGTTCGGCAAACATCATCACCGGCAAAATCACGCACACCTTTACCATAACCAATTCTGGTACAGGCGATGCCGATCTTGATTTGACTGGTACCCCCAAGGTCATTATTTTTGGCAATGATGAAGATTTTACGGTTACTACCCAGCCGAGTACACCTGTGGCGCCAGGCGGCGGTACTACAACCTTCACCATTCAGTTCGATCCAGTCACAACAGGTACCCGTACCGCCATAGTCTCGATTGCCAACAACTACGCTCATAAGAATCCTTACAACTTCACCATCCAAGGGAATGGTGCGGTCGCGCCAGAAATAGACGTGCAACGCCCTATAAATACCTCGATTGCTGATGACGGAACAGATGGCCAGGGAAATAAGGAGGCAAAAACCCAGATCACGCTAACCTACACATTAGCAAATACGGGTAATGCTATTCTTACCATAAGTAACATTACCAAGACCAATGAAAGCAATGTCACTATTGATGACATTTCACCCACCGCCTTTACCGTGGCTGCCGATTCATCACAAACCTTTATTGTTAAATATACACCCATTGCAGCTGGAGCCTTCAGTTTTGATTTTGATATCACAAATGATGATGCGGATGAGGCTAATTATGACATAACAGTATCAGGTGATGCAGGGCCCAATGAAGCCGAGACCGCACAATTCACCCGGCATGCCATCCAAAACTTCCTCGGTATGCGCATAAGGAATATCACCTCACAGGGGCCCAGTATTTCTGGTTTTCTGAATGGTGACGGCATGGGTGGCAGTTTCAATGGTTTTGGCAGTGGTCCAGTGGGCCTTAGTTTTTCTGGCGACTTAGACCAGCACCAGGGTTTCTTCTCAACCAGCCTGCAACAGTTCAGTAATCTTCAGAGAAGAAGCAATGCATTGACTCTAAGTGGTGTATTACCAGCAGGACATGCACTACCGGATGGTTCCCAAAACAGTTACCACTCCCCGGTCAATATCTGGGTTAAGGGACGATGGACCCACAGTAAGGAGGACAGGGGCGATATAGATGAGAAGAGCGATTTTAGTATCATCTATTTAGGTACAGATTACCGTTTCTCGCCGGATCTTCTCATCGGCATTATGGGGCAACTAGACTGGTCGGATGAGAGGTCTGACGGCCTAAACGGCGAAGCCAAGGGCAAGGGTTGGATGCTTGGTCCATATGTGGTAACGCGTCTGAACGATAACGTTATCCTGGATCTGCGTGGTGCCTGGGGGCAGTCCGACAATGAGATCAATCCACTTGGCACCTATTGGGATGACTTTGATACTGAACGTTGGCAGATAGAGGGGCATCTGACTGGCGATTACCGGCATGGCAAGTGGAATATCAGCCCATCCATAGGACTAAACTATTTCGAGGAAACACAAAAAGCCTACACTGATAGTAACGGTTTCCGCATTGATAAACAGACCATGTCGCTGGGTAGTCTGAATTTTGGTCCAACGGTGACCTATACCATTAATGGGACAGACGGTTCGTTCATCAGGCCGATGCTAGGAGTGAAGGGCATCTGGGACTTTGATTCACCGGACATCAATGATGTGAATGGTATTGGCGTTGGTACTGAGGGGCTACGCGCTCAAGTGATTGCAGGACTTAACTTGCGCTTGGCGAACGGTACCAGCTTTCAAGGGACCTACACATATGATGGCATAGGTAAATCTGATTTTGAGTCGCACACCGGCGAACTTTCGCTGGTTATACCATTGACGCTTGGCGGCTTACCAGAAAGAGCAACTCTGAAGGCTTCTTATTCTCTCCAGGGCACTCGCTTTTTGAATGGGTTTGATCAGTCTAATAATGAAGATCATAGTGCCAAGATATCGGTGAAGATTCCCTTTGATTAATTTGATTGAACAGCTATTACTGCTCTGGTTTTTTTATCCGGAATGTCCGCAAATGGCACTATAGAGACATTCAAACTAGAACATCCAGGCTTCCAACCATAGGAGTAACGCCTGTATTGCAAGAGCTGGAATCAACCCGGCTTGCGCTGACTGCGGTCGTCAGACTCCTTCTGCTCCCGCTTATCCTGGGTCTTGGTTTCAGCCTGCTTATAACGGTCCATGACCTTTTCCAAAGCCTGGGTGCGCACATGTTTCTCCTGCCAGTTGTCCTTCTTGAACTGCTGCACACTGCGCCCATCCACAATGATCGCTTCCTGCTCCCTGATGGCCCGTTCCAACTTGGCCAGAAAGGCGCGGTACTCTTGCAGTTGCATGGCGCTCATGCCTAACTTGGCAGCACTATGAAATCGTTCGAGATACTCGGTATGGTAGTTACGCAGTTCGGCCAGGCGCTCTTCCTGCTCATGCACATAACGTCTGGAGTCGCCCAGCTCACGCGCTGCAGTTTGCTCCTTGGATTCTGCAACCCGGTGTACCGGCCTTAATCGTTTTGACTGCACCACAATAATTACCCTTTAGGTTACTGTCATATCGGTCATGGGCGGAAACAGCGTATAAAGATCGTCCATACTCTGGGCTAATGGTACAGAGTTACGCATCTGTTGTCGGAGAAATTCATCCAAAAGTGGCATGGCGTCTATGGCGGCGTCGATCACATCATCACTCCCCTTTTCGTACGCACCCACGTTGATCAAATCACGATTCTGCTGGTAAATGGAGTATAGCTGCCTGAATGATCTTGCTGCATCCTGATGTTCATGGCTGGTAATATCATTCATAGCCCGACTGATAGACGCCTCTATATCGATAGCCGGATAGTGGCCGCTCTCGGACAGTTTACGGGAAAGCACGATATGCCCATCCAGAATCGCACGTGCAGCATCGGCGATGGGATCATTTTGGTCATCGCCTTCGGTCAGCACAGTGTAGAACGCGGTGATGGAACCACCACCATGATCACCATTACCCGCCCTCTCCACCAGCTGTGGCAACTTGGCAAATACTGATGGTGGGTAGCCCTTGGTGGCCGGCGGCTCGTGGATGGCCAGGGCAATCTCGCGCTGGGCCTGGGCAAAACGGGTCAAGGAGTCCATCAACAGGAGCACCTTCAGGCCCTTGTCCCGGAAATACTCCGCAATACTGGTGGCCAGCATGGCACCGTGCATGCGGCGCAATGGGGGGTGATCAGCCGGAACCGCTACCACCACGGCCCGAGCCATGCCATCATCTCCCAGTATATTCTCCACAAACTCCTTCACCTCTCGGCCACGTTCACCGATGAGCGCCACCACCGTGACATCCGCATCGGTATATTTGGTCATCATGCCCAAAAGTACACTCTTACCCACTCCGGAGCCTGAGAACAGGCCCAGACGCTGGCCACGACCCACACTTAGCAGGGCATTTATGGCGCGCACGCCTACATCCAAAGGTTCACGAATAGGGCTGCGCGCCAGTGGATTGAAGGTCTTGCCGGTTAGCGGGAGTTTGGCATCAATATGAATAGGGCCCTTTCCATCCAGTGGCATTCCGGCGCCATCTATGACCCGGCCTAGCAGATAGTCACTAACGGCGGCCTCGCATACCCGACCGGTGGGAACCACCCTGGCGCCCTGCTCCAGACCACGGATATCCCCAGTAGGCATGAGATAGAGACTTTCACCAGAAAACCCAACCACCTCTGCCTCGATACTTTTGCCATCACTGCCGATCACTTCACACTGTCCGCCGATGGCAGCACGGCAGCCCACGGCCTCCAGGGTCAGGCCCACCATACGGGTCAACTTGCCCTCGAGGGCCAGACCACGGCTATCACCCAGCCGCGCATGGGACCTGGATAGCCTTTCAGCCCAGATATCAGACCTATTTGCCTGGGGGGGGGTGTTCTGTCTCATGACCGCCCATCATCCTCAGCCTCATCGCGGTCACGTTCACCACCCAGCAAGGTGATGATCATCGCCGCAAGTCTGGACTCAAGGGTGGCATCAATTTGGGACATTTCGGTTATGACTTTGCAGCCGCCACGTCCGAGCACCGGATCTTCCACTATGGCCCAAACCAGGTCTTTGTCAGAGACCTCAAATATATCGCGTACCATCTTGGCATCATCAGGGTGGAGGACTAGTCTTATGTTTCGGGCAGAGACCGGCAGCAGCGACAGTGATTCACGCACTACGCCTACTATCTGACCGGGGTCAGACTTTATCTCACGCCGTACTAATTGCCGGACCATGGAGATGGTCAGGCTGATGAGCTCTCGCTCCACCTGCTCATCCAAATCTTTGAGGGGGGTGTCCAGCGTGGTTAGAAGCTGATCAAGCTTATCGGCTTTTTCCTTAAGGAGGTTCCTGGTCTCGGCCAGAGCCTCCTCATGGCCAAATTTAAATCCATCTTTCTTGCCCTGTTCAAACCCTTCCTGATAGGCCTGATTCTGCACCTGTTCCAGTTGTTCTGCCGTAAGCATGGAACCTCTGGCCTCAAGCACACTGACATCACTGGCACTACGGATCACCTCAGGTGGCTGCCACTGCTTGACCTCTTCCTGGTTCTCAGCGTTTATGATCTTAGACGAAGTCTTCTCCACCTGCACCTCCAAGGTTGATTTCACCCGCGTCAGCCAGCCTGCGTGCTACCGATAGAATCTCCTTCTGCGCGCTTTCAACATCACTCAGACGTGCCGGTGGCGCGGCTTCCAGGTCATCCTTTAACATCTCAGCTGCACGTGCCGACATATTCTTGAAGATCTTCTCCTTCAGCTCTTCATCCGCGCCCCGTAGTGCAAGCAGCAGTTGGTCTGAAGCAATTTCACGTAGCAGAGCCTGAAAACCACGATCATCCACGTCGATCAGGTTCTCGAATACGAACATATTATCCTGAATCTCCTGGGCCAGCTCCTGATCGATACTCTCCACCTGCTCCATGACATGAGATTCAATACTGCCCTCCACCAGGTTAAGAATGTCAGCCGCAGCCTTGACCCCACCCAGAGTCGCCGATTTTACATTTGATGTACCGGAAAACTGGCTATCCAGGATCTTGTCCAACTCCTGTAACGCGGCCGGTTGGATACCATCCAGCGTGGCAATGCGCATAATGATATCGCTACGGACACTTTCCTGAAACTCTGACAACACCTCTGCGGCCTGATCCGGGTCCAGGAATGACATAACGATGGCGATGATCTGCGGGTGTTCATACCTGATGATTTCAGCGATTGAGCGTGAATCCATCCACTTGAGCTGCTCCAGACCCTTACTGTTCCTGCCCAACAGTATGCGGTCGATAACACCACTGGCCTTGTCAGTACCCAGGGCCTGGGTCATTACATTTCGGATGTACTCATCTGAGTTCATGCCCAGAGCGGTCTGAGTACCCAAGGTGGATACGAAGGAGGTCATCACCGCCTCCATCTCTGCCGTGCTCACATTGTGCAGGCCCGCCATGGCGGTACCCAGATCCTGAACCTCTTTTGGTCCCATATGGGCCAGAATTGTTGCAGCATCTTTCTCGCCCAGCGCCAGCATCAGGATTGCGGCGCGATCCACGCCCCTTATTCCTTTGGCAACAGCTTCTTGGTTAGTCTCAGGCATCATCAGCTACCCAACTCTTTACCACCTGCGCCACCCGCTTGGGGTCGTCATTGACCATCTGACGTGCGGCATCAAGTGTATCTTCATATTTTGCCGGTCCCGGAAGTTGTACAGACTCTCCTGACTCCATCCCGACGGCTCCTCCTTCCATTGCCAACTGCTGTTGACCTACACCACCGGCGCCAGCTCCGGCCGCGGCATGCGCTGCCCCTGCCGAATATACAGGCGTGGCAATCAGCTTTTTCAAGGTCGGCATCAACACTACGAATATTAGTACCAGGGCAATTATAACTCCACCAGCCTGTTTACCTACGTCCCATACCCATGGCTCTTCCCATATGGGTATCTCAGGCAGGGTTTCAGGTGGTTCCGGTATCTGGAAGGCGGCATTGACCACCCGAACGCTGTCACCACGCTGAGCACTGTATCCGATAGCTTCCTTGACCAGTTCACTAATCCGACTGACCTCTTCAGGGGTACGCTCCTGGCTGTTGACGGTTCCATCATCTGCAGTGGTGACCAGGTTATCCACCACTACCGCCACAGAGAGGCGTCTCAGATTGCTGGCTGACAGGCGAGTGTGGCTGATGGTCTTGTCCAGCTCGTAATTACGCGTTGCTCGCTTGCTGCTGTTTAGGGGGGTTGCTCCCACACCTTGGGCTCCGGCCTGTCCTCCTACCGTTTGCGGTGCAGTTCCAGCTGCAGGCGGTTGATTGCTGATGGCCCCTGGGACCCCCTGTGGTGACGACAACTTGCTACTCTCTTCGTTCACCTGCTCACTTCTAAGTGCTGGCAGATCAGGATTAAAGCGTTCAGCCGTCTGTTCTGTCATGGTGAAATCCACCTCTGTGGTCACCTGGGCGCTTATATTCTCCTCTCCCAGGAACGGTATCAGGATGTCCTCAACACGCTTTTTATAGTGCTTCTCCAGTGTTCTGGTGTATTCAAACTGATTGGCGGTGAGCATCATTTCACGCGCATCCATATCACTGCTCAGCATGGTACCCCTCTGATCCACCACCGTTACCTTGCTGGCCTCCAGTTCCGGCACGCTGGCCGCAACCAGATGCACAATGGACGCCACCTGTGCCTTTTCCAACCTGCGTCCAGAGTAGAGCTTCAGCACAACTGAAGCGCTGGGTGATTTTTTCTGCCGCACGAATACCGACTGCTTGGGGATGGCCAGATGCACCCTAGCGCTCTGTACAGTGGCCAGGGTGGATATGGTACGCGCCAGCTCACCCTCCAGGGCCCGATGAAACCTGGCCGCTTCCACGGCCCGACTGGTGCCCAGGCCGGTATCCTGTTGCAGCAGCTCAAACCCCATACCATCACCACGCGGCAAACCATCACCGGCAAGTTTTAGCCTAGCTTGATGCAGATCTTTGCTGGCCACCATCACAGCCCCGGTGGTGTTATCCACCTTAAATTGGATATTGGCCTGCTCCAGGGCGCCCACCACGTCCCCCGCATCCTTCTGGGACAGATTTCCGTAGAGCATGCTGTAGGTTGGGGTCTGGCTCCAGAGAACCACCGCAACACCCAGGGCCACACTGGCGGCAATAGTCACCATAATCATCAACTGCCGCAATATTGGATTGCTTGACAATTTGAGCGTCTGTGTCTGCATCAATGCGCCGTTTTCAGTTTCAGCTTGTTCTGCCATTTAATCCTGACCTCACCCGTTCATTAACTTTTATATCACTGTAATTACAAACAGTTATATTGGCATATTCATGACGTCTTTGTATGCATCCACCAGCTTATTACGCACCTGCACCATGGCCTCGAACGATAGGCTGGATTTTTGTACGGCAATCATCACCTCGACCAAATCAGCATCACCCTGACCAGTCTCAAAGCCCTGTTTTAGAGCCCCTGCCTGCTGCTGGGTTTCGTTAACAGTATCTATGGACTGCTTCAGAAGCTGACCAAAATCTCCCCCGGCGCTCTCCTCAGGTCGCGCTGATTGCCCGGTCGCCTGAGCCGTCATGACCCGCATCTGCGCCAATACCTGATTAATGTCCGCTGTGCTCATAATTCACCACCAATTCTTAAACCAGTTCATCTACATTTGTTATGCAGTTTTCACACCAGATCGTTCTAGCCTGGAATTTCTACTCCAGCCTCACGCAGGCGCGCTATTTTGTAACGCAGTGTTCTCTGGCTGATACCAAGTTTTTCTGCCGCATTTTTGCGGCTGCCGTTTCCGTCCCGCAGGGCATCCAGGATCATCTGTTCCTCCGCCGAGCGCAGGTCCTCATTCAGCCGGCCGCGGCTTGCATCCTGCTCCACCGGACCACTGCCTGGTTGCTCACCGAAGGTGAGTTCATCCGCTCCAATCTCAGAGCCATTACTCAATATCAACGCCCGTTGTATGACGTTATCCAGCTCCCTGGCATTTCCTGGCCAGGAGTGGGCCAACAGGCCCTTTTCTGCATCTGGACCGAATCGCTTTTCACCGATTCCTTGCTGAGTACAGTGTCGGCTCAAAAACAGTCGGGCCATGGGAAGGATATCCTGGGTCCGGTTGCGCAGCGGCTCCAGATAGAGGGGAAATACGTTGAGCCGGAAGAACAGGTCCTCGCGAAAACGGCCTGCAGACACCTCTTCCCTCAGGATTCGGTTGGAGGTGGCCAACACCCTGACATCCAGTGGAATCACTTTTCGTCCACCCAGGCGCTCCACTTCCCGCTCCTGTAACACCCGCAACAGCTTAGCCTGCAGATTCAGGCTCATCTCGGAGATCTCATCCAGCAACAGGGTTCCACCCTGGGCCTGTTCAAACTTGCCTGGGGCGGAGTTGTGGGCGCCGGTATAGGCCCCCTTCTCATAACCAAACAGTACCGCCTCCAGCATATTGTCCGGGATGGCCGCGCAGTTGATGGCGATGAATGGGCCATCTGCCCTGGGTGAGTTGCGGTGGATGTATTGGGCAAACACCTCTTTACCGGTGCCGCTTTCGCCACCGATCATCACAGTCACATCACTGGATGCCACGCGCCTTGCAAGTTCCAGTAACTTGCGGGATTTTTTATCATCCGCTACCACACCATCATTGGAGCCACCATGGTCTGGGTTCAGTACCGCCTTTTCTACCTTCTCCACCAGATCTCTGGCCTCAAACGGCTTCGCCAGGTAGTCTACGGCGCCGTCACGCATGGCGGTTACCGCCTTTTCAATGTTCCCATAGGCCGTCATGAGCAGCACCGGGATGGATGGATAAATCGTTTTGACCTGGGTCATCAGTTCATGACCATCCATGGGTCGCATCTGCACGTCACTTACCACCATTCCCACTGGCTTGCGCTTCATTATTGCCAGTGCCGCATTTCCGTCACTGGCGGCCTCCACCTGATAACCCGCCAATTCCAGTGTTTCACACAGTGCTTCGCGCAGGTTTGCATCGTCTTCAGCTACTAATACTGTTGCTTGGCTCATCCAGCAACCCTCCGGAAAATTGGCATTGATTTGTTACTACCGGTAACGTTGGTTTCCGGCGATACATGCTCAGGTATGACTACCAACGGCAGGTCCAGGTAGAAGCTGGTACCCTTACCCTGTTGTGATTGCACCGTGATCTTACCGTTGTGATCCAGCACCACAGACTGGACTACCGCCAGACCCAGGCCGGTACCACTACCACTGGTGGTAAAGAAGGGGTCAAAGATCTTGTCCATGATCTCATCGGGAATACCAGGACCGGTGTCACTGACACCAAGTCGCAGTGATTTGCTGCTGGTTTTGTCCAGTTCAAGCATGAGTTCCACCCCGTTCCCACCATGCTTGAGCGCGTTTGTTGTCAGATTCATCAGCGCCCCCTGCAGGGCGTCACGATTGCCCTGAACAATGCATCTGCCAGAGGTGCGGTTGTTAAAGCTGAATCTGGCCCCGGTTTTCTTAAGCCCGGGATGAAGCATGTGAATGGTCTCTTTAAGCAGCGGTATCAGGTCAAACAGTTCCGGCGAATAGCGACCACCACGGGTGAAGGCGAGCATGTCATTTACCTGACGCTCCATAAGTTGCAGGCTGACCCTAATCCGTTCTGAAAAACGTTGACGCCGTTCCGGTTCCAGCTTTTCATTGGTAAGATGGGATGCATACAGCAGGGCTGATGAGAGTGGAGTACGTATCTGATGGGCAAGCTGGGCCGCCATCTTCCCCATAGTGCTGAGTTTCTGTCTACGATTGAGCCTCTCTTGTAACTCCCGTGTCTCGGTGATGTCCAAAAACAGCAGAATACGGCCCTTGTCCGTACCCAGCTTGCGCTCAGTCATGCTCACCAGACGCCCATTACCAAGAGACCGCTCTTTGCCGTTCTGGTCAGGCTGAAAGTTTCTGGAGTAGATGTGACTCCAGTCATCTCCAGTATGGAAGTCGTGGAATAATTCGGCTGCGGCTGGATTGAACTGTTCGACCCTGTCCTGGCCATCCAGTAGCACTACCGCAGCGGGCAGTGCGTCCAGAAGTTGTCCCAGACGATTGGCAAGCAACTCCTTCTCCGCCAACTGACGCATCCGCTCGGATCTGGCCGTCTCCAGTTCTGAGCTGAGGTGTTGTACCTGATCCTGAAGCTGCTGATAGGAGTCAACCAACTGCTCTGATACCTGGTTAAAAACCTGGAAGGCATCTTCAAGCTGACTCTGGTTGAGCGGGTTTCCGCTGTTCATTTGCATATTCCACTACCAATTGAAAAATGTCTATGTTTCGCTTCAACTGGATGGTGCAATATGTGTGCCTATTTATATATTCCTGCTATATCAATAGGTTGGGATTATTGTAATTACAAGCGTCAAATATCTGTCTGGCTCTAGGCCCTCTGAATGCCATATTTCCGTAGCTTCTCCACCAGGGTGGTACGGCGCATCTTGAGTGACTTGGCAGCGTGGGCTACCACCCCGCCAGATTCGTCCAGGGCCTGTTTGATCAGGGAGAGTTCCATGTCGCCCAGGTGGGCCTTGAGGTCGATGCCATCCTTAGGCAGCCGGGGAACAGACTGGATGGTGCCAGGCTCATCCCCATGCACTGTGACCATGGGAAGGGCGTGATCACTGTCGGTATGTGGCAGCTCTATCCCCTCACGAAACTTCTCCGGCAGCTCTTTGACATCCACCACTCCATAGGGGTAGAGAATAGCCAGACGTTCGATCAGGTTCGCCAGTTCACGCACATTTCCCGGCCATTGGTATTGGGACAGGGCCGCAACGGCAGCGGGGGTCAGGCGCACCGATCCGCGCTTCTCAGTCTCGATTCTGGAGATGAGGTCGGTTACCAATACGGCAACATCTGCAACCCGCTCTCTGAGTGGAGCGACTTCAATGGGGAATACATTCAGACGATAGTAGAGATCCTCGCGGAATCTGTCTTCTTTTATCAGCTGCTCCAGGTCGCGGTGGGTCGCCGCAATTATCCGTACACTGCATTTGATGGTCTTATTACTACCCACCCGCTCAAAGGAGCGCTCCTGTAGCACCCGCAGGATCTTTACCTGCATGGAGAGGCTCATATCCCCGATTTCATCCAGAAACAGGGTTCCGCCTTCGGCCATTTCAAACCGGCCCTCCCTGGAGTTTATCGCTCCGGTGAACGCCCCTTTTTCATGCCCAAACAGTTCGCTCTCCAACAGATCGGCCGGAATTGCACCACAGTTTACCGGTACAAAAGGCTTACCACGGCGAGTGGAATGAAAATGTAGTTTACGAGCTACCACCTCTTTACCGGTGCCGGACTCTCCTAGTATCAACACGGTGGCCTCTGAGTCCGCAACCTGTTCTATAAGACGGTTTATCTGGCGGGTGGCGCGGCTGTTACCTGAGAAACTTCGGAATAGTTCCAACCTTCTCGCAGTACCCTCATCCGAAACCTGATTCTCCATATACAACTGGGCCCGTGACAGGGCATTTAATAAGATTGAGTAGCAGGTTGGCAGGGTGATCTCAGCCAGGACACCAGTAAGAGAGGGGGGGGGGGTTCCATGGGTTGCGCTCTTCATGCACAATAAACAGTGTCGGCGCATTATCGATACCGTCCAATAACTGCACCAGTTTGTGACACTCCTGGTCACTCATGGCTGGGGTAAGGATTATTGCGGTGTAGCAACTCTCTGCTTGCAGGAGCTCTTCCGCTCTATCTATATCGGTGAGCACGTGCATGGAGTAATCCACAAACTCCAGGACACTCCTGAGATAGTCGATCCTGGATTCATTGTCATCCAGAAGCAGCACCTTGCCACAGGTATAGTCATGGTCCGGCTTGGTTAGGTGCTCCATGTTCTAAATCTCTATTAGTTTTAATTAATTATGGAAGGATCTTAAGATATACGCTCCTGAGTAGAACACCATATCTCACGCATGTCAAAATAATGTCATATTACAAAGACATGACGCAATCACCTTGAATTAACTTGATATTTACCTTCTGAACGCGGCGTACGCCTATTCGCTTCTGGATTGGGCGATCATACGCCTGTGGTGGCGGAAGATCAGCTTTTCCATCTGCTCCTGCACCAACTCCCCCAGCGCCTCAAACCTGGCGGAAACGGTGTAGCCACCCGACTTTCCATCTACCGTCAAAACCGTGGCCGGGATCTGCATGGCCTCTGGAATACGATTATCGATATATAGATCGATCCAGACACTGCTGCCCACCGCTGGAGGCACATCATTACATCTCCACTCAATCCCCCGGGAGGAGAGCCTGACCAGCCCGGCCTGCGGTATCAGACTGATGCGCTGATCCAGTTTTGACACCATCTCCAGCAACATATCCATCTTTGCCTCCAGACGCATCAGGGCAGAGTCACTCTCCGTCTCCTCCTCTACCCTCTCTCTATGTTGCTCACCCAGAAGATTCACACAGCGCAGGATGTGCTCATTGTGTTCGGTAATCCTGGTGTAGTTATTTTCGGGATTCCCCTCTTCCCTCACCGACCAGGAGAGAGGCAGTGCAGCCACATGAACCAGGCTGTCCGCAAGCGGGTTTGTATCTGAATTGTTCATCCGTTCTCCAGTGTGTACTTGACAGAATAGCAGCAGCATCATAGAAAGAAGGTACCTCAGCCATTATAGGTGTTCTCAACTTGAACGATATCCCTCTGGCCATGCTATTTGGCACCCTGCTGCTCCTGATCCTATTATCAGCATTTTTCTCCGGCTCTGAAACTGCGTTGATGACTATCAACCGTTATCGCCTGCGTCACATGAAAAACAGCGGTCACCCAGGAGCAACCTGCGCCCATAATATTCTCAAACGACCGGATCGTCTCATTGGCCTTATCCTGCTGGGCAACAACTTTGTGAATATTCTGGCTTCATCTCTCGTTACCATTATCGCCATAAGGATCGGCGGTGAAAGCGCCATAGCCGCTGCCGCATTTATCTTGACCCTGGTAATACTTATCTTTGCCGAGGTCACCCCAAAAACTTTAGCCGCCCTGCACCCGGAGCGCCTCGCCTTCCCGGCTGCCTTTATTTACACGCCGCTGTTACGTCTGCTCTACCCCATTATCTGGGTGGTCAACTGGATCGCCAACGGTCTGTTACGGATGTTTGGTGTTACTCCAGAGAGCAGCCGTGGGCAGACCCTGAGTCAGGACGAGCTGCGCACGGTGGTGGCTGAAGCCGGGGCCATGGTACCCAAGCGGCACCAGAACATGTTACTCAGTATCCTGGATCTGGAAAATGCCACAGTTGAGGAGATCATGATCCCGCGCAATGAGGTGGACGGCATTGATCTACAAGACACTGTTGAGGAGATAAGCAACCAGTTGAAAACCGGTTTCTATACCAGGATTGTGGTGTTCGATGACGGTATAGATAACCTGGTTGGGGTGATACATATCCGCAGCACCATGATAGCCATGGCCCAGGGCGAATTCACCAAACAGAAGATCAGGGAGATGGCAGAAGAGCCATATTTCATACCTGAAGGCACCCCATTAAACCGGCAGCTGTTGAACTTCCAACAGGAGAAAAAAGGCTTTGGCCTGGTGGTGGATGAGTATGGTGACCTGTTAGGGCTGGTTACCCTGGCAGATGTGCTGGAGGAGATTGTTGGCGAGTTCACCACCGACCCATCAGACAGCATTCCAGACGTTCAGCCTCAGGAAGATGGCAGTTTTCTTGTTGCGGGCAATGCTGGGGTTCGAGAATTGGTAAAAGCATTCAAATGGGATCTGCCAGAGGATGGGCCAAGGACCATAAATGGATTGATAATAGAGTATATGGAGACCATCCCCCAGCCCGGCACATCCCTGCTTCTCAATGGCTATCCAATAGAGATACTCCAGACCCACGAAAATGCAGTGAAAATGGTGAAGATCTGGCCCGATCTACGTAAACCTCAACAACCCTGATACCCATGGAACGTGTTGATTTTGCTGCATAACAATATATACTTCCAGCCGTTACAGCAAAATTAAGAAGCAGATTCCCACTCAGCCGGGTTGTATAATGAGCAGATTGGAAAGCATAATCACAGATATAGCTCCAAACCAGCATCTGGAAGATACAGCCTTTGATAGGATTATCAGAGGCCTGGACCCTATGACGTCAGTTTTTCTTCAGGTGATCAGCGGCGAGCATATCGGCCGCATAATACCCATCAACCAATCAATGACCAGACTGGGCCTATCCAATACCGCATGTGCCGTGGTGGTTAATCGTGGCGATGATGGCTATTTCCTATCTCACCTCGAAGGGAAGGTGCAACCGCTGGTGGATGGCGCGCCCACTGGCAACAGTGCAATCCTGCTGGCCGAGGGCACCCTGGTAGAAATAGGTGGCATCCAGATGAAATTTCATAAAGGAAACGCTCTAGCTGCCGATAACATGATCTAGATCTGGGAATTACCAACCTGGAAACATACAGATTCTTATCCACTGTGGAGGATCCGGTAGCATGACCAGTGAAAACAGACGCAAGTTTCAGCGCATCCTGTTTGATGCAACAACTAGTATCGAGGCCCCTTCAGGACAGATCCCTGTACATCTTATCGATGTATCCCTGAATGGCGCACTGATAGAACACCCCGACAACTGGTCTGGATCTATTGATGACGAGGTCTCTCTATCTATCCAGCTGGATGCAGACGACATATTCACTATCCATATGCAGACCAGACTGGTCCACGTCAAAGATAACCACATTGGCCTGCACTGCGAACATATCGATATCGACAGCATCACCAACCTGCGGCGTCTGGTGGAACTAAATACTGGTGATTCAGCACTCCTGGAACGTGAACTGGTAGCACTGGGTTAATCTCTATAGTGCATCCAGGGCATCTGACAGCCGATCTACTGCCAGCACTTCAATCCCGTCGATACCCCGCTTCGGTGCGTTGGCCCGGGGCAGTATCACCCGTTTAAAACCGTGTTTCACCGCCTCCTGCAGACGCTCCTGACCACTTGGCACCGGCCGAATTTCCCCCGCCAGGCCCACCTCACCAAACATAGCCAGATCATGGGGTAGTGGCCGATCCCGATAGCTGGATAACACCGCCATCAAAACCGGCAGATCGGCTGCAGTTTCTGTTATGCGCACCCCACCCACCACGTTGACATACACATCCTGATCAAACATGCCGATCCCGCCGTGACGATGCAGCACAGCAAGCAGCATATTCAGCCGGTTCTGCTCCATTCCCAGGGTGACTCGCCTGGGGTTGGCCAGATGGCTCTCATCCACCAGGGACTGCACCTCAACCATCAGGGGACGACTGCCCTCACGGGTTACCAGGATAGCGCTGCCCGGCACCTCTTCCTGATGTCGCGACAGAAATATGGCCGATGGGTTACTCACTTCACGCAGACCCTTATCGGTCATGGCAAATACACCCAACTCATTGACTGCGCCAAAGCGGTTCTTAATGGTGCGGATAAGACGGAACTGGCTGCCCTGCTCCCCCTCAAAATAGAGCACCGTATCCACCATGTGCTCCAACACCCTGGGACCGGCCAGAGTCCCCTCCTTGGTGACGTGGCCCACCAGAAATATGGCGGTGCCCATCTGTTTGGCAAAGCGCACCAGTTGCGCCGTAGACTCCCGCACCTGGGCCACCGAACCCGGGGCCGACTGCAACATCTGGGTATACACGGTCTGGATAGAGTCGATCACCATCACGCTGGGACGTTCAATGGCCGCCTGTTTCAGGATGCTCTCCACACAGGTCTCAGACAACATCCTGAGGCCATCGCATGGCAGACCGAGCCTGCGGGCGCGCAAGCTAATCTGCTCCGGCGACTCCTCACCACTTATGTACAGAGTTGGCAACTGGCTAGAGAATTGCGCCATGGCCTGGGTCAGCAGAGTGGATTTTCCGATCCCAGGATCGCCACCTATCAGTACCACAGAGCCTGAGACCAGCCCGCCTCCCAGCACCCGGTCCAGTTCACTGATTCCGGTGGAAACACCCTTTTTCAGTGACGGTTCTATATCAGATAGAGCAAACACCTGCGGGCTGGGCACATCCCCGGCATAGCCGGAAAAGCGGGTATTCTTGGATGACTTGGAGACGGCAGCGGTCTCCTTCAGACTGTTCCAGTCACCACAATCCGGGCACTGACCGGACCACTTGGGAAAGATGCCTCCACAGCCGCTGCAACAATATGCACTCTTCTCTTTTACACTCACGTTGGCACCTGGACAAACTCGACCCGACTGGTAACCCCACAAAACAGCTCATAGGAGATGGTGCCGGCATGTTGGGCAATGACCTCAGCAGGCAGACCTTGGCCCCACAGCATAACCTGATCACCAGTTGCCGCAGCCGGCTGCGAGCGCAGATCTACAGTGATCATATCCATCGAGACCCGGCCAATGAGTGGCACCAACTCCCCGTTCAGCAACACGGGTGTGCCTGGAGTGGCATGCCGGGGATAGCCATCACCATAGCCTATGGCCACCACCCCTATCGGCATATCCTCTGGACAGATCCAGCTCTTACCATAGCCGACACCATCCCCTTTCAAGTAGTTATTGACGGCAATCAGGTTGCTTTGCAGGGTCATAACCGGGCGCAGACCTTCATCCTCACCAATCCTGCCGTTAAAGGGTGAAGCACCATACAGCATGATCCCAGGACGCACCCAATCCAGATGCGATTCGGGCCAGTTCAGGATAGCACCGGAGTTGGCAATACTACCCAGAGCACCAGTCTGCTCAAGCAGCGGCTGCATCAATCTGACTTGATGATCCGTTTCAGGGTCATCTAGTTCATCCGCATTCGAGAGATGGGTCATGATGCTCACCCCATCCGCCACACAACCACACTCACATAGAGCATAATAGGCAGCTACTGCATCAGTAACAGAGAAACCAAGACGGTGCATCCCGGTATCCACCTTGAGCCAGCACTTTACGGGATGGGTAAGGATCTGTTGTTGCAGGATATTGATCTGGCCTGGTTCATGGATCACCAGTTGCAGATTATTCTCTGCTGCATGGATCAGCTCCTGACTGTCAAAAAAACCTTCGACGATCACGATGGGGTTGGAAATCCCGGCCTGACGCAGTTTGATGCCCTCACCCACCCTGGCAACCGCCATGGCATCCGCATCCTTCAGACAGTTGGCGACCGTGAGCATACCGTGACCGTAGGCATTGGCCTTGAGCATTATCATCACGTTACTGTTTGGAGCTGCCTGACGCACCTGTTGCAGATTGTGCTCAAGCGCAGAGAGGTCGATAAAGGCCTGTGGACCAAGACCCATCAGTAATCCTCACCACCATAGACGTTATCAATAAAATTTTCGAACTTGGTGTATTGCCCCAGAAAGGTGAGCCTGACCTTGCCAATGGGACCGTTACGCTGCTTGCCGATAATGATCTCGGCAATACCCTTGTCCGCACTGTCCTCGTTATACACCTCGTCACGATAGATGAAGATCACCAGATCAGCATCCTGCTCGATACTTCCCGACTCTCTCAGGTCAGACATAACCGGGCGTTTGTTGGGGCGCTGCTCCAGATTACGGTTGAGCTGGGACAGGGCGATTACCGGTACATTCAGTTCCTTGGCCAGGGCCTTGAGGGAACGGGAGATAAAGGATATCTCCGTAGCCCGGTTCTCACCCGCCGATGGGGCATGCATCAGTTGCAGATAGTCTATTACGATCAGCCCCAGATCCCCATGTTCCCGCTTCAGACGTCGCGCCTTGGCCCGTATCTCGGTGGGAGTCAGTGCTGCAGTATCATCGATAAACAATGGCGCCTCGGCCAGGATGCTTACCGCAGAGGTGAGTCGTGGCCACTCGTCATCTTCCAGCTTACCGGTACGCACCCGGTGCTGATCGATCCGCCCCAGGGAGGACATCATACGCATGGCCAGAGAGTCGCCCGGCATCTCCATACTGAATACAGCCACCGGCACCTTGCTGTTGATGGCCACATTCTCCGCCAGATTCATGGCAAAAGTGGTCTTACCCATGGAGGGGCGACCGGCAACAATGAGCAGATCCGCCGGTTGCAAGCCAGAGGTCATCTCGTCAAAGTCAGCAAAGCCGGTGCTGAGTCCGGTAATGGGCTCATCCTGTTGAAACAGGGTCTCAATCCGATCCACCGCCTTGGTGAGCAGATTCTTGATGGATGCAAACCCACCTCCACCACGGGACATCTGCTCGGATATCTCAAACACCTTGGATTCCGCCTCGTCCAGCAGTTCGGTGCTGTCGCGACCCTCGGGCTGAAAGCCACGGTCGGCAATCTCGGTACCTACCTTGATCAACTGCCGCATCACCGAGTATTCACGCACAATATCAGCGTAGGCCCGAATGTTGGCGGCACTGGGGGTGTCCTTGGCCAAAGTGCCAAGATAGGCCAGACCACCAGCATCCGCCAGAACAGAGACCCGCTCTAGCTCCTCCGACAGGGTGATCACATCAAAGGGCTTGCTCTGGTCGGCCAACCCCTGAATTGCGCGAAATATCAGCTGATGCTCTCGCCGATAGAAATCTATATCCACCACCTTATCGGCAATCTGATCCCAGGCGCTGTTTTCCAGCATAAGGCCACCCAGAACTGATTGTTCACCCTGGATAGAGTGTGGTGGCACCCGCAGGGCAGCAGCAGCTGCCTCACCTGGCATCATAGGGGGTGGAAAGGGTTGTTCTTGCATCTTTGGTTCTGTTATTCCGTTGGGTGACTGGCTCAGAAATCACCAGAAAACTCTAGTTTTCTATGGGAAACAGCGGCAAATCTACCGGCTGATTCTGTCTCTACACTATTCTGATGGTACCTATTTAGCACAGTATCATAACTCGAATCGGAGGCACACAAATAGATGCCAGACCCAAACGAGTTCGCAGTTTTTCGGTATTAAATAAGCAAAACCCAGACAATAAAAAGCCGGACCAGTGTGCAACCACCCCAGTCCGGCCCGATCTACTTAAGAAACTCCCGGTTGTTCAAGGAGTTCCTGTCAGTGCATCCTAATCTTCAGCAACCACTGCAAGTTTCAGTATGGCATCAACATCTGTGTGCAGATGTATGGTCACCTCAAACTCACCGGTGTTATGAAATGGACCTTCGGGCAGACGTACTTCGCGCTTAACCAGTTCAACGCCGGCAGCAACAACCACCTCAGCAATATCTGCTGTGCCAACCGAACCAAACAGGCGACCTTCATCACCCGCCTTGCGGCTGATGCTGACGCTGAGCTCTTCAATCTTGGCTTTACGCTCTTCAGCTGCGACCAGCAGTGTAGCGGCCTCTTTCTCCAGCTCTGTACGACGGGCTTCAAAAGCCTCCAGGTTTTCCTTGGTTGCAGATACTGCGCGGCCAGTGGGCACCAGGTAATTTCTTCCATACCCGGATTTGACGTTGACCTTGTCACCCAGAGCACCCAGGTTTTCAATTTTTTGTAACAGAATGACTTCCATCTTAGTTACCTCTGAACAGGTGTAAAATTATCAGTGCAGTGTTCTACACTAGCTTGCCCCGCCGGAATCTCTTCCCTTCCCAAAACGCGACCTCAAATCCAACCAGGCATCCGCTATCCCTGCGACTGCCAGAGTAATTACCATGTGCGGCACGGCAATAAACAGCATTATATACATGGCAAACAGCCAGCCTGAACTGGCTTTAAACTGCGCCCGAAGCCCGTGGGCCAGAGCCAACCCCTGTAACAGGTAAGCCGTTATCAGCAGCATGGCCAGATAATCCAGCATAGGGCTGCCAATACCCACATCCAACAGCAGTAATCCAATCACCGCAATCGCAAATAGAGCAAGCCCCCGCGGCAATCTAAGCTGATGGAATTCGCTGCTAAACCCACCCGGGTTATACAACAATGACTGCCACCAGCGCGCCAACATCAGCGATATCATCAACTGCAAGAAAAATCCCGCAGCCATCAGACCAGTCATCCAGTGTGACAGTACATCCAGCAACAATTTCTGCTGGCCTGCCTCCAGGGTCTGAGCCTGAGTAAAACTTTGTAACAGCGGCTCCAGCAGCTTGCGCCACGCAGCTATCGGGTCACTGAACTCAACGTAATAGATTACGATTACCAATAACCCAAACAGCAGTGCCACGGTGGTTGTCACTGCCAGTGAACCGTTAGATCTCAAGGTCAAGGCCAAAACCCACACCGGCAACCAGAGCAACAGGGTAAAACCAACTACCGAGAAAGCGTCAATCTGTACCAACAGCGCCAACAACGCGCATGCTGCTGTACCCAACAGCGTGACAAACAAACCATCCTGTAGTCCCCGTCTCAATGTTACCAGGGCTACAACTGCCGAACTTATTACACTTAATGGTGGAGCCAGCAGCGACAACAGAGCCAGGACGCCAATTGCCATCACTGCCTGTGGTCTTCCCTGCATCACAAAGGATGCTAGTAAACGCATCTATTCAGTCCGATCTATTGATACAAGGGCCATGACCTTCACATCGATACAGGTAATTATCCGTGTTTGTCAGTGTACGGCAGCAGGGCTACGTAGCGTGCCCGTTTGATTGCCGTGGACAGCTGACGCTGATACTTGGCCTTGGTGCCGGTGATGCGGCTAGGTACGATCTTGCCAGTTTCACTGACATAAGCCTTCAGCAGATTCAGATCCTTATAATCAATATCGGTGATCTTCTCAGCGGTAAAACGGCAATATCTTCTGCGACGAAAATAACGTGACATACTTAATCTCTCCAAATGTTCTGGTAGCGACCGTTAGCTACGGTCATCAATAATTTGAGCTATGAAACAGACCGGAGCAACCGATCTTATTCCGCCTCTGCCTTGGCCTCTTTAGCTTCTTCAGCAGGTTGCTCTTTAGTTGCCGCTGGCTTGGGAGCAGGTGCAGATCTCTCTTCTCTCTCATCCTGGGGCTTGGCCAGTGGAGATGCCTCAGTAATGGCGCTCTTGCGTTTAACGGTCATATTACGCAGCACAGCATCGTTGAAGCGGAAAGCATTTTCCAGCTCAGTCAGGGCCTCACCATTACACTCAATATTCATGAGCACGTAGTGGGCCTTAGGCAGTTTTTGGATGGGATAAGCAAGTTGGCGACGACCCCAATCTTCCAGCCGGTGAATCTGGCCTTCCTTTGACTCGATGATTGAACGGTAGCGCTCAATCATGCTTGGGACCTGCTCACTCTGGTCAGGATGCACCAGAAAGATAATCTCGTAATGTCTCATGATTTCCCCTTTCGGAATATCAGCCTCCCGCATTTGCGGTGAAGCAAGGAGGTGGCACAGAGGTTACTCCATGCCGGAAAACAGCGCATTCTACCCGTGCCGGAGTTGCTATGCAACGGATATACTGGAATTTTTCATGTTTTTGGCCATCTGACTCATGGCCATGGATCGTCAGGTTGTGATGAGCCTAATCTAGGAACTGCATTCTACTTCAAGCTCCTGACCCTGTGGCATGGAGGCTATATTGCAGAACCCCTGCGGCTCCACTCCCAGTGAGGCATTGAATTTGCTGGAGAGGTTCTGAAAAGAGACCAGTGCTGTCAGTTCGATAATGGCATCATCGTCGTAATGCTCACGCAACCGTTTGAAACAGGCGGCATCAGGCTGGAGGTGTGAATGGGTTACGGCCTCGGCATAGGAGAGCGCCGCCTTCTCCTCCTCGCTGTACAGTGTGCTCTCTTCAAAATGGACCAGTGCATCCAACTTTTCCGGCTCCACATGCCTCTTGATGACAGTGGCGGAGTTGATATCCACGCAAAATTCACACCAGTTGATCTGAGATACCCGTACCGTGATGAGTGAACGTAGCGGTGGTGGAATGGGTGAAGATCCCCGATCCAACGCCCCATACAACATGGCCAGGGTGGAAAATACCTTGGGACTACGTCCCCACAGATAGGCTGGCTCAAGGACGCTGCCGTAGCGTCGCTTCTGATTCCAGAAAAACAACCTTACGTACCACGGAAATTTATGTTGGTCCGGGGTGGATATAACTGACATCTTAACTCCTGAAAAATAGTTCGTTGATAAATCTGTAATTTCTTTGGAACAACCAAGCCACGCATGGTCAAAATAGCGCATTAAAGCAGATTTGGTATCACGTTCTAACCAAATCCACCCAGCCAGGGCATGGTCCTAAACAGCCAGATAGAAAAAACGCTCATATAACCGGTCACCATTACCACGCCCATAAGGACCAGCAACACACCTGCTATAACCTGCAAGGCATGACCATGGCGGCGCAGGCGTTTGGCATGGTGTAAAAAACGGTCGGTAAAGATAGCTGCCAGGACAAATGGTACACCGAGCCCCATAGAGTAGATGGCCAGAAGGATAGCGCCATCACTGACCGACACTGAGGTAGCGCTAACGGCAAGAATCGAGCCCAATATGGGGCCCACACAGGGGGTCCAACCAAAGGCAAAGGCCAAGCCCAAAAGATACGCTGCCACCGGACGACCACCGAAGACATCACCATGAAAGCGCAGATCCCGCTGCAGCCAATTTAGGCTGAATAGGCCAGTCATGAACAAGCCAAACAGGATCACAATGACACCACCGAATATATTCAGTTCGTATCGGTAGGCCCTAAACATACTGCCAAGGGCGGTGGCGCTAGCTCCAAATATAATAAAAATAGTAGCAAAACCAAGTACAAAGCATAGGCTTAAACCTGCTACCGCCAGAGTCTCCTTGCTGGTGACGCCACGATCCTGCATCTCCTCCAGTGACTGCTCGGCAATGAAGGATATATAGCCTGGGACCAGCGGTAATACACATGGTGAAACAAAGGATACAAGACCAGCCGCAAAGGCGGTGAGTACCCCTATCCCAGAGATCTCAAGCATATCTGTGTCCTACCGCAGGCAGCGCTATTACTCTGGAGCTACCATCCAGCCATAGTACCCGCGTGTGGAACACGTTATTCCACAGACTCATTTCCGACAAATCACTCTTCCGGACACTCATAGTATTTAAGACACCTTCTATACTCTTCCTGGCAACAAACTTAAGCCGGGAACCGTTCCCCACAATGTTTTTCAACAGGGAAACACCATTTTATGTTCTAAATTAAGTAGCGTGATACCTGTTAGTCAAATAATCTGGTCAGATAATTCAATTTTCTTTACGCAACAGGCACAGGAGTTGTGCCATGCGGCTCTCATTTAGAAATACCACTCTGGTAGAGTTTCAAGAAAGTGTGCAGATTAACAGAGTCATCCTGAAGGTGCAGCATCATTTGAATGACCCACATCATGCTTAGGTCGTGATAATTGACCCGGGATAATTAACTGGGCGCAGTGACTGGAAGAACAGCTTCAATTTCAACTAGTATAACGTGACGGACACAACCACATCCAGGCCACACCGGCCCAAGGCATGGATCTTATGGCCTATACTAAACGGCAACCGAGGGCATTAACAGTATCGAGACTAAGCCAGCAAATTGATCACCACTCGATCTTCTCAACCCCATCAAAGATAAGTTCACTACCGTCAGCAAGAGTAACAACGCCCGAGGTGTCTGGAGCCAGCTCCAACGCCTGGGCCGCGAGATCATACTCCACCTCAACACCTTCCACCGTAATGGTCCATGGATTGTCACCGGCATTTGGATCGGCAGTTGCGTCCAGTTGTATGGCATCAGTCAAGCCTACGCCACCATCACCACCATCACCACCATCACCACCATCACCACCATCACCACCATCACCACCATCAC
>CAZVME010000007.1:0-12092 GCA_964628835.1 uncultured Gammaproteobacteria bacterium | reverse complement strand
CACCATGAAAGTAATCATTACCTTCAAATGGGTCAAATTCATAGTTGTCTGAGCCATCACCGCCATAGGCACGGTCATTGCCTGCACCACCAACAATGGTGTCATCACCCTGGGAGCCGATAACCGTGTCATTCCCGGCACCACCATCAATGTGGTAGTAGAACCTGGACAGGTAATTATGCAAATAGTCCCACTACACGATGACCTGATCGTGGAGACCCGTATCCACCCGGCAGAGATTGGGCATATACACCAGGGTCTCTCCGCAGATGTGAAGGTCGACAGCTTTGATCCGGCGCGTTTTGGCAGCATTGCGGGAACCCTACGCCAGATATCTGCCTATACCTATCTGGATGAGAAGGGTAGCCCCTACTACCGTGCCAAGATCGAGTTGGAGATGGATTATCTCGGTGCCAAAGAACAGCAGTTACGGGTGATTCCTGGTATGACGGTACAGGCGGATATCAAAACTGGCTCCAAGTCCATCCTGGACTATATGCTCAGACCCATATCCATATCCCGTGGCTTCGGCAGCGCATTTCATGAACGCTAGGCGATAGACTGGTAGTAGAGATTCTGCGGATGATTGGCATCGGCAAAAAAGTACCAGCGTTCCAGCAACAGACCCAGATACTGGATAGTGAAGGCCAGGATCGACAGATTAACCGACTCCAGCATAAATGAGGCGATCATCAAACCCACCGGCAGCGGAAACACCAGCAGCATAAAGCTGTACTTGATCCTGCGAATGGTTGCATCCGTCTGGCCGTGAAAAAACTCCTGCGTATTGAAGGATCCACCCATAAATCCCTGGGTCTGTTGAGCTATATTGCTATGCCGTACACCGAGGGCGCTTTGCAGACTGAATTTGCGTTTAATATTGCGATTACGGTACAGGGAGATCCCGCGTGTAATCAGCCCCAGCAGGGTAAAGACTACTGCCCAAACACCATAGAACATCGCCAGATTGATGCCACTGTAGGCGGAAAATGCCGCCGCCAGCATAAACCCGGAAGCGATGCCAAATAAGGTGTAATTAACAATGGTCAAGGGCGAATGCCACTCTTGCAGAAACTTGACGCTGGCGTAGATCATGGCGGTACAGCCAAACAGCAGAAAGGCGCTGATACTGGCCAACAGCCCCACCACCAGACTGGCATCCACCGGCAGTGTGTCCTGGATGGTGAACCAGACTCCGGTCATACCAAAATATTGAACCGCACCGTAGAGAAACACCAGCAACATGAACAGCGGCAGCAGAATCACCTCGCGCGAGAGCCAGGAGGTGCGCCACTGGGTCATGGAACGCCAGGCCCGTTCCGGACGCCCCAAATGGAAGAATGATGCAAACAGTCCCAGCGCCAAAAACAGAAGACTCAGCAGGCTACCCACGGCATAGAAACCCTGACTGTCCTGGGCTGGCAGCAGGTTTGCCAGTGAGTATACCTGCCCGGTATAGAGCGCCAGAAACAATCCCTGGCCAACCCCAATCAGGGTAGTTAAAAAGATTACCGAAAATGCTGGATGCATCTTGTCGCTCCAAATAGTTCGTTACCAGGCCACATCGTCCAGGGTCTCCACATCTTCCGGCAGTGCTGGCAACTCTTCCTTCACCAGCGGATTGTCGGAGCGGATCAACTCATCCTCATGGATGTGGATGCGCACCTTACGTCGCGGCAGATAGTGGTTGGATGGCTGGGTGCCCCACTCCGGCATCAACTGATATCCACCCTGCTCCCGAATGGCGATAGACGCCTCTGAATCCGGATCATGCACATCACCAAACAGACGCGCACCGGTGGGACAGGAGAGCACACAGGCTGGCTTGCGCTCAGACTCGGGCAGGGTCTCATCGGTAATGCGATCTATACACAAGGTGCACTTTTTCATCACCCTCTGGTTCTCATCATACTCACGCGCGCCGTAGGGACAGGCCCAGGAGCAGTATTTACATCCGATACACTTGTCGTAATCCACCAACACTACACCGTTGTCCTCACGCTTGTAGCTGGCACCGGTTGGACATGCGGGAACACAGGGTGGATCTTCGCAGTGCAGGCAGGATTTAGGAAAGTGGATGGTCTCGGTCTTGGGAAACTCCCCCACTTCGAAGGTCTGCACCCGGTTGAAAAAGGTGCCGGTGGGGTCGGCGTCATAGGGACGTTGGTCTGGCAGCGGTCCTGCCCAGCCTGAGGTATTCCACTCCTTGCAACTGGTGACGCAGCTGTGACAGCCAACGCAAACATTCAGATCAATAACCAGGGCTAACTGTGTCATCAGTTTTTACCACTCTTTAGGGATGCTTTATGTCCCAGCACCTTGCCAAATTTCCCGGCGATGAACGCCTGCCACTTGCCACGTCTCCCCAACTGCCCCGGCACCTGCTTTTGATGCTTGAACTGAGGCCAGGTCTCCCCTGGCTCATCCGGACCAGCCTTGTACACCTTGACCCGCACATCAAACCAGGCGGCCTGACCGGTGACTGGATCTGAGTTGGAGAGGTTGTCTCCATCCTCACAGGGTGGCAACTCTTCCGGGATCAGGTGATTGAGCAGGAATCCTTTTTTCGATTCATTGGCCTTTTTCGACAGCCCCCAGGCCCCACTCGCCTTACCGATGGCGTTCCAGGTCCAGACCGTGCCCGGCTCCACTGCCTCGGAGAAGCGACACATACAGCGCACCTTGTTAGTGGGTGACTCCACCCATACCCAGTCGCCATCATCAAAGCCCTGACTGCGACCCAGCTGCGGATTCACAAACAGGTAGTTGTGGGTGTGGATCTGCCTGAGCCAGGCGTTTTGTGAGTCCCAGGAGTGATACATGGCCATGGGACGCTGGGTCAAGGCATTGAGCGGATACTCATGGGTATCCACCAGTTTCGACAACAGGGGCTCACCATAGAACGGTAACGGATCGAAGTTGGTCTCAACTCGTTTACGCAGACGCTCTGGCGGCTGTTTACCCTTCCATTTACCCTGGGCCGCAAGGCGGAACTTCTGCAATGGCTCCGAGTAGATGTGCAGCGTGATCGGTTCCGCATAGCGGGTCATACCGTGAGCGCGGGCCCAGCGCAGGTAGCCCATGTTCCAGTTGCGCATGTACTGATAGGAGCGTGGTAGCTTGTAGTGATAGAAGCAGTCGTTCTTCTGATACATCTCCCACTGTCTTGGGTTAGGTTCACCCTTGAGGAACTTCTCGCCCCCCTTGCCGCGCCAGCCGGCCAGGAACCCGATACCGGAACCGGGCGAGGTCTCATAGTTGGTGACAAAATCCGGGTAGTCGCGGAACTTTGGAACCCCTTCCGCATTCACAAACGCGGGCAGTCCCAGACGCCCTCCCATCTCCACCAGCACATCCTGAAACGGCTTGCAGTCACCGGTTGGCGGCACCACGGGGATACGCACCGAGTCCACCGGCCCATCAAATTCCGAGATGGGACGATCCAGCATGGACATGGCGTCGTGCCGCTCCAGATAGGTGGTATCCGGCAGCACCAGATCGGCATAGGCGATGGTCTCAGACTGAAAGGCATCGCAGACGATAATGTATGGAATCTTGTATTCGCCGTTCTCCTCCTTATCCACCAGCATCTCGCGCACGTTGGCGGTATTCATGGAGGAGTTCCAGGCCATGTTGGCCATGAACAGCATCAGGGTATCAATCTTGTAGGGGTCGCCGCGCCAGGCATTGGTGATGGCATTGTGCATCAGGCCATGCACCGACAGCGGATACTCCCAGGAGAACGCCTTATCCAGGCGTACAGCCTCACCCTCAGCATCTACAAACAGGTCATCCGGCTTGGCCGGCCAACCCAGGGGCATACCATCCAGCGGTGTGTTGGGCTGCACCCCTTCAGGACTGTTGGGCGGTTTGGGACAGGGTGGTATGGGACGGGGGAACGGTGCCTTATGCCGGAAACCGCCCGGTCGGTCCACAGTACCCAGGATGCTCATCAGGATACCCAGGGCACGAATACTATGAAAGCCGTTGGAGTGGGCCGCCAGACCTCGCATGGCGTGGAAGGCCACCGGGTTGCCGGTTACCGACTCATGATCCTTGTCCCAGCAGTCGGTCCACTGGATCGGCAGTTCGATCTTCTGATCCCGAGCGGTAACACCCATCTCATGGGCCAGACGGCGGATATTATCGGCCGGGATGCCGGTGATCCCCGCTGCCCATTCCGGGGTATACTCCTCCACCCGCTCCTTCAACATCTGAAAGGCCGGTTTTACCGGGGTGCCATCATCCAGGGTGAAATCACCCAGCAGATACGGGTCCACCCCCTCGGTATGGGTTGAGATGGGTTTATCCAGGTCGCGGTCCCACCAAAGTTTGTTCTGGGGATCAAAACAACCCTCTTCAATGTGCATCTCAAAGCGTTTAAACAGACCATCTTCATCACTGTCTGGATCATTGATCACCAGTTCCGCAGCATTGGTGTATCGCACCAGAAAATCGCGGTCATACAGACCCTGTTTGATAATCTCGTGGATAAAGGCCAGCAACAGCGCGCCATCTGTACCTGGCTTTATCGGCACCCACTCGTCGGCAACGGCCGAGTAACCGGTACGGATTGGGTTTATAGAAACAAAACGGCCACCGGCGCGTTTGAACTTGGATAGCTCTACCTTCATGGGGTTGGAGTGGTGATCCTCCGCAGTGCCCAGCATGATAAACAGCTTGGCCCGATCCAGATCGGGACCTCCAAACTCCCAGAAAGATCCACCGATGGTGTAGATCAGTCCTGCAGCCATATTGACCGAACAGAAACCGCCATGCGCCGCATAGTTGGGAGTACCAAACTGCTTGGCGAACAGACCAGTCAGGGCCTGCATCTGATCGCGGCCGGTAAACAGCGCGAACTTTTTGGGATCCTCGGCACGGATCTTCGCCAACCGTTCCTGCATGATCCCAAACGCCTCTTCCCAGGAGATCTCCTCAAACTCCGACTCACCGCGCTCGGCACCCTGCTTACGCCGCAGCGGCTTGGTCAGACGGGCTGGAGAATACTGCTTCATGATGCCGGAGGAACCCTTGGCGCAGATCACCCCCTTGTTCAGTGGATGATTGGGATTACCCTCAATATGTCGGATCTCACCATCACGCAGCGTCACCCGAATGCCGCAACGACAGGCACACATGTAACAGGTGGTCTCTTTGACCTCGACCCGCCCGATCTCGCTATCCGAACTGGATGTTGGATCCTGCATATCTCAAACCTTTTTATGTGCGCTCAAACCTGGAGCTAATAATTGATTAGTTTATTATAATATTCACTATTTCTTGAGCATATCATCCAAACTGACGCTACGCGACTACTGACCGGAAAAACCTTTAAATCACACCATAACCCCAGCTTTGCCTGGACCAAGCGTCCTGCTACTACCTATTACTCCTCGCATGATGAGGATAATTGATATTTATTCATGCACCATCCCTCCAAATTCTATAGCCTCTATATGGCAAGGGTCAGGCTATTTACCCACTCTACTGTTGCTAGCCTTCGAGACAACAAAGGGGACATGTAATCTTCAATGCAGGCGAAATGCACTGAAATCACAATTGAGTTTTATAGACGCTCAGTTAGAGCTGCTGTAGGTAGTATGGCAGGGTATTTCGGCAGCTATAGCCTATATGTCTTTTCCTACGGGTAGAGTAGAAATTAAAGCCTGAAAAGGCACCTGTGACCTAGCACTAAGACCAAGCAAACTGCATGTTATTTAGGATTAATTAATGATTATTCGAGAATGGTTCTCTAGGGCCTTTGTAATATTTTCTATATTATGGGTTGCCTATGCTTTTACAATCCACAGTCCTGGGATATTTATCACCATGAGGACATTAGCTGTGGGCCTAGCGGTTCTTTGGGTGGTTTATTGGGTAGGTGTATGGATAGCTAGTATGTTCAGTTCCAATAACTAAAAAAGTGCTACCAACAGACAGTGATTTTGAGGTTTTCACTCCATCACCAACAGGTATAGAGCTTGTAAGGAATTTATTCTCATTGTCAACAAGATACAAGGTTGAAAATGTACTCGGAGGTGACACAGTTAGATATAAAGGCATGATTAGTGAATTGGATACTGGATTGTCGGTTTGGACAGTTCAGCTTTTTGGCGGGATGACTATCTGTGATACACAAATTGGCTATAGATTTAAAAATAGCTATGTAGCGATGATCAGTGGAAACAGAAAATCACTGGAGAAATTAGGAATAACTGAATTGAATGCATATTAATTAGAGTGACTGCCTTTCCTTAATACTATGCGCCGAATGTAGTGCAAATAAAGAGTTACAATCGTGTATGTATAATATACAAACTACTCTTAAATACGCATGAAGTACAGGCAATAAAAAAGGCCCAGGAAAACCCTAAGCCTTTGTTTATATTGGCGTCCCCAAGGGGGTTCGAACCCCTGTTACCGGCGTGAAAGGCCAGTGTCCTAGGCCTCTAGACGATGGGGACAGTGAAACTCTATGTAAAAACCCGGTCCCATCGTCCGACCGAATTTTATTTGTTTGGTGGAGCCAGACGGGATCGAACCGTCGACCTCTACACTGCCAGTGTAGCGCTCTCCCAGCTGAGCTATGGCCCCGAAAAATCAAGTGGCGAATATTAGGGGAAGCAGGCCGTTTTGTCTAGCCATTTTTTGGGGTTTCTTCAGCCTTTTACCAGTTGCCGGGCTATTTCCCCTTGCCTTCAATCTTGGCCCAGGAGTCACGCAGGCTAACGGTGCGATTGAATACCAGCTTCTCTGGGCTGGACTCTCTGCTGTCCACACAAAAATAGCCCTCACGCTCAAACTGGAACTGGCTCCCAGGCTCGGCGGTGGCAATGCTTGGCTCCACTACACATTCAGCTGCTGTGCTAAGAGAGTCTGGATTGAGGTGATCAATGAAGGATTCCACCTCCTTGTCCGCATCTGGAGTTGCGTGGCTGAATAGACGGTCATACAGCCGCACCTCAGCCTTTACCCCCTCAGTGGCTGAGACCCAGTGGATCACTCCCCGCACCTTGCGCCCTTGTGGATTGGCCCCCAGGGTGTCTGGATCGTAGCTGCAACGTAGCTCTGTGATCTCGCCAGAATCATCCTTGATCACCTGCTCACACTTGATCACATAGGAGTTGCGCAACCGCACCTCACCGCCGGTAACCATACGTTTGTATTTCTTGTTGGCCTCCTCCCGAAAATCGGCCCGGTCGATGTAGATCTCTCGGGTGAATTTCAGGGTACGGCTGCCCATGGAGTCATATTTGGGGTGATTGGGCGCCTGCAGCTCCTCCACCTGGTCTTCTGGAAAGTTCTCTAGCACCAGTTTGAGTGGGTTCAGCACCGCCATGGCCCGCGGGGCGTTCTTGTCCAGTTCCTCGCGGATACAGGCCTCGAGCATCCCCATCTCCACCGAGTTGTCGGCCTTGGTGACGCCGATGCGGTCACTGAAGGTACGAATGGACCCTGAGGTATAACCACGGCGACGCAGACCGGCAATGGTGGGCATCCTGGGGTCATCCCAACCACTTACATGGCCCTCATCCACCAGTTGCGTCAACTTACGCTTGCTCATCACCGTGTATTGCAGGTTGAGACGGGAGAACTCGATCTGCTGCGGATGGCAGTCGATGCTGATGTTATCCAGCACCCAGTCATATAGTGGACGATGGTCTTCAAACTCCAGAGTACAGATGGAGTGGGTAATCCCCTCGATGGCATCAGATATGGGGTGAGTGAAGTCGTACATGGGGTAGAGACACCACTCGCTGCCGGTCTGGTGATGGATCACGCCGTGGCGGATACGGTACAGGGTGGGATCACGCATGTTCATGTTGGGCGCGGCCATGTCGATCTTTGCGCGCAACACCTTGGCCCCATCCTCGAACTCACCTGAACGCATGCGTTGAAACAGCTCCAGGTTCTCTTCCACGGTGCGGTTCCGATAGGGGCTCTCCCTACCCGGCTCGGTCAGGGTGCCGCGATACTCCCGGGTCTGTTCTGCATCCAGGTCACACACATAGGCCTTGCCGTTTGTGATCAGCTCCTGAGCAAACTCGCACAAACGCTCGAAATAGTCTGAGGCATAGAACAGACGATCCTCCCAACCAAACCCCAGCCAGCTCACATCCTGTTTGATGGACTCCACATACTCCTCGTTCTCTTTGTGCGGATTGGTGTCATCAAAGCGCAGATTACATTTGCCACCGGCATAGTCGCGGGCAATACCAAAATTCAGACAGATGGATTTGGCATGTCCGATGTGCAGATAGCCATTGGGCTCCGGGGGGAAGCGGGTGTGCACCCGTCCTGCATTCTTCCCTGCCTTCAGATCAGCATCGATGATCTGACGGATAAAATTGGATGGCGCCGTGGTTTCATGTTCGCTCATAGATCTGTTTCTTGCTTAAAGTAAGTTAAGAGTGGGATTAAGTGCCAGCAACCGCTAGGTCAGGCGTTCTGTTCCCGTTGGCTGATAAACTCCAGCGCCCGTTGGATACGCCGCACACTGGCCTCTTTGCCCACCAGATACAGGGTGTCGTCGATGCCGGGGGATGCCGCCCGCCCCACCACCGCCACCCGCAGAGGCTGGGCCACCTTGCCCATCTTTACCTCCAGGGCTGCAGACACCTGCTCCACCGTCTGGTGCAGATTTTCTCGTGTCCAATCTTCCAGTTGCGCCAACGCCTCGAAGGCCGCCTCCAGGGGACCTTTGTCAGCCGGGCGCAGGTTCTTTTTGGCCGCCTTCGCATCATACTCAGCAAAATCCTGATAGATGAAGGCGCTGATTTCCGCCATCTCCACCAGTGTCTTGGCGCGCTCCTGTTGCACCTTCACCACTTCCACCAGATCAGGCCCCTGGCTGGGATCTATACCCAGCTTACCCATGTGCGGACTCAACAGGTGGGCGATCCTGGCCGGATCACTGGACTTTATATAGTGCTGATTCAGCCACAACAGCTTCTCAGTATTGAAAGTGGAAGCCGCCTTGTTCACCGCGTCGATATCAAACAGCTCGATCATCTCGTCCAGAGAGAATATCTCCTGATCCCCATAGGACCAGCCCAAGCGCACCAGATAGTTGAGCAATGCCTCAGGCAGGAACCCATCTTCCCGATACTGGATAACGCTGACGGCACCATGACGCTTGGAGAGACGGGCTCCGTCATCCCCCAGGATCATGGGCACATGGGCATATTTGGGTGGCTCCTGGTTCAGGGCGCGCAGGATATTAATCTGGCGCGGAGTGTTGTTCAGATGGTCATCACCGCGGATTACCACACTGATCTCCATGTCCATATCATCCACCACCACGGTCAGATTATAGGTGGGGGAACCGTCGGTACGCTGGATAATCAGATCATCCAGTTCGGTGTTCTGAAACGCCACTCGTCCCCGCACCATGTCATCCACCACCACTACGCCATCTTCAGGATTGCGAAAACGGATCACATGCGGCTCATTCGGATCGATATTCCGGTTCCGGCAGTGGCCGTCATAACGCGGCTTGGCCTTGCGTTTCATGGCCTCATCCCGCATGACGTCCAGGCGCTCGCGCGAGCAGTTGCAGCGATAGGCCAGCCCCTGCTCCATCAGCTGTTGGATGATTTCACTGTAGCGGTCAAAACGTTCCGTCTGGTAAAACGGCCCCTTGTCATACTCCAGGCCCAGCCAGGTCATACCCTCCAGGATCGCATTCACCGATTCGGCGCTGGAGCGTTCCAGGTCGGTGTCTTCAATACGCAGCACAAACTGGCCGCCATGCTTGCGGGCATACAGCCAGGAAAACAAGGCGGTGCGGGCGCCTCCCACATGCAGATAACCTGTGGGGCTGGGGGCAAAACGGGTGCTTATGATCATTGATTACATTGCTTTATTGTTCAAAAGGGGGGCATTTTAGCAGACCAGATGCATTTTTGATCGGGATATTAAGCCGATTTACCAAATTTATCTACAGCATGCCAGGCCCCATACAACTGGCAGATATGCGTAAAAACCTGGAAAATATGTAAAACCTGCAACTTGAGGATAGAACAGGCATGCAGTAGAATTCGCGGTCTCAGTGAGTGACAACACTGGGCGGTTAGCTCAGCGGGAGAGCACTGCCTTCACACGGCAGGGGTCCGCAGTTCGATCCTGCGACCGCCCACCAATTCACATCCCCGCACCTTATCAAGGTGTTTGCGGTTGTTATTACCCTAGTACAAGGATACACAGTGACATGAGCGAAGAGATAGAGAAGAGTTCAACTGAAGAGAAAGACAGTAAAGATAAGCTGGGAGCATCAATTTCAATCAAGGTTGAAGTTCAGGATGAGTCCTCAGACGAGAAGAAGGAAGAGGAACGTCCTGGCGTCTGCTGCGGTTCTTGCACTTAAAATTATATTAGTAGGGGGAAGCCTTGGCTTCCCCCTACCCCACCATATGGCTTTAACTGTAGTAACTCAGACTTGATCAAACAGTCAGCGTCAGATTTGCTCTAACCTCCCCAAAGCAGACATATCGTTATTGTTCCTCATGGGCCGAGTTGTGCCAAAACCCGCCATTAGCCTCTAGGTTTAAAAGAGCGTTGCCAGCAATCTCTCGTGACGCTTACAAGTTCATAATTTAATTGATATCATGTTTACTCAATCATATAAACCTCATGCAAAACGACCATGTCGAAAAAGAAAAAGAGTTGGATTCCACCATTCATTTTGCTGCTATGCCTCGGAGTTGCCGCTCCGGTAGGTGCGGCGGATAACAAATGGAATCCCTGGATCGAATTCGGTGGTTACTACGGTACAGACAACGCAAGCCGCGGCGAAGTGGTGCTGTTTGCACCCCTGACACAGGATACAGATAGCCTCTTCTTCACTGATATTCGGGGCAAGCTGTTTGAACGTGGAATCATGGAAGGCAACTTGGCTCTGGGCTATAGGCAGATGTCTGATTCCCTCTTCAATTATGGAGCCTGGATAGGAGCCGATCTACGCCACACCGATCACGACAACAACTTCTGGCAACTGTCTGGCGGTTTTGAGGCCCTCTCGGAGTCGCTTGACGCACGTTTCAACTGGTATGGTCCTGCAACCTCTCCACAAAAGGCTGGCGGCAGTTTTGCCGACGTACTGCTGAAAGGCAACAACATCTATATGGTCGGTGGTCGGGAAGTGGCACAGCATGGTGTTGACGCCGAGGTTGGCCTGCGCCTGCCGGTTGGTGGTGATTCAGGGATATTGGGCCTCTATGTCGGCGGTTTCTATTTCGATCACGACGAGAGTTACAAATCGGTCAAGGGGCCAAAAGCCCGGGTTGAACTGGCGCTCAACGATATCCTCCCCAGCCTACCCGGTTCACGGCTTACGGCGGAGTACGAATACTCGGATGACGATTTGCGCCGAGACCGCCACCAGATCGGCCTACGTCTGCGCATACCATTTGGTGCTGGCTCCAGTTCCAAAGGGACGTTAACGGGACAGGCAAGGCGCATGGTCGCGGGACTGGAGCGGGATACCGACATTGTCTTTGGCCAGTCGGAAAAGGAAGGGGTGGAAGACTTCTATACCGAGGTGCCCTTTGACCGGGTGGCCTATATTGATGGGGCCGGTTCTGTCACAGCCACCTCTACGGCAGCCGGCAATGACAGCTTGCTTATCCAAAATGGCAACGTGACCGGTCCGCAGACCTTGCAGGGCAGACAGACGCTGCAGGGCGGCGGTTCAACCATACCTGTGCGTGGGCAAAAGAGTGGCGCCATAGCCAGCTTCACAGCACCCGGCACCAGCGGCCGGCTGGAAGGTGCTTCTGGTGAACATACGTTAGCCCTGATGGGCAGCCGTGCACATATAGCGGGGCTCACGTTTCAAGGCGGTATGGATGGGATCAACTCTGAACTCAACGCTTTTTCTGGTGCCTTTACCCAGTTATCGATCAGCGATATCGACCGCAACGGAATCTATTTAGGTCGCCCTGCTGATGGTAGTGGCAATGACAACCGCACCATTACTTTCCGGGATATTCAGATTGAGAGCGAAAGAGATGGCATCTATATGAGCAATTCTGGAATAAGCGAGTCTTTGATCTCGTGATGCCTTTTGGGACATCCAAGTCCCCAAAAGG